>DAOUTQ010000002.1 GCA_030668615.1 Bacteroidales bacterium | reverse complement strand
GATAGTGAGCACATGATAGAACTAAACATAAAATATAAAGAAACAGGCACGTACACCTATGTAATTGAGCACAATATGTCTGACGATCCGTTAAGTTATGCCATGGAAATAGGTGTAATTCTGGATAAGGTAAGATAATCCCAATTGCAAGCATCTTTCTCTTGTGCTTTTTTTATATAGTTTAACTTTTAATAGATGTTCGAGAATTAAAATTGACTTTGGTTTTGAGACAGAGTATCTTTGTTATCAGATTCAGTTCATTTATAAATTCAATTTAAATAGTAAAAAGGATCAGCATAATTTAAATGTTATTGTAGTTTCGAAACTAAACTATTCTAAATCTATGAAAAACATATTAGATGATAACGAGTTTGCCGAAGTCTCCTATGAAACTGATTTAAAATTGGGAAAAATAATCTGGAAGAAAAAGCCCACATTTGAAGCTTATCAAAAAGCATTCCTAACACTTGTAGAGCATTCAAAAGAAAAGCAAGTAGTTGAAAGTGTTATGACCGATACGCGAAATCAGGGAGTAGTATCTCCAGAAAACAGAAAATGGCTTGTAGGCGAATGTTTGCCAGTAGCTGTTAAAGTTGGATTAAAACAAATTGCAGTTATTTTTGATGGTGGTGTATTTAAACAGTATTATTTGAATATGATATTAAAAGTAATTAATAAGTATGGTGCACCCATGAAACTATTCAAAAATGAAGAAGACGCTTTGAATTGGATTAAAAGTTTCAGTTAGATAAATAGTTCTGTTTTTTAGTTTGCTTCCACGGTTCAGTGTAGTTTACTCCAACTAGCACAAGCATTTTTTGTTTGTGTTTTTTTGTGATTTGACAATTAATTAAATGTTCGAATTATTTTAATTCACATTTATAAAAACAAACAGGATTACGTATATTCGTAAAATTCAAAGACTAATATCTAAATTGAAATGGAAGAAAATAACACAGAAATAAAAAAAACTGAAGCCTTTCCAAGAACATTTTGGACAGCAAATGTAACCGAACTATTTGAAAGGGGTGCTTATTACGCAATGGCGAGTTTCGTGGTACTCTATCTTGGACGCCTTGGACTGGGTGATTATTGGCCAAGTACCTTAAATGGAGTATTATGGTTTTTGGTGTACTTCTTACCTATTTTATCGGGAACCATTGCCGACGAAATTGGATTTAAAAAAGCATTACTTGGAGCCTTTGTTCTTCTGGCAATAGGATATTTTATTATGGGATATCCGGTATGGTTTGGAGGCGCAACTTTGCTTGCAAAAAGTTCAAGCGAATTAACAAGTGGATATGGAATTATTATTCCTATTATTCTGGCTATCACACTTATTGGCATTGGTGGATCGGTTATTAAACCATGCGTTTCAGGGACAGTTCAGAAAACTTCAGGATCAAGAGCAACTTTGGGTTTTGGCATATTCTATATGGTAATTAATATAGGATCATTATTTGGTAGAGGCATCAGTTATTTTGCCAGAAAAGAATGGGATCTCAGCTATATATTTGCTGTGTCGGTAGCTTGCTCCATTTTGGCATTTTTTACGGTTCTGTTTTTTTATAATGAGCCTAAACAGGAAATAAAAGATAAAGTCAAAAAATCGGTTGTAAAAATCCTGATAGACATGGTTCTTGTCTTGCGTAACCTTAGATTTGCTGTATTTTTATTGGTGATTAGTGGGTTTTGGTTCGTTTATGCACAAGTTTACAATGTTCTTCCTCGATATCTGGAAATGGTAGTAGAAATTGATCCTGCTGTGGATATTTACACAATGGCCAATCCATTTGTTATCGTATTTTTTCAATTATTGGTAATAAGACTATTCGGTAAGTTCAAGCCAATTAAATCAATTATTATTGGTGGAGTTATTATCGGACTTTCAATGTTAATTAACCTTGTACCAATACTTTTATATGGTAATGTACGAGAAGGTGTAAATCTTTTATGGGTAACAATTCCAATGGGATCATTATTTATAGTTCTTACTGTGGCATTAATTGCTTTTGGTGAACTTTTCGCCGCTGCTCGACAATATGAGTTTATTGGAGCACTTGCTCCTAAAGGCAAAGAGGGTCTTTTCTTGGGTTATGCAAACCTTCCTATGGCAATTGGTGCATTAGTTGGCGGACCTGCAGGTGCTGCTATTCTAAATGAGGTGATGTGCAAGAATTCAACTATGCTTGAAAACGGACTTTTAGAACTCGATCCTTTTTGGAATTCTTTGGGCTGGATAATTCTTATGGGAATTGGTATCGCCTCTGCATTTTTCATGTGGTTATACAACCGTTGGATTCAAAAAAATCCGGTGTAATAGTTGCCGAATTAAGTGCTGTTTATTTAAAGATTATTAATTTATATTATTTATAAAACCACAAATTAGCACAAGCGTTTTCGCTTGTGCTTTCTTTATACAGTTTACTTAATGCTGCTGTGTTTTATTCAGTTTCAACTATTTCTACTATTTCAGGTTCTTCTTCATATGAGAATAGTATTATAGCATTTATAAATGCTATTTTCCATTCTTCATTGTGTTTCTCAAGAGAAACGATTAGAAAGGTTTCTCCCAAATCTTCGGTCTCTTCAGTTTCTTTAATAACTTTGGTCCACTTATTTTTAAAAGTTACCCAGGCAGATTCCTTATAAACTTTAACATTAAAGTCGAAAGGTTCTATTTTTAAGGTATAAGTACCCTCTTCTTGGGCTACCAACAATTTATCAAATTGTTCTTTGCCTTTCATTTTCAAGTCAGCTAAGTCCATAAAATCATGACCATTTTTGCCAGTTGAGGTTAAAAATGCGTATGGCTCATCAACCCAATAATTCATATAAGCTTCAAAATCTAATGCATTGCGATCATTGACAAGACTCTTAACTGTCTCTATAACAGCTTCTTTTTCTTTTTCGACATCGATTTTTTCTTCACAGGAGGTTCCTGTTAATAAAATAAAAACAAATAATAGTAATAGATACTTTCTCATGATTGTAAAATTTAAAGTGAATACTATGAAAATATTGCATAAATATTGTCTTTGCATGCTTACTTATATCTAATGTTTATCTATTGTCTTTATCTCAATTATTTCGTCTTTTAATAACTTAATGTTAACATTTTCTACAAGTTACAATATTATATCTGTTAATAAAAAATCAATTGGTATTTGTAAGAAAGCAATTGCCAAAATCCCCAACTTATATACAAGTCTTTTTTTTATGCTTATATTATTATAAAACACTTATAAGGTATATTGCAAATTCTTTTTTAGAGTGCTAACTTTGTAATAAACAAAAGTGTTATGAAAACAAAATTAGGACCGCAGCGAATATTATTTCCATTACCAACAGTATTAGTAGTAACAGGCACAATGGAGAATGCAAATATTGCTACCATTGCATGGATAAGCATATTGTCAGGTAAACCACCAACGCTGGGAATTTCTGTCGGTACAAAAGGATTTACCGGAGAGCAAATATTAAAAAATAAGGAATTCTCGGTAAATATTGCTACAGCAGAAATTATGAAAGAAACAGATTTTTGTGGCATTACTTCGGGCAGAGATATTGATAAATTTGAAAAAACAGGATTGGTGAAAATGCCTGCATCAGAAATTCAAGCTCCTATAATTCAGCAATGTCCCATAAATCTTGAATGTAAATTAATCGAATCGAAAATAGTTGGAACAACCAATCATTTTGTTGGCGAAATACTTGAAACACATATCGATACAGATAAAATTAAGGATGCCAATAATTGGGGCTCTATTGATATGAAAGATTTTAATCCGCTCGTTTATATATCGGGAGCAAAAGAATACCGTGTATTAGGAAATAAAATTGGCGATGCATATAAAATTGGAAATGATCTTAAATAATATTGTTCAATAAACTAAATATTTAAAGATAAAGAAAAGTTGTATTTTCGACTCTGACTATTAATAACTAAACCTATCAAAAAAATGAAAAAGTTTTATTTAGTCTTATCCGTAGTTTTTATTTCAGTTATTATTTTTAGTTGTAACTCTGAGTGTAAAAAGCATGAAGCTCTTGTTGGTAAATGGGAGCGAACAGTTAACGATTCTGTTACTATAACTTACGTACTTGAAATTACTGAAAATCATGAATGGAAATATTTTAAAGATGGAGAACTTCTTGAAGAAGGACCATTTGCAGTAGAAGAAAATATTTTTATTATGAAACATGCAGAAGAAGAACATTCTCACGAAGGCGATGATCATGACCAAGCACATGCCGATGATCATAAATATGAGTTTTCGTTAAATGAAGAAAATACGGAACTAAGTTTTATTTCAGAAGAAAAAACAACCGTATTTAAAAAGAAAAAATAACTATTTTTATAATAGAAAATGCCATTAGCGCAAGCGTTTTTCGAGTGTTTTTTTTGGTTCAATAAAAACACAACCTTGCTAATTTATGAAACTATTTTGTATAAGCTTATTCATAAATCGAAATTTGATTAGGTGTAATTTTAAAGATTTTTTAATGATTAACAGTAATTGATATGCCCAATAATAAAAAAAAGTCACATAAAACAATCAGATAAAATGATATAATACTAACTTTGTACTTTAAACAAATTAAAATTTTTTATTATGAGTAACGGAACAGTAAAATTTTTCAACAACTCAAAAGGGTTCGGATTCATCACCCCTGATGATGGTAGTAAAGATGTCTTTGTACATAAAAATGGATTAACTGATAACATAACTGAAGGTGATAAAGTAAGTTATGATGTAGAAGAAGGTCAAAAAGGATTGAACGCAATAAATGTTAAAGTTATATAACATTTTTCTTTAATTTCTTAGAATTTGATAAGCCTGTCATTGTTGACAGGCTTTTTTATGTAATCAAAGATCATCAGGTGGAGGCGTCTTTGTTTTCTAAATAAATCTTTTTGATAATCCAGAAATTGAAAAAGCGCTACAATAGTCTTATTAAATAATTACTCAATTTAAAATTGCACAGGTGTTTTTTGCCTGTGCTTTTTTATAATAACTTCTTTTGTTAGATCTTTTTCTGAACTAAAAAATGATATCTTTGGGCTTTTTACTCCGATTTATTATTAAAACTATGAAAAGACTTCTACCCAAAATATTATTAATTTCAATTTTTATTTTCAATACTCTGATTTTAAGCGCGCAAAGTATTGTTGTTGATGATTTTTCCGATGATCCGGCACTGAGCATTACAAGTAGTTTTAGTGCTGCACAATTTACAATCGGAGCTGAAGAAGAAGAAATTAGCTCCGGTGCAATTTTAGGCGGTAAGCGCCATATGTTTGGTAGTTATCAGGGAGAACAAGTAGCAGTTTCTTTTGAATCTTCGGCTGGTAATGGAATATTTAGCAGTCAGTCGCAATCGTCAACTCCCAATGCTTTAAGTGGTGTTGTTTTAACATACAATGGTGGTTCAGCATATACAGGATTAGGAGGTTTGGATGTTACTAATCATGGAGCTTTAAATGCTTTTTTAATACAGAATAACAGGAGTGCACCGCTAAGTATTATTGTCTACAGCGATCAAAATAATTCTTCAAAAGCAAGTTGTACTATGGGTGCGAATTATATTACATTCGAATCCTTTTCAGTTGATCAGGGAACGGGTGCCGATTTTTCAAATGTAGGTTCCATTGAGCTAAAAATCACAGGATTTTCTTTGCCCTCTCCCGGAGGAAGCGAAGCAAATGCTACGATAGATATTGATGAGATTTTAATTACGAAAAACCTTACTGCAACATTAAGCGATGCCTTATTAACAGATAATAACTCAAATGGTATAGTTGATTTTGGTGATAATCTGAGGTATACTGCAACTATAAATAATCCGGACGATGATTATAATTCAAGTGAATCTTCAGTTCAGTTTAATTTAAATCCTGATGTAAATACAAATTTAACGGTAGGGACAGTAACCACAACTCAAGGCACTGTAAATACAGGAAATACCGCTGGTGACACACAAATTTCAGTTGATATTGGAACCATTAACGATAATAGTTCAGTTACAATAACATTTGATGTTGAGATAGGTGATGGTTCACTTTCAGTTTCAAATCAAGGAAATATAATCAGTAATTCATTGGATTTTGTTACCGACGATCCTGATAATTCGAATTCAGATTATAATGACGTAACTATTACAGCAATTGATCCCGGTGCAACTCCTACAATTTTAGAAAATTCAGGAATTAGTGTCGACGAAGGAGCAATGCATACCATCTTAACAACAGAATTAAAAGCTACTGACGCAGATACAGATGACGCAACTTTATTATTTACTATAACTACAGGTCCTTCAGCAGGTTGGATGGAATATGTAGATAATGAGGGTGTTGCGATAAATTCTTTTATCCAGCGAGATTTAAACGACAATAAAATTGCTTATATCCACGACGATAGTAATACAACATCGGATAGTTTTGTTTTCACGGTTTCCGATAATTTTAACGATTTAACCGGACAGACATTTACTATTATTGTTAACCCTATTAATGATGATATTCCAACTGTATGGAATAAGAGATATTTAAAATTAGACGAAGGTGCTACAGAAACTATAACAACTGATGATTTGGAATTTAGAGATACAGATACTGAAGATTCTGAATTAACATTTACAGTTACCGATATTCCCGATAACGGTGTGTTAAAACTTTCGGAAACTGTTATATCAGTTGACGAAACGTTTACCCAACAAGATATTAATGATAATAAAATCACCTATGTACATAGTGGATCTAACACTGAAGAGGATATCTTTAAATTTATTCTGTCGGATGGTGTTAACGAAATGTCAGAAGAGAATTACATTATTTCAATTGCAGCTATAAACGATGAAGTCCCGATAATAGCTCTTTCACAATCATTTACTATTGATGAAGATATTGAAAACGAAGCTGAAGTGGGGAGTGTAGTAGCAACAGATTTGGATGGAACAACAAGCTTTCAAAACTGGACAATAACAAGTAATGTTAATGACGATGGTGACGAAAATAATGCTTTTGCAATACATGCTACAACAGGACAAATTACTGTAAATGATGCCGATGATATAGATTATGAAACCAATACATCGCTAACAATTGAACTAACTGTGAGCGATGGTTTGTATACAAGTAATCCGGAAAATGTTACAATTAGTATTAATAATGTTGAAGAAACAGGGATAAATAATGCTTTACAGGAAAATGTAAAGATCTATCCTAATCCGGCAAGTAATTATGTGAAAATAGAATCAGTTAATTTAACTGGAGCAAGTATTCAGCTATCAGATATAAGTGGAAAAACAATTTTTACGATTAAGGCAGATCAAAATACAGAAATTTTAAATATTGGTTCTTTGAAAGCAGGAGTTTATTTCGTTCACATTCAGACTAAAAGCTCTGGTACAGTTATTAAATTGATAAAGGAATAATTGTATCTTTTTGAAAAGATTTAGGAGAAACAAGCTAGAAAAAAATAGCGAATCTCGAATACAAATATCTTGTTGTTAATTTTATTGAAAATATAAGATACTAACGAAAAGACATATAATGGGGGCGATTAAGACTTAATTGCAGTTTTTTTTAGATAAAAAATTTTTTTTTGTAAGAATTGTTTGGATATTAATATTTACATCCTAACTTTGCGCTTTAATTAATTTTTTAAATATTTAATAATGAACAAAGGTACAGTAAAATTCTTCAACGAATCTAAAGGATTTGGATTCATAAGTGAAGACGACACAAACAAAGAACATTTCGTACACGTATCAGGTTTGATCGACGAGATTAACGAAGGTGATACAGTAGAATTCGAATTAACAGAAGGTAAAAAAGGATTGAACGCAGTAAATGTTAGAGTAATATAATATTTACGCTTTCACTTACACAATACTAAAAAGCCTGTCAATTTTGACAGGCTTTTTTTATTTTCGTTTTTTCTTGTAAGGTCGTTTTTTGTACTTGTGGATAGGTTTTGGATTCCAAACCGGACTTTCACCAACTTCAGGAGGAACAGGCATTTTTATTATGTCGCGTTCAATAAGTTCTTCGATACGCTTAAACTTTAGCATATCGTCTTCGTTAATAAGAGTTAGAGCTATACCTGTTGTTTTTGCACGCGCAGTTCGTCCTACACGATGCACATAATCTTCAGCATCATGAGGCACATCATAATTAATAACAAGGTTAATATCTTTAATATCAATTCCACGACTGATAACATCGGTAGCTACTAATACACGTGTTCGTTTTGAACGAAAACGAGAAAGGACCTCTTCACGCTCCTGCTGTTCCAAATCCGAAGATATTCCCTCAATACTATAATCTTTTCCTTTTAATTTTCTGACAATTTTAAATACATTGCTTTTAGTAGATGTAAAAATCAAAATACTATCGTATTCAGGCTTGTTCGTAATTAGGTATTTAATCAAATCAGATTTCTGCTCATCATAAACCAGGTATGAGGCTTGTAAAACACCTTCGGCAGGTTTGGAGAGTTCAATGCTAATTTCTTTTGGATTTTTAAGAATCTGGCTGGCAAGTGTTCGTATTTTAGGAGGCATTGTAGCACTAAACATGAGTGTTTGCCTTTTTTTAGGTATGTATGATATGATTTTTTGAATATCTTCAAAAAAACCCATATCTAGCATTTTATCGGCTTCGTCTAATATTAAATATTTGATTTTATCAAACTTAACATAACCCATTTTTAAATGAGAAATAAGCTTTCCTGGAGTAGCTACAATAATATCTGCATTACCCAAAAGTGCATTACGTTCTGTTTCGAAATCGGCACCATCACCGCCACCATAAACAGGGCAGGAGCTTACATTTACAAAATAAGAAAAACCCTGAATCTGCTGATCAATTTGCAGGGCAAGCTCACGAGTAGGTACAATTATTAAAGTACTTACCGAAGTTTCTGTTTTTCCAGTAAGTTTATCTAAAATCGGAAGAATAAATGCTGCTGTTTTACCAGTTCCTGTCTGTGCGCAGGCAACAAGATCGTTATTTTTTATTATTTCAGGTATGGCCATTGCCTGTATTGGTGTAGCCTCATCAAAACCCATGTACGAGATAGCTTCAAGCACATTGTCATTTAATTTAAATTCAGTAAACTTCATTAAGTATTTTGTGTAATATTTTAAGTTGCAAAGATATCTAATTTAAAGGACTTTAATTTTAAAAAATTCAGATCTAAGAATCTTAAGCTCGTGTCTATGAATTTTGCAATTTTTTTTAAATGGATTAAGAAAGAGTAAATAAGAAACCTTAAGATTTTCCCAGTTGCTTTAGCATTCTGCCATGCTCTAGCAAGGCTTTTAGGAATCCGGGTTGAACATGATAAGGTAAATTATACTTATGTGCAATTTCTTTTACCAGTTTTGATATTTTATGATAATGAATATGACTGATATTTGGAAATAAGTGATGTTCAACTTGATGATTTAGACCACCAATAAACCAGGAGAAAATTCTACTTTTTGGAGCAAAATCAGATGTTGTAAAAAGCTGATGTACTGCCCAGTTATTTTCCATAGTACCATTTTCGTCAGGCAAAGGGTATTTTGAAGTTGGTACAACGTGTGCCGTTTGAAATATTATGGTAAGAATAAATCCGCAAGTAAAATGCATAGCAATAAAAAAGACTACAATCCAATACCATGCAAATGGTAAAATTAGCATAGGTACTATCATAAAAGCCACATAATAAAGCACTTTAGATATAATAAGACTCATAAACAATTGATTGTAAGAAAACTTATTGCTTAATGGCACTTTGTTGTTTTTGTATCTTTTTAACTGTTTAAAGTCTTTGGTAGTAACCCATAAAAGGGTCATTAATCCGTAAAAAAACCAAGCATATATATATTGAAATTTATGGATTTTTAATAATGGTTTGTGAGGAGAAAAACGTAAAAGTGTTGCAGGATCAATATCTTCATCATAACCTTCAACATTGGTATAACCATGATGTAGTGTATTATGCTGATGTTGCCATGTAAACGGTGAACCACCAAGTAAGTATAACGAATTTTCCAGCCATTTATTCACAACCTTTTTCTTAGAAAAGGATCGATGGTTTGCATCGTGCATAACACCCATTCCAACACCTGCCATTCCTAATCCCATAACTATCCAACTTAATAGTACTCCTGCGAAAGAATTAAATACTCCGGTGAGCATTAGAGTGTACGGAGCAAAATAAAGAATAAGCATAAAAACAGTTTTGAATATAAGGCTAAAATTCCCATATTCTGAGATTTTATTTACTTTAAAGTAATCTGCAACTTTTGCTCTTAATTCAATAACAAATTCTTTTTTCTCTTGAGCGGTAAATCGTATAGTATTTTGTTCCATAGTCTTCTTTATTGTAAAAATGTTATCTGCTCATAAATTACAAAATGCATCCTTATATTATGTGGATGCATTTTGGAAACATTTTTAGAAGAATAAAGTTCACCAAATTCTTAAATCATTCGGTGTAAGAGTATGTTTAGAAGCTAATATCCTTAATTTTTATTTAATACAAAACTCATATATTGATACTGACCGTTATTAAATGAGTCGAAACGTGTTGATCCTTTCGTTCCAGCAAACTTTTTAAACGATTTTCTCAATAATCCTGGAACTTTTTTATCAATAAGTGTTTCTCTGCGTTCTGTATCCAGTTCAAGTCCTCTTGCAACATTTTTTGTAATTTCAAGCTCGCTATGAATTTTAAATCCACAACTCTCCAGATCCTTACGGATTCCTTCAACTTTTTCAGTTTCTATCATATCAGCAAATAGAAAATGTCCATCGGGACTTAATACACGGTGTACTTCTCTGAAGAAAACTTTAACATCTCTGTAACACCTTGCCGATTCAACATTTACAACGGCATCATAAGTTCCTGCTTCGAAAGGAATATCTTCAGCAACACCTTGCTTAAATGATAAACCCGGAGTATTGTAAAATCTATTACAGAAATTTATTACACTGGAAGAAATATCAACTCCCGTATATTTTTTTGTCTTATAGTATCGAGAAATATAATGAGCACCGCCACCTCTTCCTGATCCAACTTCTAATACGCTCTTGTTTTCAAGCTTTACATCACGTACAACATGATCGTATAGTTGAATACAATACCTGTTTATTTCATCCTTCTTTTCCAGTTCAATGGGTTTATCTCCATTAAGACCTGCATAGCCATAATTCATAAAATTAGCACTAACATCTTTATCAAAACGGATAAGTAAATTATGCCATATTCTCCACATTGGTCTGCGAAGGGCAACAGGGAATTCGCAATAATCATCAACAATATTTGCCATGTAAGTTTTTATTAGGTTAGCCGGTAATATAAAACGATAAGAAGGTTAAAAAAAATATATGGGCTGGAATACAGTTTTCTTGGGGAGAACAAGGAATTATTGTGGCGGTTAACACAAAATTAGTGGTGAATTACACGGCTATTTTTAGTTAGAAAGAGCTTCTTTAACTATTATCAGATATTGTCTTGAAACAGGGATGTTGCCCTGCAACTTGCTCATAATTAAGTTGTAGCCGCTGTAGTCTCGTGTTAATTTCTCAGCAAATGCAATATTCACAACACTGGTACGATGACAACGTATAAAATTACTATGATGATTAAATTGTGACTCAATATCTTTAAGGGTATTTCTAATTAGTTTCTTTTCAACTGATTCATTCTCGAGGTAATGAACTTCAATGTAATTATCGGCAGATTTTATGAAAATAATATCTTTATATTTTAAACTTAACTTTTCGGCTTTATTCCCTGAATAGATAGTTATCTCTTTGTCTCCTCCGTTCTCTTCGATTTCCCTTATTTTTGTAATGTAGCTTTTATTTTGTTTTTGTAAAAACACAATTACGCGTTCCAAGGATTTGTTTTTATAAAGAATTACTAAAATTAAAACAGGTAAAAGACAAACTAAACCCACTTTAAACATAATATAAAGTGATAATGGACTTTTACCTACAAATCTGATATAAAAACCAAAAGCTGTCGCATTAATCAAAAGTTGAAAGGTGCTTAATATAAAAGGTGGTCCACTTTCCCAATCACTTGTTTTAAACCATTTTGCATTCGATAATGGCATCACAATTAGAATAATACAAGCCGATAAAAAAGTAATTCCTCCAAATCCTGCAACGTACAATAAACGATCGTTGTAGTTTAGCATCTCAAGAGGAAAAGGCTGAAAAAACAGGATAAAAAGAAAAACTCCAAAACTGATCATGAACAATCGTCCTGATTCTTCCTTGAGTGAGTTCTTAAGAGACTTATTCTGATTGTTCAAAGGAGTTTGTTATTAAATTATTTATGCATAAAGTTACATAAAGAATGGTCCAGATGCAACCTCTATGGTATTTGTAAAGTTCTTTAATGCAAGTTAATTTATTTGCCGGATATTAAAAAAAAAGCCGACTTAAAAGCCGGCTCTGATTTATTAACCTATTTACAACTAAAAGAATTACTTCTTTTCTTTCTTTTTTTCTTCAGTCTTTTTTGTTGCTTCTGCTTTTTTATCACAAGATTTTGGGCAACATTTAGATTTTTCTTTATCACACTTTTCTGTTTTCGCTTTTGTCTCCGTAGCTTTTTTCTGTGGATCCTGAGCATTAACTGACAAAGTTAAAAGAGTAATAAATGCTATTCCTGATAATACTACTACTAATTTTTTCATAACAATTTTTTTAAATAATTAATCTGTAACAAAAATACTTATAGCAAGTTTAGGTTTAAGTTATACCGAAGTTAATTCGTGTTAACGCGATGTTAAAATAGTATAAGTCATACATTTTCTGGTTAAATTTGTATTGTGAAAAAGAATAAACTACAGATCAGTTTAATTGTTGTTACATTCATAAGCCTGGTTGCTCTTGTAGCAATTCAGATCTCGTGGATTGTTAATGCAGCTAATATTCAGGAAAAGCAATTTAGTCACAGTGTAAAAATGGCAATGAGTAAAATAGTTGAGCAACTTTCCGACGATGAGTCTATTTGCAGCGAAGTAGCAAGTTGTATGAGTAAGGGAGATAAAGCTTCATGCTATACTACAATGTATAATCAGATAGAATGGAGTAAGGTAGATTCTATTGTAAATACTGCGCTTGATTATTATAATCTGAATACAGGATATGAATTCGATATTGTAGACACAAAAAAAGATGCTGATTTCAAGGCTTGTAAAAAGACTTATTTTTCTGACCAATTGGAAAGTGTATTTCTACAAAATGGTGTTGAACTGAAAATTAAATTTCCACAGAAAAGTGAATTTATTGCAGCACAGATTGGTATAATGTTTATTAGTTCTATAGTACTAATTATTCTAATAAGTATTTCATTCTTATTGATATTAAAATATTACCGACGTGAAAAAATGTTGTATCGTAGTACACGCGATTTTATTAATAACATAACACATGAGTTTAAAACGCCAATAACGAATATTGCACTGGCTAATAGTATGATATCAAAAAGCGGGAAAGTAATCGAGGATGAAAAACTAAGTCAGTATGCGCAAATTATTAAATCGGAACAAAAGAGACTAAAAAACAGAGTAGAAGGATTGCTCGATATTGCACGCATTGAAAATGGAAACTCTACAGAATGTTTCAAAACGGATGTTTGCACTATAATAAAGAGTACTGTAGATTCATATCAGGTACAGTTACAGGAACTTAAGGGAAGTGTTGAATATCATAAACAATCGGATCGTTGTAATGTAAATACTGATTCAGAACAATTTCAGGTCGCTATTTCTAACTTGATTGACAATGCTATAAAATATTGTGATAAAGCTCCTGAAATTAAAATAAGAACTTATAATAAAAATGATTTTATTATAATTGAAATAGAGGATAATGGAATTGGGATTCAGCAGGAATATATGAATCAGATTTTTGAAAAATATTTCCGTGTTCCAACAGGAGATTTGCATAATGTTAAAGGATTTGGCATTGGCTTGTCAACTGTTAAAGCTATTATAGAATCCACAAACGGGAAAATTGAAGTTAAAAGTAAGATTGGGAAAGGAACACGGTTTATTATTCAGTTACCTTTTTGCAATGAATTGTAAATAATGG
This sequence comes from Bacteroidales bacterium, assembly GCA_030668615.1. Taxonomy (GTDB): domain Bacteria; phylum Bacteroidota; class Bacteroidia; order Bacteroidales; family UBA12077; genus UBA12077. The sequence goes on along the minus strand of DAOUTQ010000002.1, from coordinate 30,738 downwards.
AAGAGCAAAAAATAAAAATATTACTTGTAGAGGATGATACAAATCTTGGTTTTTTGTTACTTGAATTTCTTGAGTCTAACGGGTTTTTTGTAAAACTCTATCGTGATGGAGTTTCTGCATTAAATGGATTTACATCTTCTTTATTTGATTTCTGTATTCTTGATGTAATGCTACCAAAAATGGATGGTTTTACACTTGCTGAAGAAATAAGAAAGTTGAATAAAAAGGTGCCTGTAATTTTTCTTACAGCGCGCTCCATGAAAGAAGACAAATTGAAAGGTTTTGGAATTGGCATTGATGATTATGTTACAAAACCATTCGATGAAGATGAATTGCTATTTCGTATACAATCTATTCTTAACAGAGTTAATCCTGAAGAATCGAAAGAAAATAAATTGATTTACAAACTTGGTAAATACACTTTTGATGTTCAGAATCAGGAGCTTAAGTATAAGGATGAGTCGAAAAGATTAACATCAAAAGAAAGTAAAGTACTTGCCATTCTGGCAAAATCAAAAAACAATATCGTGCCACGCGAAGAAATAATGGAAGCTGTTTGGGGTGAAACCGATTATTTTATTGGTCGTAGCCTTGATGTGTTTGTTTCAAAGTTAAGAAAGCATTTGCAGGCTGAACCAAAAATTAAAATAGAAACTATTCCGACTGTTGGAATAATTCTTAATATTTCCGCATAATCATTATGGTAATGTGCACTATTAGTTTTATAATATTATTCGTAATGTAAAATTAGATACCATGAAAAAGACTTACTTAATTTTTATCTTGCAAATAATTATAATTACCGCTTATTCCCAAAACAAAAATGCTTATCAAATATTTAATTCAAAAGGGAAGAAAGTTAATTATCAGAAAATGATGAAATCTGTTAAAGAAGCAGATATTATTCTTTTTGGTGAATTACATAACAGTCCGATTGCACATTGGCTGCAATATGAAGTAAGCCTTGATTTGGTGAAAAACGGAAATCTAACTTTTGGCGCTGAAATGTTTGAAGCCGATAATCAGGATGAACTAAACCTTTACTTGAGGGATAGTATAGATAATAAGGCGCTTGATTCTTTGGCACGCTTATGGACCAACTATAAAACGGATTATGCTCCTTTGGTTGATATGGCAAAAAACAACGGGCAAAAATTTATAGCTACAAATATACCGAGAATGTATGCAAGTATGGTTTTTAAAAATGGATTTGAAGCTTTAGATTCATTAACTGAATTAGAGAAAGAATGGATTGTACCTTTACCAATCGAATATGATCCTGAATTGCCTTGCTATAAAAATATGCTAACAATGATGGGAGGTCATGGTGGAGAAAACTTCCCCAAAGCACAAGCAATTAAAGATGCAACTATGGCTTATTTTATTTCTAAAAATTACGTAGTAGGAAATAAATTCATTCACTATAATGGGGCTTATCATTCCGATAATTACGAAGGAATTTTGTGGTATTTAAAAAAGGACAAACCTAATTTAATTTATTTAACTATTTCTACTGTTTCGCAAGCAAATGTTTCACAGTTAACGAAAGAAAACAAAGGTAAAGCCGACTTTATTATTTGTGTTGATGAAAATATGACAACAACATACTAATTCAGGAGGTACAGTAAAACCGATTTCGTACTTTTATATGTCTAATTGAAAAAAGGTTATTTTCGTTTCTTTAAATTTGATACTTTAACCATTCATGAATGCAGATTGCTTATTATAAAATTATTAAGTTAGTTGATAACATATTTATTTTCTTTTGCATGGCAAGAAGGACTTGATTCTACTTCAGGAAAATAGTTGCTAATTAATTCGTATAAAGCAGGATCATAATCTTTCATCTCTTCTCTTGTATTTATTTCATTATGTTTACCATCAGGTTCCGGTACTTCAGCGTTTACATTAAACCAATTTTGAACTCCTTCAGCCCAATATTCCCAAAGATTTGTTGCTGCATATGTGTTCTCATATTTCCCTTGTGAAATTGCCTTATCAAGTAATTCTTGCAATTGCTCATTAAACTTCTCATTTAAGGGTAAGATTCCTACTCCATGAATAGTGTGTGCAAATTCATGAATTAATATATCTTCAGCATGGTATTTATCAATTTGGTAGCATAAGAGATTTTCTTCGGCACATGATGTTAAAGGTAGATCAACTGTTCCTCCTAAACCTCTTGCTCTAACATCCCAATTTAAAGTAGTGTCGTTTGAAAGAAAAGTGTGCTCAGGAATATCTGTGGTTCCCTCATACCTGGCCATTATGGCTACTTTTGTATTGTGAATTATTAATTCATTTAAAATGTCTTTTGGCAATCCATTTGTCATAAATAAAATAGTTTTGTATGCGGCATATATAGCCTCATCAGGCACTTTTTGCGAAGAAATTATATGAATTCCGTTTGCAATAATATATTTTTTGTAAAAAGGATTCAAGTTTAATACTTCAGGTGGATTTGTTATTATTGGATTTACCATGTCATATTTTATAGAGTCTTTTAACTGGGCATTTGTCTCAGAACTATAAAAAGAAAGTACGATAAAAGTTAAGAAAGTTAAAGAAATTGTTTTCATAATAAGGATACTTTTATAAGAATATAAAAGTAATAAAAACTTTAAAATATTCTAAATTCTTCTGAATATTGCATTAGGAGCATAAATACTTAGAGTTACAAATCTGGCGATCATGAAAACTATAAAGGAAGCCCATAAACCATGATTGCCTAAATAATAATAAAACAAAAAGTATGAAGGTAGAAAAACTAAGAAAGTTGAAATCAACATTGCATTTCGCATGCTTGCCGATGCGGTTACTCCGATAAAAATCCCATCCCAAATAAATGCTCCGAATGTGACAATAGGAATTAAGTAAATCCAAAATAAATATGGTTTAATTTCCTGAATTATTTCTGAATTATCAGTTAAGATTTTTAATAGCAAATTATCTCCAAAGTAGTACGCAACGGTAAAGATGCCTGCCATTAATAAGCCCCAATAAAACAGGAGTTTAGTTGCTTTTATAAGGTTTGTTTTATTTCCTGCACCGAAATATTTGCCCGCTAAGGCTTCACCTGCAAATGCAAACCCATCAATAACGTGTGCATAAATCATAAAAAACTGAAGTAGTAAAGTATTTACAGCAAGTAAAGTATCTCCGTATTTGGCAGATTTTGCTGTGAAAAAAGATAAAGCAAAAACTAAACTCATGGTACGGATAAAAATATCTTTATTAACATGGAAGAATCTCTTAAGAGCTTTTTTTTGCAGAATCTCTTTCACATTAAGATATAATCTTAATCGTAAGGAGTGTTTTGATAAAAACAATAGAGCTACAAATAATCCGAAATATTGAGCAAGCACAGTGCCAAGTGCAACTCCATCCGATTTCATCCCGAATACTTTAATGAATAAAACATTGAAACCAACATTTAACAGATTAACAGTGATAGCAATAATCATCGGGATTTTGGCATTTTGCATTCCAATATACCATCCTGTAATAGAATAAAGAGCTATTGTGGCTGGAGCAGCCCAAATTCTTATATAGAAATATTGACGAGCAAAAAATTCTACTTCATCACTACCATTAATTATAAAGAAGCTAAATAACTCAATAGGTTTTTGAATTATAAGTAAAAAAAAAGCACCAATAAAACCTACAAAAAGAGCTCTGTAAAGAATATAAAAGCTTTCACGAAAATCTTTTTTACCATATGATTGTGCAGCGAAACCACCGGTTCCCATTCTTAGAAAGCTAAACCCCCAATAAATAAAATTAAAAATCATGCCGCCAAGAGCAATAGCTCCAATGTAAACTTTTGAATCAAGATGTCCGACCAGTGCTAAATCCACTATTCCAAGCAAAGGAACAGTAATGTTGCTAATGATGTTTGGGATGGCAATATTTAGTATTCTTCTGTTCAAATCGCTGTATTTATAGTGCGAAAATAATTTTTTAAAATATAGTAAACAATTGGATATGTTCTTTGTTATAAAGATAAATTAATTAGAATGAATCTAAATAAAAATGTTTAACTTTTAAAATAAATTAAGATTATGGCTTTTGAATTACCACAATTATCATACGATTATAATGCATTAGAACCTAACATTGATGCGCGTACAATGGAAATCCATCATACAAAACATCATGCAGGATATACTAATAATTTAAATAATGCAATTAAAGATACAGAGTTAGATAATTTATCTATTGAAGATATCTTAAAGAATATATCGAAGCAATCAGTTGCAGTAAGAAATAATGGAGGTGGTTTTTACAATCACAAATTATTCTGGGAAATTATGTCGCCAAATGGCGGAGGTGAACCAAATGGTGATTTATTAAATGCAATTAATAAAGATTTTGGTTCTTTTTCAGTATTTAAAGAATTATTTAATAAAGCAGCGGCTACCAGATTTGGTTCAGGATGGGCATGGCTGGTGAATCAGGGAGGTAAACTTGTTGTTACATCAACACCAAATCAGGACAATCCGTTAATGGATTTAGCAGAAGTAAAAGGAGCTCCAATATTAGGTCTTGATGTCTGGGAACATGCATATTATCTTAAATATCAGAATAAAAGACCGGAATATATTGATGCCTTTTGGAATGTAGTTGATTGGGATCAAGTTGCTAAAAGTTTTGTTTAGTTATCTGTCTGCCGACAGGTAGATTTAGTTGTAATTTAGGTTTCAAAAGTCGGAGAGTAATTCTCCGGCTTTTTTTAGTCATTAATTTTATATTGTTTAAATTTGTTTAACGAATTAATCTTAAACTTAAAATATAAAATTATGCCTTTCGAATTACCTAAATTGCCTTATGAATACGATGCACTGGTACCCGTAATTTCAAAACAAACTCTTGAGTTTCATCACGACAAGCATCATGCGGCCTATGTTAATAATTTAAACAACCTGACAAAAGGGACCGAATTTGAAGAAATGGAAATCATTGATATTATTTTGAAAGCAAAAGGTGGAATCTTTAATAATGCTGCTCAAGTCTGGAATCACACATTTTATTTTGATCAGTTTGGAAAAAATAAAATTGAGAAGTTAAGAGGCGAGCTTTTAATTGCTATTAATTCAAGCTTTGGTTCTTTTGATGAGTTTAAAGAGAAATTCTCAAATGCTGCAAAAACCCTATTTGGATCAGGCTGGACATGGCTGGTAAAAAAACCAAATGGAAGCCTGGATATTGTGCAATCTACAAATGCAGAAAATCCATTAACAGAAGGATTAATACCCATTTTAACCTGCGATGTATGGGAGCATGCTTATTATCTCGATTACCAGAATAAACGTCCTGATTATATTTCAGGCTTCTGGACTATTATTGACTGGGAAGTTATTTCTTTACGATATTAGCTATGCGTATTTAAAATCATTTTAAATTGATTAATTAGGTAGTTAATTACCTTTTTATACGTGCTGATTTTTATATCTTCGAATTCAATTTGAATATTTTAATAATTACAATTAAACAATAGATTATGAGCTCTTTAAAAGGAACACGTACAGAACAAAATTTATTAAAATCGTTTGCTGGAGAATCACAGGCGAAAAACAGATATGAGTTTTTTGCAAAAGTGGCTAAAAAAGAAGGCTACGAGCAAATTGCTGAATTCTTTAACGAAACAGCAATGCAGGAGCAACAGCACGCTAAAACTTTTTTCAAATTTCTTGAAGGTGGTATGGTTGAAATTACAGCATCATATCCGGCAGGAGTTATAGGAACTACTGCTGAAAATTTAAAAGCTGCAGCTGATGGTGAAAATGAAGAATGGACAGATCTTTATCCAGAGTTTGCAAGAATTGCTGAAGAAGAAGGTTTCAAGAAGATTGCAATAGCATATAAATTAATTGCTAAAATTGAAGCTGAACACGAAGCAAGATACCGTAAATTAATTGAAAACATTGAAAATGGTAAAGTTTTCGAGCGCGAAGAGAAAGTTCGATGGGTTTGTCGTAAGTGTGGACATGTTCATGAAAGTACAAAAGCCTTAAAAAACTGCCCTGTTTGTGCTCACCCTGAAGCTTATTTCGAAATTGAGCAAACAAACTATTAAAAACTTAAACCCTTTAATAAAAAGATGGTCAAATTGAGTGACCATCTTTTTTTTGTACCTTTTCGAAAAATACTAAGATTATGATTAAAGATTTAATATTAAAAAACCGAAGCTACAGAAGGTTTTATCAGGATTCTAAAATATCGATTAATGATTTAAAAGAACTGGTAGAATTAGCAAGACTTTCGCCTTCTGGAAAAAATTTACAACCCCTAAAATATTTTTTATCTGCCGATGATGAAACCAATGCAAAAATATTTTCAACTTTAGCATGGGCTGGATATTTAAAGGATTGGAATGGACCCGAAGAAGGAGAAAAGCCTGCCGGATACATTGTTATTTTAGGTGATTCACGCTTAACAAAAAATTACTTCTGTGATCATGGAATTGTTTCTCAAAGTATGCTTTTAGGTGCAGTAGAAAAAGGTCTTGGAGGCTGTATCTTTGCTTCAATAAAAAGAGAGAAATTGAAAGAGCTTTTAAATATAGAAGATCATTTTGAGGTTCTATTAGTTATTGCGTTGGGTAAGCCAAAAGAAGAAATAGTAATTGAAGAAGCTCTGAATAATGATATTAAATATTACCGTGATGAAAATCAGGTTCATCATGTTCCCAAAAGTGATTTAAACGAAATAATTATTTCATAAAAAGAAAGCCGGAATTATCCGGCTTTCTTTTTAGTATATTATTGTATTATGAGCTTCTTCAAATAATATTCATCATCTATTCTGAATCGAATAAAGTATACTCCCGAAGTAAATGGATTTACATCAATTTGCTTCACTTCATTCAACACATCTGAAAGCTTGTTATTGTATATAATTCCACCATTGATATTGATAATTTCAATAATAACATCTGTAGACTTTTTATTTTCGAATACAAGGTTCAGCTTCTCTGTAGCAGGATTAGGGAAGTATGTTATTTTGTAATCTTCTCCCTGTACAATATTATCAATACCTGTAGTATTAACAGCTTCAATCTGACCAAAACCGGTACATCCCTCTGCATTAACAACAGTAACCTTATACGTACCACTTTCATTTACAACAATTGAAGGAGTTGTTTCTCCAGTAGACCACGAATAACTTATATATGAGTCTGTAGGCTCAAGTTCAACATTAGTGGTAAAGTATACAGTATCAGAACCTAAGTCTACGATAGGTGCATTTATATTAACATCCTTAATTAAAGCATCATCTGTATCTGCATCATTAGTTGTTTTTCTCGAAACAATATTAAATTCATATGTAATACTTTCTAATAAGTCAGCTGTTTGAGTAAACTCGAACTCTCCTGTGCTATCAGGGTAAAGAATCTCGGTAAGAACATGTGATCCATTAACTGCACTACCAGAATTTATAGAATAACTAAAACTAATTGATTCACCTACTAATAAAGTATCCTTACTGCTGTTAATATACTGAATTATAATAGGTTCATCGCTTAAAGCATCACAGGTTTCATATGGATGTGGAGGATTTATTAATGAATCTGTAGTAATATTATAAGTGTAAACAGTTAATTCATCACTGGCAGTACATCCATTTAAATCACTTACAGTAATTCTGTATAATTTTGTTGCCGGATAAGTTACTATTAATGTGTCATTTTGTATCCCGGTATTCCAGAAATAGCCATAAAACCCTTGTTCTGCAACTAACTCAACTGTATCTGGTTGTGTTGTGTAAATATCTGTACCAATTTCTGTTGAAGGATAACCAAAAGTTTTAATTGCATCAACCAAAGTATCGTTTGCTCTGTAAACATCAAATTCAAAATCAGTATAAACTTTAAATTTATAAGTACTAATTGCAGATAAGTCTTCAGTTGTTACAAATTCATAATTTGCAGTTTCAGATGGTCTGAGATCTGATCCCAATACAAAGTTTTCATTAATAACCGATCCTTCATTCATGATATAGGCAACCGGAATAACAGCACCTGTTTTTAAGGTATCGTATCCTGAGTTTTTGACAGTAATTAAAACAGCTTCAGTAGCAGTATGAGAACATCCGATTTTAGGACTTACCATAGTACTTAAACTCAAATTATAAGTAATAATCTGAGTTGAATCTTTACTGGTAATACAACCATAATTGTCTTCAGCTGTAACAACATATTTTTCAGAGTCTTTTCTTGCTATATTAAGAGTGTCGTTGCTCGTTCCGTTACTCCAGTTATAAGTAGCAAAACCACTTTGGGCTATTAAAACTACCGTATCTGCCTGAGCTGTGTAAATAGTGTCATAGGGCAGCGTAACTTCAGGATAACCGTATGTTTCGAATGCTCCATCGAAACTATCGTTTAATGAATTGGCGTCTTGATCTGAGTCAACTTCTATAATAAATGAATAACTTCCGTCTATATTCGGATTTACAGTATTTGTTAACGTCAGTGTCCTGTCAATACCGGATCCCAAATCACTTACAAGAGTAGCAGTGTCATTTATCCATCCAGCGCCATTAAAATCAAATCTGAAAGGAATTTTTGTACCTGTTAAATATGTATTGCCACTATAATTATGAATTGACACCTGTATTGGTTCAGTGGTTGTATGTCCACAGTCACTTACAGGATTTATAACACTGTTAATTCCAAAATCATATGTTTGAACAAAAACGGAATCAGAATCGCTCCCACATGCAAAATTATCTGTTACCGTTACATAAAACCAGTTACTTAAATTGTTTGGTGGTTTAATAGAATCATTAGTTTCTGCTGTGTTCCATGTATAATTCAAATAGCCTGCTGTGGCAACTAAATCTAAGGTATCTGCCTGTGATGAATATGCAGTATCATAATTCAGGTCAATTTCTACGTATCCGTTGGTGTTAAATATTCTGGTTAGCGTATCGTCACTATGATCCAGATCTTTTAAAACATTGGTAAATACTTTTACATTATAAATTCCTGGAGTACGCAGATCGCACTTTTCTGTATAAGTAAACAGTTCTGTTGTTCCAATAACAAAATCTTCAGTAAGAATTAAAGTGTCTTCTACAACAGTGTTTTCATTAATCTGATAAGCCATCCATATTGTATCAAGGGGAGTAAGGTCACTTAAACTATTGTGTGTAATCCGAACTATTAATTCAGTTAATTCGTTTCTTTCACATGAATCCGCTCTGACAGTAAACAAACTATCCATTTTCATATCGATTAAAGAAGACACAACTTCAACAGAATCATGGGAAGTACAACCAACACCATTTTCTACAGTTACTTCATACCATCCAGGATACTGAACGAATAAAGTATCATTAGGAGCTAAATCATTTGGTATACTATCACCCCAGGTGTATGTTGTGAATCCTTCTCCTGCAACCAAAAAAGTGTCAATAGGAGCAGCATCACCCATCTGATCGTTAAATGGATTGTAATTTGGCATTCCTGTTACAGAAATTGTATCATAAATTGTATCATTACTCACTGTTTCATTATAGAAATAAGTGTCACTTTCAAATTTTGTATAAACCGTGAAATCGAAATCACCGGCATATGACATATCCACATTTGTTCCGAATGTAAAAAGAATATTGTTGCCGGATAATAAATCGCTTGCCAGCGTTAAAGTATCATTAATAATATCGGAGTTGAATTTTAGAGTTAAAGGAATTTTTGTATCTGTTGGAATAGTAGTTATTCCGTAATTCTCAACAAATACTTTCACCAGTGTATTTGCTCCTATTTCACATGCTGTAACCGGTTCCGAAATTGTACTGATTCCAACATCATCAGGTGCGTCATAAATTCGGATATCATCAATACCAAATCCTTCATCATTTGTGTTATCATTACTTTCAAAAACAAACTTAAATTTAACACTGCTTTGGTTGGTAACTGCCAGTGGAAGAATCTGTCTGAAAGTAAGCCATTCTCCATTTGTGGTGTCAATTCCAGGTAACTCCAGGTCACTGATATTTGCTTCGGTGTACCAGTTCCAGTAAAAATCTCCATCGTCCGGAACCAGATCCCAGGTTTCACCTTCATCCAATGAGTATAATAACGACAATCCATCTGTTTTATCTTCTGATATACCTTTACATTTAAATTCAAATATAATTGAATCAGAACCTGAAAAGTTAAAACACGGACTTTCAAGATATGATGAATCATTTGTATCATACTCACCTGTTAAATTTGTTACCCATGCTTTTGTCCCCGAAGCAGCCGCATCAATTAATGTTGCTGCTGGTGTACCGTACTCCCATGTTGAGTTTATACCTCCTGAAAGATAGTATCCGTAATTTGTTTCAAAATCTTCGTAGTAAGGCAAACCATAAGTTGGTGTAATAAATATTGATATATCTATCCTGTTGTTTGTATTATCCTCATCTCCAGGCAAATGTGTTCTGGCATATACATTATTGTACCAGCCTGGAGTAGAAAGGTCTATAGGTTTATCAATTTGATAAATTAAAAAGCCGTCAATTGCAATATTGGGATTTGTTATAGTGTCATACGCTATAGTTTCACCACCATCAAACGAATAGCTAACGGGTAAAGGATCGTTTAATATTTCTCCTGCATAATTCTGAATTTTAATATTCACATATTCTTCATCAGTATGTCCACAACCATCAAGCGGAGCAATCCATTCAGTAATTCCAACATCTTTAGAAATGAAATCACCAACAATAATAACATCATCGATGTTCCATCCTGAATAGTTCTTTGTAGAATTTGTTGGTCCTAATGTAAATTTTAGTTTAGATAGAGGTTCTCTTTCAAAATAAGGTGATAAATCGTAGGTATGATAATTCCAGATATTTTCATTTAAAATTGCCAATGTGGGATTTCCCCAAACTTCATCCCATATAGTATCAGTATCATTATTAACAAGTATTTTGGCTCTATCAAAAATATAGGACTCGACATTTAGCCATCGATAAAACGTTAACTGAATATCTTTATAATACTTAAAATTAAAAGTTGGTAACTGCGCTACATTAGCAGTATCTACTACGCTATTTGCATAATTTCCATCGCCAGCAAGATCATTCCCAATTACATTTGATCCTGAGAATGCTTCTTCAGGATCAGGACTTCCGTAAAGGTCACCTTTTAATCCTTGTGGAGTTCCTCTTACAAAATCACCTTTTAATCTCCAACCCTTATCCGTTTCAAAGTCATCAAAGAATACAGTTTCATATATTTCTCTTGACCCATTTGGAGATTGATCAAGAAATGGGTAATACGAATTGTTTATTTTTATTGCTGATTCCCTTATTAATGCATCTGCAACATTTCCATGCAATTCGTGAGATACATCTGTTTTAATATCATAAGTAAGCCAAACAGTTGTTAAACCGCGGTTAAGAGTATGATTTAGGTTGTCAAAAGTTATTTTTCCTGCAGAAAAATTACCTGAGCCTAATTGTGTATATGCATCAAAAATTGTGTCATTAGTAGCAAAAATTTTGACACCATTTGTACTAATATCACTATCTGAAGTATTATTTGATTCAAATGCTATAGAATCAAGAGTTAAAACACCATCATTTCCCTGAACATTAATTTCAATTCTTATAACCGGATTATTATCTGTTCCCGTGGGAATAAAACCTGATTGTGCTTGTTTTATACTAACTGATTCTATATATAAAGGTATAACACCTGTTTCAACTATTTGAATATCATCTATTACAACACCATGCCCGTAACCAGTAATTCCTTCAAAAGCAATGTAGTAAGTAGAACAAAGACTGCTGTCAGGTAATAATATTGCTCTTTCTTCCCAGTCCTCAACCGGATATAAATATTCTTCGAGCATTACCCATGCACTATCTGCTCCTCTTTTATAATATACCCTTAATTGATCCCAATCTTCTTCACCGGCAAACCAAATGTCCTGTGCATGGTCAAATCGTAACTCTGGTTTTGAAACCTCGGAAAGGTCAATTACAGGAGAAATTAATTTAGTTGCTTCACCATTACTACTTTGATATTGGAAAATGGCGTTATAGCTACCCTCTGAAGCTGAAGCTGGATTACCTGAATGCCCACCTGAAAGTGTTTCCCATTCAACAAGAACCAAGCCCACTACTTTTTCCTGAGTCCATCCCGATGGTAGGTCAGGCGGGGTTATACTTTCAAAATTTTCACTAAAAACTACAGTTTGTGAATAGACTGCTATGTTTAAAAGTATTGCCAGTATAGTAAAAGATAATAATTTCATGATGTTCATTATTAATTAAAAATCTCTAAAACCTTAGGTTGCGTTTTTCGTATACTTTTCCATAAACGCCATTTTTTCTTACGTAAATTTAAGAAAATTGTTTATAAAAAGGATATATTTACTTTTCAAATCATACAAATAAATGAAAAGATTTTTATTTTTAATAGTAGCATTAGCCCTAAATATTTGTGTATTTGGGCAAACAGATACCGAATTTTGGTTTGTGGCACCTGAAGTGAGTGTTTCACATGGCGATGCACCTGTTTTATTTAGAATTACTACAGCAACTCTGCCGGCTGATGTGGAAATTACTATGCCACAGAATACAACAAATTTCCCAACGCTAAATTATAGTATTGCTGCAAATTCAACAATTACAATCGATTTAACTGCTTTAGGTCTACAACCTGAGGTGGAGCACTTTTATGATTTTTTAGATGGAGTTCCTGGTAAAAGTAATAAGGGAATATATATTGAGTCTACTAACCCTGTGACAGTTTATTATGAAGTTAGCAGAACAAATAATTGTGATATTTTTCCATTGAAAGGTAATAATGCTTTAGGGACTGAATTCTATGGAGTATTTCAGAATAATGGTTATAATATGTCGGGAAGCGGGTGGAGTGCTCCGGCGTATTCTGCACTGGAAATAGTTGCAACTGAAGATAATACCTGGGTTACATTTGAATCAACTCAGGGACAGGACTTTTATGGTTATGGTGTAGGAATTTTTAATGTGAATCTCGATAAAGGACAAACACTTTCATTAGTGCCGCAATGGAATACAAATGTACCAACAGGATCGGGTCTTCCAACATGTAATTTAACAAAATATGCAAATGATTTTTTTGGACGTGCAGCACAGGATCATCTTGGTGGAGTCAGAGTGACATCAGATAAGGATATTGCAATTACAAAGAAAGACGACTCGGTAAGATATTATTGTGTTGATGGATGGACTGGAGGTTGTTATGACTTGATTGGTGATCAGATGGTTCCTCTGGATATTTTGGGATTGGAATATATTGCAATGAGAGGTGGTTTAACTTCTGCACCTGAAAATGTATATGTGGTTGCAACAGAAGATAATACTGATATCTCAATTGATGGTGTATGGGTTGCAAATATTGATGAGGGAGAAACTTATATGCATGAGTTTTGGGCTTCAGGTAATCCATTTGTTCATGTAGCTGGAGATAAGAAAATTAGCGTATTGCATGTTTCTGGTTGGGGATGTGAAGTAGGTGGAGCAATTTTACCACCCACAGATAAATGTACTGGTTCAACAGAGGTTGCGATTACACGTTCTACTAGTGAAGCTTTTCTAATTAATTTAATGGTATGGGATGGAGCACAAGAAGAATTTTATATTAATGGCGTCTTGCAGGATGTAGACGGTGGAGATCTTCCTAATGGTGTGTTTTTTGGTCCTAATGATTTTACACTTATTCCTGGAACTTCTTGGAGAGTGTGGCGATCTGCTAATATTGCTACTGCAGATATTCCAATTAATGTTTCAACATTGGTGCAAAATACTGAAGATGTGTTTCATCTTGGTGTTATTAATGGAGGACCATCTTCAGGATGTCGATTTGGCTATTTTTCTGATTTTAACGAACTAAAGGTAAATGCTGAAGCAACTGGTAGTGGGTCCGGTGAGATCAGAGCTTGTAGTTATGAACAAATTCAGTTGTATTCTTCAGGCGGTACTACATTCGACTGGTGGCCAGCCAATTATTTAAGTGATCCGTCTATTGCCAGACCAATTGCAGATCCTCCTGCAGGAACTTCAACAATATTCGGTGTCGAAGTTAGTGGAGCATGTGGATTAACTGACACAGCTTATGTAACTGTTACAAAATTTCCTAACGTTGAGGCACAGTTTTCTGTTAATTTGGGGAATGGTTGTTCTCCATTAGAAATAGAATTTCATGAAACATCGACACAAATTAATGAACGTTACTGGGATTTTAATTTTTCAAGCATAGGTGTTTTTCAGGATAGAGATACAATATTGTTTGGTGATAATAATAATTACGATACTGATACTACTTTTATACATACTTTTATTAATACAACAAATGAAGCCGATCCTGATTCTATTCAGGATTTTCAGATTCGATTATTGGTTAAAAATTCAAATGACTGCGTTGATACAGCTCATGCATCAATTATTGTATATCCTGATATTGTTGCAAATTTTACATTAACCAATCTTGATGATACAATTGGTTGTAGTCCACATTTTGTTGATTTTGTTAATAATTCCTCCAACGAAGATTTTTATTATTGGAAATTTGGAGATGGTGTATCAAGTACAGATACAAGTCCATCTAATTTGTATACAAATATCATGAATTCTGATACAATTTATGATGCCGAGTTGGTTGTCAGATCTCAGTTCTTTTGTAGAGATACAATGAATATGAATATACTGTTGCATCCATATCTTGAGGCTGGTTTTACACTTGATAATTATGAAGGATGTTCACCGCTTGATGTAACATTTACTAATAATTCTGTTTTTGAAGATTCTATAGCATTAGTGTACGGTGACGGTGATACATTGAAAGCTGCTACTTTTGGTGCTATTCTGCATACTTATACTAATATTGGAGTTAATGTTGATACAAATACCGTTGAATTATTTGTTTATAATGATGAAGGATGTATAAAAATATGGGATGATACTGTAATAGTTTATCCCGAAATAAGAGCAAATTATACGATTGACCCATACAGTGAATGTAATACTGATACATTAACATTTAATAATTTGTCTAATTTTGGTGTTCATACCACTACAGATATTATATGGTCATTTGGTGACGGTACTAACTCAAATTCAGCTGCAGCATCAGTAGATCATATTTATAAAAATATTTTTCAGGATGACACTGTTTATACTTTTAATCTGCATGCTGAATCGATTTATGGTTGTTTTGACGATACGTCAAATACCATAAATATGTATAGGGCATATGCAGACTTTTATGTAGATACTATTGATGGCTGTTCTCCTGTTGAGGTTAATATTGTAAATATGTCTATTGGAAATAGTATTACAAATTGGGATTGGGATTATGGTGATGGAATAGGAACAAGTATTTTGGAAGATCCACTGCCATATACATATAATAATATTGGATTTGAAACAGATACAAATTTATTAGTTCTTGAAGTAACTGGAACAAGTGGTTGTAGTTCAAGAGATAGTATAGAAATGAAGATATTTCCTGAAATTCATATTGATGCTATAACACCTTTAGATCAAACTATTTGTGACTCAACGGAGATTAGTTTTACATCTACAATATCGCATGCTTCATTAGTAGGTGTTGATTATGTATGGAATTTTGGTGATGGAGCATCTTCTCCACTTACAGATCCTACACATTTATATAAAAACCTTACTGCAGCACAAAAAACATATGATGTAACGCTAAATGTGGTAACTCCTTTGGGATGTGATGATAATACTGCAACAACGGTAATTGTAGATCCTTTCGTAAGAGCATCTTATATCCTTAACGTTTCAGAAGGCTGTTCTCCTGTGGATGTGGAAATTTCAAATAATTCAAAGGGAGGAATATACAGATGGTACTGGAATTCTGCAACTGGAGCAGGTGTCGAAGATTATTTGTCAAATAACGATACTGAGATTATTAATAGAACTTATACAAATACATCAGGTACAGATCAAACATTTTATCTGACATTAATCGCAGAAAATCTAAATGGTTGTCAGGATACATTGACACGTGAAATATTAGTACATTCAGCTGTAACGGCAATATTTGATACAGATGATGGGATATATGCAGGCTGTACTCCTGATACTGTTGTTTTTGATAATCAAACTGATCCGCTTTCCGATGCTGAATTTTTTTCATGGAATTTTAACGATGGTACATCTGGCGCTTCAACAAAAGCTAGCCCAGATATTAGTCATATTTTCACAAATACAACAACTAATGATATATTATATACGGTTAATTTAGTTGCTGAATCTGCTCATGGTTGCACACATGACACAACTCTTGATATAACGGTTTATTCAAATGTATTTGCAAATTTTTCAATTACAGATAATGAGGGCTGTCCTCCATTTAATACTACTGTACTGAATACGTCAATAGGAAATGCAGCAAATAATTATGAGTGGCAGATTGATGGAGCTCCTGTTGGAGGGTCTCCTGTAGATAAATCAGATTTTGTACATATATACGATAATGTCCTTTTTCTTGCAACACGTGATTATCAGGTAAAACTGATCGCAGAGAATGCCTGGGGTTGTTCATCAGAAAAAATAGATACTGTAACTGTATTTGAAGATGTTACTGCTGGTTTTACTATGGATATTGATAATGGATGTAATCCTTTGGATGTAGATTTTACAGATGCCTCTCAGGTTCCTCCATCAACAACATATATATGGGATTTCGGAGATGGGGCTTCTTCTGGAGCTGATAGCCCAACTCATACTTTCTATAATCCGAGTCGTACTGCAGATTTGAATTACACCATAGAACAAATTGTTTTATCTGCAAATTATTGCTCCGATACTATTACAGATCAGGTATCGGTGTATCATTTACCATTTTCTAAGTTTTGGATTGATAATACTTCTTCATGTCCCGACCTTGTCGCTAATATGAATAATTTTGATTCAGATGGATATGATTCATTCGAGTGGCGTTTTGGTGATGGAAGTACAAATACAACAAATACTAGTTTGGCGCATACATATCCAAATACTCTTGTAAATGTTGTTCAAAATTACACTCTTGAACATTGGGTTACTACAGTAAATGATTGTAGCGATAGTGCTTCGTTAGTATTAAACGTTTTCCCAGATGTAATTGCTGACTTTATAGTTACTCCGCAAACAGGATGTAGTCCAATAACAGTTAGTTTTGATTCTGATCCGTCATCTGATCCTGCACAGTATTTTTATTGGGATTTTGGAGGAGATGGAACATCGAATGATATTGACCCTGTACATACTTTCACAAATACATGGACAACAGATCGTATTTATGATATAATGATGGTTGCAAGATCGGAGTACGATTGTAGGGATACTATTTACAAACCAGTTACGGCATATGTACAACCTATAGCAGAGTTTGACATTAATCCGATTGTACAAAAATTTCCTGACAATCAGGCTGATATTGATAATAAAACAAATAATGGTCCTTTTGATTACTTGTGGGAATTTGATGATGGAGAGACATCAACCGATAAGGAGCCAGGAAGTCATCTTTATGATCATTGGGGTGAATACGATGTCAAACTTACAGTTAATAGCCAGACCAGTGCATGTACTGATGATATTACAAGAACTATTGAAATTTTACCTCCTGACATAAACGCAGATTTTATTACAGACAAAACGGAAGGTTGTTTACAGGATGGGCTTGATGTAATATTCACGGCTGCTTCATCTTCTTATTCAGAGACTTATGAGTATTTCTGGGAGTTTGGTGACGGAGAAACAGCTACAGGACAGATAGTTGATCATAATTTTGCAAAAGCCGGAGTTTATTACGTTAAATTAACTGCTACAGGAACAGGTGGTGAAGACTATGAATATGAAACCATACGTGTATATTCTAACCCTGTTGCCAATTTCGAAGTTTCACCAAGATCATCTATGCTGAATTACGATTTGGTTGCAAGAGTTGAATTTTTTAATTTATCTGAATGTAATGATACTTCAGGTTGTTCATACTTATGGGATTTTGGGGATGGTGAAACAGCAATATCGCGGGATGTAACACATAACTATACAGACTTGGGATTTTATGATGTTGGACTAACAGTAACTACTTTTAATGGATGTGTAGATTCATTATTAAAAGTAGAGGAAATTGAGATATTAGGAGCAGGTGAAATTACATTCCCGAATGCATTTACTCCAAACGGTGATGGCTTGAACGATATATTCAGGCCTGTATCTGAGGGAGTTATAAAATACGAATTGCTGCTTTACACAAGGTGGGGAGAATTAGTTTTTACAACAAAAGATCTAAATGCTGGTTGGGATGGTAAGATTAATGGAGAATTAGCAAAGCCTGATGTTTATGTATGGAAAGCAGAAGGTAAGTTTACAAATGGAAGAGCTTTTGAACTAGCTGGTGATATAACTCTGGTAAAATAAGTTTGTACAATTAATAAATTGTTAATAGTATTTATTTTAAACATAGTTGTAAGAACTGAAAATATTTATAAATTTACAATTTAAGAGGGTATAGTGCGTTAAATGGATACCGAGATTACTATAAATGAGGAAAATAATAATTGTGAAACGATTATATATATTAATTACTTTTAGTCTCTTTTTAATTAAAACAGGGTTTTCTCAGGATTCTCAGTTTTCGCAATTTTATGCAAGTCCGCTATACTTAGCTCCTTCATTTGCAGGATCGACTGACGGCGATCGTATCGCACTAAATTATAGAAATCAGTGGCCAGCATTAACTAAATCATTTCAAACTTATTCATTAGGTTATGATCATTACTTTCCTCATTTGAAGAGTGGTGTTGGAATATTAGTATATAGAGAGCAAGCTGGAGCAAGTAATCTTTCTACAACCAATATAGGAATTGCCTATTCATATAAGTTCAGTTTTAGGAATAAATGGAGAGTAAGTCCGGGTTTAAGTTTTTTCTATACTCAAAGGAATATTGATTTTGATGCTTTACTTTTTGAGGATGAGTTAAGAAGCGATATAACTACAGGAACTGGCGAACTTCAAATTTTAGAAAAAAAGGCTGATATTGATGCTTCATTTTCAGTATTAGCATATAATAAAAATTATTGGATGGGATTTACCTGGGATAGAATTTTAAAACCAAATCGTTCATTAACTGGAGATGTTATCGAAGACCCTTTTAAATTCTCAATATATGGTGGGACTAAATTTAAAATTTTTGATAGGTATAACTGGGCCAGTGGGCAAAGTATTTCACCATCTTTCTTGTTTAAAATGCAGGACAAGTATACACAGTTAGATCTTGGATTGTATTGGTATCAGATGCCTTTAGTAATTGGGCTTTGGTACAGGGGAATACCAGTGTTTAAAGAACTTGTCAGTAATGATGCTCTGGCTTTTTTGTTAGGGTTCAAAATAGATCAGGTTAGTGTTGGCTATAGTTATGATTTAACTATCTCAAAATTAACGGGATTGACAGGAGGAACTCACGAAATATCGTTAAATTACTTTTTCAATCAAGGAGTTACTCAAAGAGAAAAAAGAAAAGGGATTCCTTGTCCTGCTTTTTAGTTTATTAATTTTCTTACCTCATTTTCCAGCTTTTTAATCCAAAAGCATCTTTAATCCCAGTTCATTTGCAATGATTTATAAAGGTTTGCTTAAAAAAAGTTAAATTTCTTTTAGGTATGTGTATATTCAATTATATTTGCTTTCTTAAATAACAAATAAAAATTAAATCAATTAATTATGAAAAAACTTTCTCTTTGGTTAAATATAGTTTTGATCATAGCTGTTGGGGGAATCTATTTTTTACATTTTTCCGGGAATAATACTTCTAAAGTAGAAGTAAATGAAGATGGTGCAGAAGTAGAAATTAACAGAGATTATGCTATTGCTTATGTAAACATTGATACTTTGATTAGAAATTACGATTTATTTATCGATAAGAGTGATGAATTGACTCAAAAGAGAAATGAATCAGAAGCTGAGTTACAAATACAATCAAAGAAATTCGAAAACGAAGTTCGTGATTTTCAAGATAAGATGAACAAAGGCTTAATTACAAGAACAAAGGCTCAGATGTTACAACAGGAACTTGCTCAAAAAGAACAGCAATTGTATGCTACCAGAGATAATTTAGCTAGGCAGTTATCAGAAGAAGAGCAGGTTATGTATCGTCAGGTGTTAAATGAAGTGATGTCGTATCTTGAAGAGTATAATGCTGAATATAATTACAAGTATATTTTTAGTAATTCGTTCGGTGGACAACTTCTATATACAGATAAGAGCCTGAATATTACAAGTGATGTACTTGAGGGACTTAACGTAAAGTACGAAAAAACAAAGGAATAAGATAATTTGAAATGGGTTTTGCAGATTTTTATTTTGAAAGACAAAAGGATTTTCAAGTAAAAATTCAAAGTAAACCACAACCCGATCTTAAATTTATTGCTGTAATTCCATGTTTTAATGAGTTTAATTTAATTGAAACTCTTATCTCAATAAGGAATTGTGAAAAAATCAAATCTTCAATTGAAGTAATAATTGTAATTAATTCATCTGAAGATACACAACAAGAAATATTAGATCAAAATATAAAAACATTTAACGAGGTGAAAAATTGGATTGCTCAGCATGAAGATTCTTCACTTCGTTTTTTTATTCTGCACGAAAAAGATTTACCTAAAAAGTTTGCAGGTGCAGGTCTGGCAAGAAAGATTGGAATGGATCAAGCTATAGCTCGCTTTAATAAATTGGATAAAGATAATGGAGTTATTGTTTCGATTGATGCCGATTCAAAGTTAAAAACTAATTATTTCGTGGAATTAGAGAAGCATTTCAACAAGTTCCACAAAACAAATGCAGTAACTACTTATTTTGAGCACCCAATTGAAGGAAATGAATTTAAAGCTGATATTTACGATGCAGTAAGCCAATACGAGCTTTATATGCGATATTATAAGCTATCTTTAAATTATACTGGATTTCCTTATTCATATTATACGGTTGGTTCTTGTTTTTCAATAAATGCAAATACTTATGTTAAGCAAGGTGGAATGAATCGAAAGCAAGCAGGCGAAGACTTCTACTTTTTGCATAAGATTTTCCCACTTGGTAATTGTTATGAAATAAATACTACTTGTGTTTACCCCTCTTCTAGACCGTCAGATAGAGTTCCGTTCGGAACAGGACCAATGGTCAAATCGATTGTTGAATCAAAAAACGAAGAGTTTTTAACTTATAATTTGGACTCGTTTATAGAATTGAAAAGTTTTTTATCTAATGTAAACCAATTGTTTAGGATTGATGATCATGGTTTAGATCAATTATTAAATAACTTGCCAAAATGTATTTCAGAGTTTTTAATAGAGAATGAGATATCTTCTTCTATTAACGAAATTAATTTGAATAGTTCTAATATTAAAACATTTACAAAGCGATTCTTTAATTGGTTTGATGCATTTAAAGTCTTGAAGTTCTTAAATTTTGCACATGAAAATCATTACGAAAAGCAAGCATTAATGAATGAAAGTGAAAAACTTCTTCAACTAATTTCAGATAAAGTGGTGAATGAAAAAAACTATAAAAGTTATTTAGAAATATTCAGAAGCCTGGAAAGACAATTTTAATCCTCTTCAACAATAACAAAAATATCTTCGTTATCTTTTTTCATTAAATATTGTTCGCGAGCAAATTTCTCAAGATTCTTGTTATTTGTTTTTAATTGCTCCAATCGTTTCGAATCTTTATCAATGCGTTCAATGTAGTATTTTTTATCTTTCTCTAACTGACGAAGATGATTTAACTCCTTAACTCTGTCAATTAAGTTGTTGCGATCGAAAAATAAAAGCCAAACAATAAATATGAGTATCGTAAGAATAAATTTATTCTTAGCAAAGGGAAGTATCTTTTTCCATATTTTAAGCACAGTACTCATGCTGCAATATTAAGAGAAATTAGATTTTAAGCCAAAGAATTTAAGAGTAAAGTATTAACAAATATTAGTTAAAAGTTAAAGGTTAATGATTGAAAGTTTAAGAATGTGAATAACTTGAAATTGAATTATTAATTCTTCATTCATAATTATTAATTAGATATTATCCTCCGCTTACTAAATGAAGTACTGTAACATCATCACCATTCTTGATAACAGAACTATCGTAAGAATCTTTTTTTACAAGTTTGTTATTAACTTTAATTACCAGCATTTTGAAAGTAAAATTTTTAATTTCAAGTAGTTCTGAGATAGTAATTCGTTCTTGACCAAATGATTCTGGTCTATTATTGAGAGTGATGTTCATTATTTTTTACTTAACAAGATTTCTAAAACAGTATTTGCCTGCATATTTGCAACCATTCCCACTCTTGGAGCTAATGGTGGATTTTCGTCAGATACTTCTGATTTTTCATCGCCGCAAATATATAAATTTTCAGATTGTCTAAAATCAATAGAATTACTATCGCCATATCCCGCCATTCCAATTCCAATTATTATTGGTTTTTCGGGTAGCTCCGATAATAAAGTTTCAATGAGCATCTTTTTCATTTCTGCTAAATCAAAAGCTTCAACTATTACATCGCAATCTTTATAAATCTCAACAATATTATCTTCGTTAAGTTTAATATAATTGTCAATAATTTCAATTTCAGGATTTATTCTTTGAATATTTTCTTTTAAAGCATCAACTTTTCTTAGTCCTATTTGATCTTTAAAGAAATACTGGCGATTAAGGTTTGATTCATACACAATGTCAAAATCTGAAATGATGATTTTACCAACTCCGACTCTGGCAAGCGCAATAGCACAATTCGATCCTAATCCACCAACTCCTGCTATACCAACAGTATAGTTTTTAAGTTTTGATTTGATTTCTTCGAAATTCATAGTTTAAGGTTTTAAAAAAACTTTATCCATGAATGGTAAAAACTGTTTAGTTCCGCCACCATGTTGAATAATTTTTAACGTATTCACATCATTAAGTTCAAAGATAGAACCAAACAAAAACTTAATATTTCGATATTGAAACATTTCTGTATTAAGAATAGTTGATGGTCCTAAAGTATAAATATCACAGTTTTCATTCGTTGCATTAATCAAATCTAAAAATGTATTATTAAAAACTGATGTTGATGAAAGAATTAAAGCATCTGCTTTAGCAACTTTTTTTAATTGCTCCGACATATCAGCTAACTTCTCATCTTCAACAGCTTTATCAAAAATTGTTAAATCTATGTTATCGTTTTCGAATTTATCAACTAATGAACGAAAAAAACCAACCATCACAATTTTATTATATTTTTTAAAATCAATTTTATCAAAAATATCAATTGTTGTATCGTATTTGTTATTATAATTGTAAATAGCATTAAAATATGCATTTAAAACAATTCGATGCTGAATATTTTTTAAATCGGGGATTTTTAAATCGCGAACATCAATATTTACATAATTATCGAGTGTTGCACAAACACCAACTTTGCCATCTTTTAATAAAACTGCAACATATTTTTTACCACAAACAATTTGATTTATACTCTGTAAATCAATTCCATATTTTTCGAAAAAGTATTCGATAGGTTCCTGCATATTCTGAATTCATTAAATGCTAAAATATTTAACAAATTTACAATTATTATTTCCAAAGTTTCAATGCTATAATACTCTCATATTCATATAAGTAATAAAAGACTTAATAGTCATTACGATATGCATAACATAACATATTGATTTAAGTCATATTATACTTTTACAGCACACTATATTTTTATACTTTTGAAATGCTAAAAAATCGAAATAAATTAAAAATAAAATAGATATGGATATTCAAAAGATGAAAGCTGCACACAAGCTTCTTAAGGAGTATAAGTATGATATTACTCCATTAGACAAAGGTACTACGGATAAGACCTTATACATAAATGTGTCTGATAATGTGATTGAAGAAAAAGCTGTTTCGCCTTTAATGAAAGAGAAATTTATTGGAGGAAAAGGTTATGGCCTAAAAATGTTATGGGATGCTACAAAGCCTGATACAAAGTGGAATGATCCTGAAAATGAGGTTATTATTACTCCAGGTCCTGTAAGTGGTATTACACAATATTCAGGTGCAGGAAAATCACTTATTGTTTCTATCTCTCCTACCGATTTTGTTATGGATAGTAATGTTGGTGGTTATTTTGGTCCGTTCTTAAAATTTTCAGGCTTCGATGCTCTTGAATTACAAGGGAAAGCCGAAAATGATGTAATTATCTTTATCGATGGTGTAAACGGGAAAGTTGAGATTTTCGAAGCTCCTGAAGAGAATGTTGATAGTCATATGTTAGCAGAACAACTTACCGAAATGTATGCTGACGATGAAAAAGATATGAAGAATATTAGTGTGGTTTCTTCAGGTAAAGCAGCTGAAAATTCATTAATTGGAATGCTTAACATAAGTTTCTACGATACAAAAAAGAAAGAAATTCGTTTAAAACAAGCCGGTAGAGGTGGTATTGGTTCTGTTTTTAGAGATAAAAAAATTAAAGCTGTAGTTGCAAAAGTTTCTGGTGTTAAAGGAAATGCAAATAATGTTGTTGATATTGACGCTATTCGCGAAAGAGGGAAAAGGTTTAATAAAGAGATGAAAGACCTCGACGAAGAGCAATGCGAAATGAGAACTAAAGGAACAGCTCACCTTGTTGAAATAATGAATGATTATGACTTATTACCTGTTAATAATTACAAATATGGTAGTCATAAAGATATTGATAAAATTCATTCTGAAGTTTGGAAATCTCGATTTGCTCAAGGTACTCCTGATGGATGTTGGATTGGTTGTTCAATGAGTTGTGCTAAAGGTGTTCAGAACTTTAAATTGCAAACAGGACCTTATAAAGGACAAGAGGTTATTGTTGATGGACCAGAATACGAAAATGCTGGTGGTTTAGGTTCAAATGGGGGTATTTTTGATGCTGATTATATTATTGAAGCAAACTTTTATTGCGATACTTACGGTATTTGTACTATTACATGGGGAACACTTGTTGCTTTCATTATGGAATGTTACGAAAACGGTATTATTAACAAAGAAATTACTGGAGGTTTAGAACTTAACTTTGGTGCTAAAGAAGCAGCACTTGAATTAATTCATCAATTAGCACGTGGTGAAGGTTTTGGTAAGATAGCCGGTTTAGGTATTGCCAAAATGAAAGATGTTTTTGTTGAAAAGTATGGTGCAGATAGAGCTTTCCTTGATGATATTGGAATGGTGAACAAAAACTTAGAGTATTCTGAGTATGTTTCAAAAGAATCATTAGCACAGCAAGGAGGTTTTGCTATGACAAATAAAGGTCCACAACACGACGAAGCTTGGTTAATTTTTATGGATATGGTAAATAACCAAATTCCTACTTTCGAAGACAAAGCAGAAGCTTTACATTATTTCCCAATGTTCCGTACATGGTTTGGTTTAGTTGGTTTATGTAAATTACCATGGAACGATGTGGAACCTGCAAACAATGCAGAAACTGACGAGCCTGCAAAAGTTCCTGAGCATGTAGATAATTATGTAACAATTTACAAAGCTGTTACAGGAAAAGAATTTGATAAGAATAGAATGATTGAAGATTCGGAACGCGTTTATAATTTCCAACGTATCTTTAATATTCGCAGAGGTTATGGTGTTAGAAAATTCGACAAACAACCATATAGAGCTGCAGGTCCTGTTACTGTTGAAGAATATGATTCAAGAGCAGAACGCTACGATGAACAAATGAAAGAAATTATCGGAGTAAATCCTGAAGGAAAATCTTCTGAAGAAAAAGTAGCTATTACAAGAGAATATCGCGAAGGTCAATACGAAAAACTTCTTGATGCTGTTTATAAGCGTAGAGGTTGGAATAAAAATGGAGTTCCAAAAGTTGAATATCTAAAAAAAATAGGTATGGATCTTCCTGAGGTAATTGAAACTGTAAAAGATCTTCAATAAGAGATAAAACTTAAAATTAGAGGGGTTAACTTCATTGTTAATCCCTTTTTTATTAATGTTTTATAGCATGTAACTAAAATTGAATTAAACGTATTACTAAATATAGCATCTAATTATATGTTAAACAAATAACAAATACCTAATATTTGGTATTGCAGGATTAATTTGAATAATATACATTTGTGCGTAGAATGAAGAGTAGAATGCAATATATTAGAAAAAAAATTATCTCAACAATATTTTTATTATTGATTGGGGGAATAATTTTTAATTCTACTTTCTTTCTTCATACTCATAGAACAGCTTGTGGTAATGTTATTGTCCACGCTCACCCGTTTAATAAAAGTGCCGAAAACAAAAATCCTTATTCGCAACACAAGCACAATAAAATTGAATTACAAGTAATCAGGTCATTGAGTTATTTTGTAAATTTTGAATCATCAATAGCAATTGTTTACAATCCTGTTTTCGAAACGGAGATTTTGAGTAAACCATGTTTATATTTTAATTTAAAAATTCATTCTTCGTATACTAATAGAGGACCCCCTTCCATTTCCTTTTTAGCTTAATCATTTCTTTATTAAAGATGATAGGATTCATAACTTAATTATGAGCCTAACATGACAATATATCTATTATAATAATTGTCATCTTTATTCGGTAATTATAATACCTGTAGCTATAAATATCATTCAGATTAAAGTTAATTTAATTAGAAAAATTTAATCGGACATGAATTAATAATTCTGATCAGATTAAAAACTAAATTAAGTAACAGCAAACTATTATATAAATAACAATTAATAAGAAAGTAATGAGAACAATCAATATATATTTATCACAAATCATATTCTTTATTCTAATTTCAGTTAGTTCTTTTGCTCAGCGTACTGATGCAAATATTGTTGGGCATGTAACTGATACATATGGCGAACATATTCCTTTTGCAACTATAATACTAAAAAATACAACCATTGGAGCAGCAACTGATGAAACAGGGCATTTTAATTTAATTAACATGCCAATAGGAATATATACAGTAAGGGCATCTGCTATTGGTTATAAACCTGACGAAAAAGAAGTTGAATTAATCGGAGATAAAACTATAGAGCTTAACTTTATTTTAGAGGCTGATGTGTTGGGATTAGAGCAAGTTGTTATTACAGCCGATCGAAATGATAAACACAGAAAAGATGCTTCGGTAATTGTAAATACGATAACCCCTAAATTATTTGAAATAGCACAAACAGTTAGTTTAGGTGATGGCTTAAATTTTTGTCCCGGACTAAGAATGGAAAATAATTGCCAGAATTGTGGGTTTAATCAGGTTCGAATGAACGGACTTGGTGGACCTTATTCGCAAATTTTAATTAATAGCCGTCCGATATTTAGTGGATTGGCAGGTGTTTACGGTTTGGAACTTATTCCATCATCTATGATTGAAAGAATAGAAGTAGTTCGTGGTGGAGGATCTGCTTTATACGGAAGTAATGCAATTGCCGGAACGGTTAATTTAATATTAAAAGATCCGATAAATAATTCGTACGAAGCATCAGTAACTTCTGGTTATACTGGAGTTGGACTTGATGGTTCGGGTGATCCGGCATTGGATTATAGTATGAATTTTAATACATCTATTGTTTCACATGATAGTAAAACTGGAATGGCCTTATATGGTTTTCATAGAAACCGAGATCCTTTTGATGCCAATGGAGATGATTTTTCTGAAGTGTCGGATATTAATAATACAACAGTAGGAACCAGATTATTTCATCGTTTAGGTTATAGAAATAAGATAGCTGTTGATTTTTTCACTATAAACGAAGAAAGACGCGGTGGAAATAAATTTGACTTACCTAAGCATGAAGCAGATATTGCTGAAGCTGTTGATCATAAAATTACGACAGGGGCGATTTCATTCGATCAGTTTTTTAGAGATGAAGATAAATTGTCTGTATTTGTTTCAGGGCAATTTGTTGATCGTGATTCTTATTATGGTGCAGAACAATCGATGAAAGATTATGGCAAAACAAAAGGTTTTACTACTAATATGGGTGCTCAGTATAATGCTGTTTTTACAAATTCGAATTTAATTAGTGGTATAGAATATAGAGGCGAAACTTTAAACGATAAAAAATTAGGTTATCCTGATTATGAAAATGCAGTATTTGTAAGTGGCGAACTTATTATTCCTCATACAGCAAATACCCTTGTTGCCGATCAGGTATCTAATATTTATGGTGTATTTGCTCAATACGACCACAAGTTTAACAAATTAAATGTTTCTGTTGGCGCTCGTTTCGATAATTACGAAATTAAAGACGAAACACATAACAGTAATAAAACAGGGAATGTAATAAGTCCAAGGGTAACAGTTAAGTACGACGTGTTGAAATATTTACAGGCACGTGTTAGTTATTCACAAGGTTATCGTGCCCCACAGGTTTTCGATGAAGATTTACATATCGAGACTTCAGGATCGCGTAAAGTAATTCACGAAAACGACCCTGATTTAAAACAAGAAACCAGTCATAGTTACATGGCTTCGCTTGATTTTAATAAATTAGTTGGAAAAGTAAATACAGGATTATTAATTGAAGGTTTTTACACACAATTAAATGATGCTTTTGCCAATACTTCATCACCACATCCAACAGAAGAAGATGTTATAATTTACACAAGAATAAATGCAGAGAATGGAGCTACTGTTAAAGGAGTGAATTTTGAACTAAATTTGGTGCCTACCGGTGATTTTGCTTTTACAGGTGGATTTACTTTTCAAAAGAACGAATATCAAGATCCTCAAGATGAATTTAATGAGAAATCATTTTTCAGAACACCAAATCAGTACGGTTATGCTACTATCGATTGGGATTTTACTAAACATTTTTGTTTTTCAGCAACAGGAAACTATACAGGAAGTATGTTAGTTCCTTATTATGGAATGGAGCTTCCTAATGGCGTAGATGGAGAATTGCATGAATCAGACCCGTTTATGGATTTGGGAGCAAAGTTGAGTTATCAGTATAGATTAAACGGTGCTAGTATGCAATTATTTGTAGGAGTAAAAAATATGTTTAATTCGTATCAGAATGATTTTGATTCAGGAGCTGAAAGAGATCCCGGATATATATACGGACCTTCTTTACCAAGAACTGTATATTTTGGAATCAAGATTGGAAATTTACTATAAATAGTTGATTATATTTTAAGGAATAAGAAAGAAGCTGTCTCAAAACCTATGGAAATGTCCCCGGACTTTCCTTCAGGAATTTATAAAGTACTGAATATTAGTATGTAAATTTCACACTTCTATGTCCTATGGACGATAGAAAGTGATTTTGAGACAGCTTCTTTATTGTTATGTGTAGTATATATTAAAATTCCCACCACTCAACTTTTGAAGTTGTTAGCTGATTGTAAATTACTTTTATATTTTCCGGAAACTGTTCTTCATTTCCAATTAGATCATAATCTTTTATATCGCATTTAGCAATGATCTGATCTAAATTCAATCCCTGTTTTTTCAATCTCTCAACTTTTTGAGCAAGACTTTTAAAATATTCTGATTGTTCCTGAAGAATTATTTTAGGACCAACTTCACCATGACCTGGAATAACGGTGAATATATTTTCCTTTTTTAAATCATCCAGTGTTTTTACCCAATTGTATATGTCCACTCCGTGTTCTTCAATTGTGTAAGGAAAACTTTTATTAAAGACCAAATCGCCTATATGTATAACATTATGATTCGAAAATTTCACAAGTATATTGTCATTTGTATGTCCCGGTCCCGTGTATTCCAACATTATTCGCTCGTCAGAGATTCTGAATCTATAAAAATCGTCGAAAGTAATGTCAGGTTCTCTGAATTTTATATTTTGCACGTCATCATAGTAATCTTGATTAATCTCGTAATCTTTTTTTAGCTCAAGATATTCTTCACTTTCTTTATTTTTCATTGAGCCCATTTGCAATTTTAAATTTACCAGATAACCCGGAAGCACATTACTTATATAATTATTTAGTTTATCTCTACTAAATTGCATATAGTTTTCAGCAAGATCTTCATGAGCAATTATTTTAACATTATCTGGAAAACCTGAAATGCCATTTATATGATCACCATGAAAATGTGTTAAGATTAAATATTTTATGGGTTTGTCTGAAACAGATTTAATTATTGAAACAATTCTTTCACCGTTTTCTGGGGTTCCACCTGCATCAACTACTACAATACCTTTTTTTGTAACAAGAAATGCTACGTTTCCTCCGTTGGTATTGCTTATTACATAAAGATTTTCACTTATTTCAATATAGTCAGGATTTTCTTGCGCTTTTATTTGTATGAAAAGGATATTAAGTAGGAAAAGAGTTGAGAAAGTAAATAATAGTTTCATTAATAATATTTTATATAAGTAGAACGAAAAAAAACACCCTTATAAAAGGGTGTTAAATTTTTTTGTAAAGATAATTTTATTTCTTTTTTAGCTTGGATTCAAGTTCCTTAATCTTTTCATAGGCAGATTCAAGTTTAGTTTGCCAAACAACTTCTCTATCCTGGAACTCTCCTACTTGTTCTTGTATTTCAACAGTTTGTTGTTCCATTTTTTCTGCTTGTTTTTGGCTTTGCTCCAGAAGTTGTTCAACTTCATCGTTTCTTCTGGTAGATTCTTCTTGTGTAGCCTGAAGTTCTTCCATGTTTTGGCGCATTTCTTCTTCTTGTGCAGACATTTCTTCAGCTTGTTGCTGCGTTCTTTCTAAAAGCTCAGATGTTCTTTTATTCGTTTC
>DAOUTQ010000178.1 GCA_030668615.1 Bacteroidales bacterium | reverse complement strand
TTGCCCATATTTTTTCTTCAATTAATAACGAACCAAAAGAATATAATCCATCTTCTAATGATGATAATTTTTTATATTCTATGCTATGTTTTAAAAACTTATTTGAAACAATTGTAACCTCGTTGATATTTTCTATACTTATAGAAAGGTATACAGTATATTCTTTTTCTTTTAACTCAGATAACGAAAGCTTCTTTGTTTCATAACCGATATAAGAAAAATAGATTGTATCTTTATCATTAACCTTAGATTGAATTATTAAATTAAACTCTCCCCTTTCATTCGTAGCTGTCCCTACATTTTTATTTTTCAAATATATGTTAACTCCAATTAAAGGCTCTTTTGTTTTCTCACATAACACAATACCTTTTATATTTTGTGAAAAGGAAATGTGAGCACATAATATAAAAATCAAAGTTAATTTCATTAATATTTGATTTTAGACAGTCTATCAATTTAACAAAACACCTAAACAAATCCAAAATAAAGGTCATCCTATTTTAAATCAAAATATTCAAAAACTTTTTCGTTATACTTTAAAACTATATATTCTGTATTCTGCAGTGAAATAATTTTATTTCCTATAAATTTTTCTTTTTATAAAAAATATTCTATTTTGTATACTTGTTAAAACGTATATAAACATATAAAAATAGTAAGACATGAAAATATTAAAAACAGTTTTAGCACTTAGTTTAATTTTATTTACGACAGAGATTTTTGGGCAGGAATTACCGGCTACTTTTCAACCTATGTTAAATGAAATTAAAACAAATTTTGAGACAATAAATAGCGGAAATTCAATTAAACAAGGAAAGAATAGTATAAGCATTATTAGCGAAAATAGAATTGCACTTCGTACTACTCACAAAAAAAAGGTGAAAAATCTAACGTTTGTACTAAAGCCTAATGATGAAAATAAATTAATGTGGGTAGCAGCAAATCCTCTTACCATTGATATGGTAAATAAATATGAAGAATATCTTACTGAGACTTTAGAATCTTTACTTGAATTATCAAGAAAGAAGTCGAAAGAATAATTCTTTGTATTAGTTCACAAGTAACCACTTATTAGTTATTAACTTTTGTTCTTTATTAGTTATAAGTGCAATTTAAAAAATTGTTACCTAAATAGTAAAGAAATAAACAGCAGGCAGGTCCTGCGTTGAACAACTTTTCAAGAAAATATTTTGTCAGCGAACTACCAATCCCAATAACTATCCTATAGATTATCAAAATGTTTTAAATGGTTAGTTTGTTTGTAGTTTGTGCAATGCAGGGTTATCAGTATTTTTGTTTCGCTTTTTCAATTAATTTACTGAAACACAACCAAATAATATAAAAGCAACCTTATATTTGTTTGATATTTTCACTAAATGGTTGTACATTAACAAGTTCAAAAACTTGAAGATGAAAAAAATAAGCCTATTAATTGCCTTGTTAATTGTTCATTGTACATTGTTCATTGTTCAAGCCCAAAACACTGAAATTGACAGTCTCGAAAATCTGTTAAAGGAATACACAAAAAAAGATACAATAAGAGTAAACCTGTTAAACGAAACAGCATATGAATTATACTCAATTGATATTGACAAAACTTTTAAATATGCAAAAGAAGCACAAGAAATATCAGATAATCTGACCTTTATTAAGGGAAAAGCCAAAAGTCTGCGTTTAATTGGCATATATTATTGGATAAAAACTGATTATTCCCAATCTCTTGATTTTTTTCAAAATTCATTGAAACTATATGAAAAACTCGGAGATAAAAAAGGGATTGCAGGCTGTTTAGGTAATATCGGAATAATATATATTAACCAAAGCAATTATTCATTAGCACTTGAATATCATCAGAAATCGTTGAAAATAGCAGATGAAATTGGAGATAAGAGAAAAATTTTAACAAGTTTGGGTAATATCGGAATTATATACAGGAGGCAAGGTGATTATATACATGCTCTTGAATATTATCAAAAATCGTTGAAAATATCAGAAGAAATTGGGTATATAAAGGGAATATCTTATAATTTAAATAATATCGGAATTATTTATAAAGATCAAGGTAAATATAAACAAGCCTTTATATATTTTTCCAAATCACTAGAAATTAATGAAAAACGAAAGGATAAAAAAGGAATTTCAATGTGTTTTATAAATATGGGGAATTTATTCACTAATAAAGGCAATTATAACGAAGCTCGTAATTATTTCCAAAAATCATTAAGAATAAAAGAAGAATTAGGCGATAAAATCGGAATTTCAAATTGCTACAATGGAATTGGAGGGATTTACCGAACAGAGGGCGATTATCCAAAAGCATTAGAATATTATAATAAATCATTAAAATTAAGAGAAGAATCAGGTGATAAAAGTGCAATATCTGATTGTTTAGCAGAAATTGGTTATACATATAAAGAACAAGGTAATTATTCTAAATCTTTTGAATGTTATCAGAAATCTTTAAAAATAAAAGAAGAGATCGGAGATAAAAGAGGGATTTCAGAGTGTTTGAATTATTTCGGAGTAATATTTTATGAAATGCAAGATTACGAGAAAGCCCTAGAATATTATCAAAAATCTTTGAAAATTTATAATGAACTTAAATTAAAATCCGGGATTTCAAATGAATTAAATAATATAGCTTTAATATATGAAAAACAAAATAAGTTAGATAAGGCACTAGATTATTACAACAGATGCATAATTATAGGCGAAGAAATTAACTACACTCATGTACTCGGATGGGCACACAACGGTATGGGAATTGTTTTTATGAAACAGCAAAAGTACGATAAAGCTCTTGAGTATTTTTTAAAAGGGCTTAAAAAACGTGAAAGTATAAATGGAAGTAAAGAAATTGCTCAATCATGTAACAGTATCGGAAATTTATATATAAAAACTAAGCAATATAATAAAGCAAAGGAGTATTTTTTACGTAGTTATAAAATTGCTGATGAAATTGAAAACCCTCTCAACCTAAAAGATGCATCCGAAGGTTTAGCAATTATATTTGAACAAGCAGGGCAATACAAAAAGTCACTTGATTATCAAAAACTATTCAAACAAGTGAGTGACAGCCTCATTAATGAAGGAAACATTAAAAAATTAGCAGGTTTTGAAATCAAGAAACAATACGAAAAAGAAAAACAATCCATTGAATTAGAACAACAAAAAAAGGATGCTATAACAGATGAAAAAGCTAAACAGCAAAAGATTATACGTAATTCTTTTATTGGTGGCTTTATATTAATGGTTGTACTTGTACTTGTAGTACTTCGCAGTTTTATACAAAAACGTAAAGCAAACTGCATTCTTGCTAAACAAAAAAACGAAATTGAAGAGTCCTATCAGAATGTTAAATTGCTTAGTCAAATAGGACAGGAAATAACATCTACACTTGATCTTGAAAAGATATTAATTAAAGTTTATGATCATGTTAATAAACTTATGGATGCAACAGTTTTTGGTATTGGAATTTATCAACATATGCATGAAAAAATCGAATATAAGCTAGCTATTGAGAAAGGGAAAAAATATCTACCTTATACCAGAAATATGGAAGATAAGAACCAATTCCCTGTTTGGTGTATTGAAAACAAAAAACCTGTATTCATTAATGATGTTAGCCAAGAATATTCAAAGTACATTAGTTACTGGGATCATGAAGCAAGCACTGATTTGGAGGATGGTACTAAATCAGAAGATCCCTGGTCCCTCATTTACTATCCTTTATTAATCAAAGATAAAACCCTCGGAATCATAACAGTTCAAAGCTTTGCAAAGAACGCTTTTACTGAATATCATCTTAATATTTTGGGAACTATTGCAGCTTATACAGCAATTGCATTAGAAAACTCTAGTGCATTACAACACATTGAAGAACAAAATGCTGAAATTCAGGCACAGTCGGAAGAGCTACAAGCAGCAAACGATAAACTTTTAGAATTGGACAAATACAAAGAAGAATTAACCACCATGATTATTCACGATTTAAAGAACCCCTTGAATGCAATTATTGGTTTATCTGAAAACGATATTGTAAAACAATCGGGTAAGCAAATGCTAAATATGATCATGAATATTCTGGATGTGAATAAATTCGAAAATACTGAAATAAAAATACAAACATCAAATACTTCTGTATACGAAGTATCCAAATTGGCATTATCGCAGGTTGATTTGCTTTACCACCAAAAAAGTATCAAACTAATAAATCATATTCAAAATTATTATGTTGATATAGACCAGGAAATAATCGAACGGGTTTTTATCAATTTGTTTACAAATGCCATAAAATACACACCTAATAACGGAACCATTATACTTGAGTCAGAAGAAAAATCAAACGGTTTTATTCGCATTAAAATAACGGATACCGGGCAGGGAATACCTAAAGAAAAGTTACATAAGGTTTTCGGTAAATTCGAACAGGTAATAGCCAGAAAATCAGGATTGGGAAGATCGTCAGGCATAGGGCTTACTTTTTGTAAGTTATTCGTAGAAGCTCACGGAGGAGAAATCGGTGTAGAATCTAAAGAAAATAAAGGCAGCACTTTTTGGTTTACTTTACCTCTTGGTAATCAAGAAAACTCAGAAATAACAATCGAAGAAGAAATAATTGAAGAGAAACCTATTGAGTTAACACAATCAGAAAGTGAAATGCTAAAACCATTTTTACTTAAATTACAAGAACTGGAAGTTTACGAATCAACGGAAGTTGAAAAAATAATAGAGCAAGTAGATTGCTGCAAAACCGAGAAATTGAAAAAATGGAAAACTGAAATGGTTAACGCCATTGATGCTTTAAACGAAGAAAAGTACAAAAAGCTGATTCATTTAATTGATGAAATATAACTGATAATTAAATATTTTATTATGGGAAATTATTCAATACTGGTAGTTGATGATAGTCAGGACAACTTGAAAACCATTTCAAGCTTTTTAAAGGAAACAGAATTACCCTTAACAATTCTTAAAGCTCCTAACGGTAAAATTGCATGCACGCTTGCAGAAAAAAAACTTCCTGATTTAATAATTATGGATTGGGAAATGCCAGAAATGGATGGTATTGAGACCTTAAAATATCTAAAAAACATCGAAGCAACAAAAGATATTCCGGTTATTATGTGCACCGGAAAAATGACAACATCAGAACATTTAAAAACCGCATTAGAAGCAGGAGCTGTTGACTATATTCGAAAACCAGTAGATAAAACGGAATTGTCTGCCAGAGTTTATTCCATGTTAAAATTATCAGAAAGTTATAGAGAAATCAAACTTTTAAACGCAACAAAAGACAAATTTTTCTCGATAATTGCACACGACTTAAAAAGTCCTTTTAGTGCATTATTAGGCTTTTCTGAACTCCTATTAGAGAATCATGCAACTTATGATGATGCAGAAAGAGAAGAGTATATTAGATTTATTAATGATGGCTCAATAAAAACATACAAACTATTAGAGAATTTACTTACTTGGGCACAATCCCAAACAGGTAGAATTAAATTTACTCCTGAGAAAATTAATATTGAAGAATTAATAAACGAAATAATCTCACTATTAGAAGAACCTGCAGGAAATAAAGAAATAAAGCTTATATCAAATACTGAAAGGGATTTATCGGTAAATGCTGATAAAAATATGATTAATACAGTAATTCGAAATTTAATATCAAATGCTATAAAGTTCACACCTAAAGGTGGAGATATTACTGTAAAATCACATAAAACAACAGATGAAAACAATCAAGAATTTGTTAAAATATCTATAAAAGATAGTGGAGTTGGAATTTCGCCCGAAATACAAACCAAGCTATTTAAAATAACTGAAAACGTTTCAACCAAAGGAACCGAAAAAGAAGCAGGAACTGGTTTAGGCTTAATACTTTGCAAAGAATTTGTTGAAAAACATAATGGAAAAATTTGGGTTGAAAGCGAAGTAGGAAAAGGAAGTAATTTTAAATTTACAATACCATTAACTAAATAAGAATGAAAAACCACCTAAATCTGCTTGTAATACCAATTATTCTTCAAAATGTCGCATATATTATGATGTTTTGAAGATTAGAATGGTTCCCCGAAATTCGGGATGTAAACAAATGCCGTTATATA
>DAOUTQ010000196.1 GCA_030668615.1 Bacteroidales bacterium | reverse complement strand
CTCAGGGTACTGTTGTTGGCGAAGGTGTTGGATTCTTTTCTTTATAAGGGAAAAAAGAAGAGAACTCATATGCCAGAATTAAAAATATTAAAACCATATATAAACCTGAAAGTAAAGAAGAAATTGAAACTAAAATAGATCAGTTTCTTATTGAAAATGGTTTATCAAAAGATGATATTGATTTAGTTGTTTTAGGATTAAATGGAAATGTTGATACAGATGATATTTATTATCATTTAGCTGATAATTATTTTAACACTAATTATGCTTACTTTAAGCATTTATCTGGTGATTATCATACAGTTGGAACATTTGCATTATGGTTTGCTGCAAATACTATAAAACATCAGAAAGTACCTGAGGTTGCTCGTTTCAGAAAAGAAAACTTTACTGAAAAGCCAATAAAAAACGTATTGGTATATAATCATTTTAGAGAAGTTGATCACTCAATATTTTTACTAACTCAATGATAAAACCAGGAACAACATTCGTTCTTTACATCGTTGTTTTAATCCAAGTATATCTCTTTCTTCCTTGGAAAGGGATATTTTTTATTATTATAAGCCTGCTGTTTTTAGTTTATCTTGTAAGTTGCTCTGCAAATATTTGCTCACAGGCATATATAAAAACGCTGTGTAAAGCAGATACAAATCAAAAGAAAATAGCTATTACTTTTGACGATGGACCTGATCCTAAAATAACTCCACAAGTACTCAGTATTCTTGATAAATACAATGCTAAAGCAACATTTTTCTGTATTGGAAATCATATTGAGAAAAATATAGAACTATTAAAGGAGATTGATAAAAAAGGTCACCTCATTGGGAATCATACCTGGTCGCATAATCGATGGTTCGATTTATTTTCATCTAAAAAGATGCAAGCCGATATTGAAAAAACAAATGGTCTGATATTTGAAACCATCAATAAAAAAGCAAAACTGTTTCGTCCGCCTTATGGAGTTACAAATCCTGCTTTAAAAAGAGCTCTGAAAAAGTTGGATTTTCAGACAGTTGGTTGGAGTATTCGTTCTTTTGATACTGTTAAAAGTACCGAGAAAACATTAAAAAGAATAAAGAAAGGATTAACAACAGGCGATATTATTTTATTTCATGATAATCGAGAGCATATTGTAGATATATTAGATTCATTTTTAGAATATGCGAAAAGTGAAAATTATGAGATTGTAGCTCTTGATAAATTACTTAACATTAAAGCATATGAATAGAATATATAAAATGGATTGTCATCCTGAGTTTATCGAAGGGTGGCAAATAAGGTTTAGCAAAAAAAATAACAATGTTTTGACAAAGCTCAACATGAAAGTTATTTTTTTCTTTTCTTTTCTTTTCTTATCAGGGATTAATAATCTTTATGCTCAAGAAGATGGTTTTAAACAAGTTCAAGATATTAATAAAGCAGAAACAGAGTTAGCAAAACTATCAGAGAACACGCAATCAATTCAGAGTAAATTTGTACAGGAAAAACATTTAAGTTTCTTAACCGAAAATATTATATCTAAAGGAGAATTCTCTTTCCAAAGTCCAAATCAATTGCGCTGGGAATATTCAGAACCATTCGAATATATTATCGTTTTTAACGATAAAAATATTTACATAAAAGATGAAAATAAAATCAGCACATTCGATACTGAATCTAACAAAATGTTTGCTGAAATCAATAATATGATGATTGGCAGTATTCAGGGGGACCTATTTACTGACAGAGAACGCTTTGATGTTAAATACTATGAAAATGCGAATCAATATTTACTGGAGCTTGATCCTAAGCTACCAGAAATGAAGAGCATGCTTAAAACAATTAAAATCTACATTGATAAATCGGATATCTCTGTTGCAAAGATTAAAATGATTGAAAGTTCTGATGATTATACCAGCATTGATTTTACAGACAAGAAGTTGAATCAGCCAATTGATAATGAGAAATTTAATCTCAAATAAGATGTTCTTAAAAATTGTTCCCCTTTGGAGAAAGGGGTTAGGGGAATTGAAAAATGTAATACAAATTAATCCCCCTGGCCCCCTTTTGAAAAAAGGGGGAATATTATTTCTATCAATTAGTTTTATTATTATAACAGGCTGTTCAAGTCCTTATAAAAACTTAAATAAGATTGAGTATTCTCCTGACCAGATAAAAAATATACCTTATGCTCTTCCCTTTTCTGAGAAAACCTTGATTTATAAAACTAATATCAATTTTTACAAAAATGATATTAGCGGATTATTAATCATTAAGAAAATGGATGAAAATATTTATCGCATTGCTTTAACTACCCAATTTGGATTAAAGATTTTTGATTTTGGGCTTGATCACGGTATTCTTAACGTAAAATATTGTGTTGAGTATCTAAATAAGAAACTTATCATAAATACATTTCAAAATGATTTCAATTTGCTTTTAATGCAGAACAAATCTGAATCTTTATATGTAATCAATAATTCAATAAAGAATCAAAAAATATGGCAATTTGCATCTGGTAAATTAAGCTACAATTATATTCAAAATACTGATTCAGAAAAGATTGAAATCATTAATCTTAAGAAACAAAATTCTGAAAAAATATCTGTAGGTTTGCAGAATTATACAGATAATATTCCTAAAAATATTACAATAGAACATCGTAATATTAAATTGAAAATGAATTTAAAATTGATACAATAACACCATGCTTTTAAAAAATTTCTATACCATAGTTGAATTAGATTATAGCGATAAAGAAAATGTAAAAGCAATTATCGACTTAAATAAAGACCACGAAGTTTACGAAGGCCACTTTCCTGGTAATCCTGTAGTTCCTGGAGTTTGTTTAACACAGCTTATTAAGGAAATAATGGAAAGCGTTAAAGATAAAGAATTAAGTCTTGTTTACGCCAGTAATATTAAGTTTATGGCTGTTGTAAATCCTGAAGTTAATAGCAGGCTTCAAATCGATCTAAAAGTTAAATACGATACTGAAGAAGACATTATTAAAGTTGACAGTGTAACGCATTTTAACGATCAGGTTTTTTATAAATTTAAGGGTAACTTTAAGGCAAAATAAATAACCGGGAAAATGGCTGCGGATAAATACAAAGAATTATTCAGGGAGAAAAAGTGTTGTGTAATTATTCCAACTTACAATAATCATCAAACTATTGAGCAGGTTATTAATGATGTTTTAGAATACACCAATCAGGTTATTGTAGTAAACGACGGATCAACAGATAATACTTCAAAAATTTTAAATAAATTCACTCAGATTGATATTGTTAGCTATCCAAAGAATAAAGGGAAAGGATTCGCTTTAAGACAAGGTTTTAAATTTGCATGGTCAAAAGAATATGAATATGCCATAACGATTGATTCTGACGGTCAGCATTTTGCTACAGACTTACCTAATTTTGTAGATGCAATTGAAGAAAACCCAAATGCAATAATTATTGGAAACCGAAATATGGAACAGGAAGGAATTCCCGGAAAAAGTAGTTTCGGAAATCGCTTTTCTAATTTTTGGTTTAAGTTCGAAACTGGTATAAAAATGCCCGACACGCAATCTGGATACAGATTATATCCGCTTAAACCCATAAGTAAAATGTTCTTTTTCACTCGAAAATATGAGTTTGAAATTGAAGTAATAGTTCGTGCTGCATGGAAAGGTGTTGATGTTACTGATGTTCCAATTCAGATTTATTATGCCCCAATTGAAACTCGTGTTTCTCATTTCAGACCATTTCGAGACTTTTCAAGAGTAAGTGTTCTTAATACAATTTTAGTTATTTATGCTTTGCTTATTGTAAAGCCATTTGAGTTTATTCGAAAATTAAATAAGAAAAATATTCAGGCATTTTTTCGCGATCAAATTCTTCAAAACAAAGAACCCAATATTAAAATCACTTTTGCCGTAATGCTTGGCTTGTTTATGGGAGTTGCTCCTGTGTGGGGTTATCAGATGTTAATTGCTTTTGCATTAGCTCATTTTTTAAAATTGAACAAAGTAATTGTTTTAGTAACTTCAAATATTAGTATTCCTCCAATGATTCCTATTATCATATTTGCGAGTTTTAAAATTGGGGGTTTTTTTATTGAATCAAACAAACTCAATATTATATTCGATAGAGGATTAAGTCTTGATTTAATAAAAGACAATATAGTTCAATACTTGGTTGGGAGTCTTGTTTTTGGAGTGATATTGGCTATTGCATTTGGAATCTTAACTTATATACTGTTACTGTTTTTTAGAAAGAAACCTAAATTACAGGAAGAATTTGTAACTTCAAATCTGGATTAAATCCCAAAAGAATGTCAGGAATATTTAACGGCCTATACGATTTATTTCGAAAATTTAGAATCTCATTTGTTTTTCTGATACTTATAATATTTGGTCTTTCAGCTTATTTAGTTACAAAAATCAAGTTTGAAGAAGATATTACCAGAATGCTTCCTTCGGATGAAAACATTCAGAGAATAAGCATGGTTTCACAGAATATCAACTTT
Organism: Bacteroidales bacterium; assembly: GCA_030668615.1. GTDB lineage: Bacteria > Bacteroidota > Bacteroidia > Bacteroidales > UBA12077 > UBA12077. The sequence goes on along the minus strand of DAOUTQ010000196.1, from coordinate 671 downwards.
ATGGATAAGTTGATTATAAACGTTGCCTTAAGTGATACCAATCTGACTCCAAATCCACAGAAGTTAATTGATTTTGCCGATCAGTTAAATGATAAAATTTCTATTTACCAACCCAAATTAATTAAAGATATAAATTATCAGGTTTCAGATAAGATCATGTATGATGTATATGATACTTTCTTTGAAAACTTGCCTGTATTTCTTGAAGATAAAGATTACCAAAAAATTGATAGTTTGATTCTGCAATCTTCAGTTGAGAGCTCAGTAAGGAACAATTTCAAAACACTTATTTCGCCTGCAAGTATGGTAATGAAGCAATTCATTATGAAAGATCCGCTTCACTTCACACCTATTGTTTTAGATAAGTTGAATACTTTTCAGATTGGTGATAATTATGAAATTTACAATAGTAGAATCTTTACGAAGGATAAAAAAAACCTGAGCATTTTTATTACATCTGCATTTCCATCAGGAGAAACTCAGAAGAACGGTAAATTAATTAATTTTCTTGACCAAACTATTAATAGTCTCGAAATACAGTTTAATCAGGAAATAAATGCGCAATATTATGGTGCAGCAGCAGTAGCTGTTGGGAATGCAAATCGCATTAAAAAAGACATAAAACTTACAGTTACCATTGCATTAATAGTGCTATTGGTATTTATGAGTTT
>DAOUTQ010000206.1 GCA_030668615.1 Bacteroidales bacterium | reverse complement strand
TAGGAAATGCTATAAAATTTACTTACGAAGGAAAAATTATTCTATCTGTAGAATTAGTCAAGAAACATACTGGATACTTAACCGCAATGTTCTCTATTGAAGATACCGGAATTGGTATTCCAAAAGAAAAATTGAAAGATATTTTCGCTTCTTTTTCTCAGGCAGACGGATCAACAACAAGGAAATACGGTGGAACAGGTCTTGGAATTACGATCTCAAAACAACTTGTTGAGTTAATGGGAGGCGAAATGTGGGTTGAAAGTCCCTCGTCAATATCGCAGGATCCTCAGTATAGCGGATCTAAGTTTTCTTTTACTATACAGGTATATTCAAATGAAAGAATTAAAAAAGAAGTTTCTGTTTCCCAAATACAGGATTACAATCAGATCAATGTGCTTATTATAAACAATAAACCTGATGAAGAAAAAACTTTGTTACACACTTTTACAAGTTTTGAAACAAACAATGAACAGATAACCCCAAACGATGATCCTTTGAAAAAGATTGAAGATTCATTTATTGCAAAAAACAAACCATATCATTTGGTATTAATAAAAGATAATGCCGATTTTGATGGAATTGGTTTTGCTCGGAAATTACATGAAAAAGGGCTTTCTAATAATTTTTTCATTGCAATAATAAGTTCGAATGATCAGCCTGGAAACTATGTAAAATGTAAAATGAATGGTGTTGATTATTATCTGATTAGACCTTATGAGGCTTCTGAAATTTTCGAAATCATTCAGGAAAACTTTACTAGTCTGGAAGTTACCGATAAAGAGCTTCCTGAACTTAACAAGCTTAAGAAAAAAATTAACATTCTTTTAGCCGAAGATAATATTATTAATCAGAGAGTTGCGCAAACTATTTTCAAAAATATAGGTTACGATATTACAATAGCACAAAATGGTAAAGATTGTGTTGAGAAGGTAAAAGAAAATAAATTTGATATTATTTTTATGGATATTATGATGCCTGAAAAAGATGGTTTAGAAGCTACAGCAGAAATCAGAAGTGCTGGATATCAGCTACCTATTGTTGCTATGACAGCAAATGCACGTGAAGAAGATAAAACCAAAGCATTTAACAGTGGTATGAACCATTATCTGTCAAAACCGGTTCGTATTGAAGAAATAAAAGAAGTATTAATTCGTTATTTTTCTGAACAAACAAATACAAAATAATGAACTCACACGAAATAGATTATAAAATAATTGGTGATGATATTCAGCTTGTTGATATTGAGTTGGATCCAAACGAAACCGTAATTGCCGAGGCAGGCGCTATGCTTTATATGGAAGAAAGTATTGCATTTGAAACAAAGCTTGGCGATGGTTCTACTCCTGATCAAAGCTTTATGAGTAAAGTGTTTTCGGCCGGAAGCCGTTTAATTACAGGTGAATCAATATTTATAACACATTTTACAAATCAGGGTTTAAACAAAAGAAAAGTTTCATTCGCGGCACCCTATCCAGGTAAAATTATTCCGGTAGATCTTAAACAAATTGGTGGACGGATTATTGTTCAAAAAGACGGTTTCCTATGTGCTGCCTTAGGCACGAAAATCTCAATTCATTTAAACAAAAAATTAGGTGCAGGACTTGTTGGTGGCGAAGGATTTATTTTGCAAAAACTTGAAGGCGACGGACTTGTATTTATGCATGCTGGAGGTACTGTTATTGAAAAAACCCTTAATAACGAAACCCTGCGAATTGATACCGGATGCATTGTAGCATATGAGCCTCAAATTGATTTTAATATAGAAGCTTCAGGTAGTTTAAAATCAATGGTGTTTGGTGGCGAAGGATTGTTTCTTGCAACATTAAAAGGAACAGGGAAGATTTGGTTGCAATCAATGCCAATCAGAAAACTTATTCAGCGTTTATCTCCAATGGGCGGAAATGTGAAAAAAGGAAATCAATCCATTTTAGGAAACTTTTTAGAAGGATAACGAAGTACTTAAAGTGAGCTAAAGTTAAAATTGACTTAAATTATTCAAAATAATTCAATACTATTAGACTCTAATTATAAAAGTTTAACTTACAATTTCTTTGTTTTATATTTTTGCTAAAACTTAAAGTATTAACAATTTTAGGCACTTTAGGCATTCTAAATTTTAAACACTTTATTATATTTTTGCTTACTTTCGCAAAATAAATATCCTTTTATGTCCCAAAAAATAAGTGCTAAAGAATTTTATACTTTATCAAAGGAAGTTCCTGTTATTGATGTACGTTCGCCCAAAGAATTTGAGATTGGTCATATTCCGGGAGCTTACAATATTCCTATTTTTAGCAATGAAGAAAGAGCTGTTGTTGGAACAAAATACAAACAGGAAGGCAGAGAGCCTGCAATATTAGTTGGCTTAGAAATTGTTGGAAGCAAACTTCGTTCATTTGCCAACACAGCCAGAAAATTAGCAAAAAACAACACATTGCTTGTTCATTGCTGGCGAGGTGGAATGAGAAGCTCAAGCATGGCCTGGTTATTCGAAACTGTAGGAATAAAAACCTTATTACTCGAAGGAGGATATAAAGCATTTCGATCATATGGGAAATCACAGCTTGCTGCTTCTGAGAATTTAATTATCCTTGGAGGACTTACCGGGAGTGGAAAAACCGAAACTCTCTTAAAAATCAAAGAAAAAGGGCAGCAGGTTATTGATCTTGAAGGACTGGCTCATCATAAAGGATCAGCTTTTGGGGCTCTTGGGCAAGAACCACAACCTACAAACGAACAATTTGAAAATGACCTGATATATGAATGGTTATCATTAGATATTGAAAAACCTATCTGGCTCGAAGATGAAAGTCATTCGATAGGTTCCAACTGGCTTCCAAACGAACTTTTCTCATTAATGAGAAAAGCTCCTGTTTTAAAGATGGAACTACCCAAAGAAGAAAGAATCAAAAGACTCATTAACGAATATGCCGGATTTGATGCAAAACACCTTGAGAAATGCATTTTAAAGATAGAGAAGAAGCTTGGCGGTCATAATGCAAAACAAGCTCTTGAATCGCTTGAAAATGGAGATTTAAGCACTGTTGCAGACCTAACTCTTGCTTATTATGATAAAAGTTATGGTCATGGATTAAATACGCGTAATGAAAACTCTGTTTTTCCAGTTAAATTAGATTCTGATGATCCTGAAAAAAATGCAGATGTTTTAATTGAGTCTCTCAGTAAAATATAAACAAAAACCCCAAAGCAAATTGCTTCGGGATTTTAATATATCTTAATTTATATTATACCTATTCTTCATCAAAATGTCGTATTTAAAATCTAATTTGAAGTTTAGAATTGTTAATGCCGTTACATATTCAATTCATATTTGTTTTTACAAATATGACATATTGAATAGTAAACGGTATTATTCCTTGATAATCTTACTTGTATACACTTCGTTATCTTTATAAATATTAATCAAATATATCCCGCTATTAAAGGAAGACATATCAATTTGTTCTGTTCCTGAAACAGCTTTTTTCTCTATAATCTTTTTACCTGTAATATCAGTAATTGTTATTCGATTATAATTCTCATCGTTCGTTGTAATGTTAATGATATCACTAAATGGATTAGGATATATAGAAATATTCATGTTTTCTATACTATTTAAATTTGTTGGGATGGTTGCAGTATTCTCAAATCCTTGCCAATATAAAAATGGATATCCATCATTTTCGGTACTATTAAGTCCCCAATAATCATTTGTTCCATTATATGTTTCATCCATAAAATCCCAATTTGCATCTATGTAGGTTTTAAGATTTTGCATATATGCGGTACTTAAGCCTTCTCCTCCAAGACTTGAACTCTGACCCGATGATTCTGTGTCCCAAAAAGAATAAACGGCATATCCATAACTATCTCCAATTAAACCACCACAATAGCTGGTATTTGCCTTAACACTGGATCGACTATAAGAATGGAATATAACCTCCAAATTAGCTCCGGCTAAGCCTCCTACTAAACTATTTCCTATAACATTACCCATAGAATAGGAATTAGAAATAAATTCAAGATTTGCACCAACCAAACCTCCAACCATATCATAGGTTGAACTAACATTGGCATCGCTATAACAAAAACTAATACTGCCCATATTAAAACCTACCAAACCTCCAACAGCTGCCCACCATGTATTGCTTGAATTATTTGTACAGACTCCTGTAGTATAACAATTTTTAAGCTCTGAACCGTCGAGGAATCCCACAATACCTCCAGTATATTTGCCACCTTTAATATCCATATTTGTTAAGCCCAGGCTTTCTATTCGTGCATTGTTTTCAACATTGCCAAAGAGTCCAACTAAACTATCTGTAGGACGATTAATGTTAAGATTGTCAATAATATGCCCTTTACCATCATAGCTACCAACAAATGGTATTGAAACATTTCCTATTGAGGCAAACCCTTTACCATTATCCCAACTAATGCTTGAAGAAGCGTCTATATCGGCTGTTTGAATATAATGTTTATCCCACTT
>DAOUTQ010000030.1 GCA_030668615.1 Bacteroidales bacterium | reverse complement strand
TATCAAAATTAACGGCATAAAAATAAACCTGAGAACCTTTGTATAAATCTTTTGTTGAAACAATTTCCAAATTAGGATAGCTAGGAGAAAATCTAAACGCCTTTTCACCTTCAACGACATATTGCCCAAGACCTAATGCTGCTACTGCAAAACCTTCATCGGGTTTCATATGTGCAACAGGGTAGAAATTGTGTGATTGGGCTGTTCCGCTAATATGTGGATAGTAATACTTATCAAACTGTTGCCCTACAACCTCCTGAAGAACAACTGCCATTTTTTCTTCTTCAACTTTATAGTCTATCGCTTTGAAATAGGTTCTTGCATTTTTTGAATATATAGAAACATAAACAAGCTTTATTGCATCCATAAGTTGCTTCAACCGTTTTTCAAAATTCTGATGATTATTTGGAAGAATATACGTCTCGAAAATTCCTGAGAAAGGTTGATTAATACTATCTTCAAATAAACTGGACGATCTTACCGCAATAGGCTTTGTTATTAATTTTATAAATATTTTTAATCTTTTCTTTAATGAATATGAGAGTTCACCTGCCAGAAACTCTTTTCTCAATTCACTATAATCTGATATATCATGTATCTTATCAACTAAATGATTGCTTTCAATAAATATATCAAACTCTTCGGTTCCAATTATACTTGTTTTAGGAGTTCTAACATTTATAAGCGGAAGTAATTCCTTAAACTTGAAATTGTAAATTAAAGTATTTACAAATGCCAATCCACGACCTTTTCCCCCTAATGCACCCGGAGCTAGGCTAACAATATTATTTTCTTCTAGTACTGCGGCCTCATTAAAATTAACAATTTTACCTTTTTCTTGCTCGTTTCTATAAAGTCTTAAAATATTGATTAAAAAATCTCTAAGCTGATTAGGGCTCTTAAAGTCTGAGATCTTAAGGGGATTAATGATTTTAGCTATCTGGATTTCTCCTCTTGCCATTAACCAAAGTGAAAACTGATTTTTTACGGCATGATATATCAGAGAATCTTCAGGTACTGTTTTTAAGTAAGATTCAAACTCAAGCATTGATTTTGCTACTGCGATTTGTCGCCCCTGGTTATCGCGATATACAAAATGCCCAAAGCCCAGATGGTAGTTAATAAAACTTTTAAGATCCTGTAATAAACTCTCCGAATTTTTATTTATGAAATTTGACTTAATTTCATATGATTTCTTTGCATTCTCAGGATCAGAAGATTGAAGAACTGTAGGTAAATTCAAAACATTATCTTTAATAAATTTTACCAATTCAAATCCCGCATTATTATTTAACTTATTGTTTTTGGGAAAACTAACATCAGAAATTACACATAAAAAGTAATCTCTATATTGATCAAAAATTTCCATAGCTTCTTCATAATTATGAGCTAAGAGAATTTTTGGTCGTGCACGCATTTTAAGTACTTTATACAAATCATCTGTATTAACATCCTCAATAAGCCGCTGAGTTTGCTCCATAATAATCTTATAAAGCATTGGTAAGTATCTCGAATAATACTTTGGCGAATCTTCTACTAATAAAATTACTCGCGTTAAACCTATTTTGGTGTCATTGTCAGCATTTACCATGTCCTCAATAAGCTTAACCATGGCAAAAAATACTTTTGAATCTCCGTTCCAAATAAAAATTTTATCAATATCTTTTAAATCTCTTTTCTCTTCTTCGAGAACAGCTAAATCGCTATTATTATTAAGTAAAAGAAAAGTTGGTATATACTGATATCTTTCTTTGATGGTTCCAGCTATTTTCAAGGGAGTTTTTTTATCAACCCCCATCATTAAAATCACCAAATCATAATGCTTGTTTTCAAGCGCTTCAATAGTCTCATCTTCGTTTGAAACACCTGTAACACGAGGCAATGAAGTTAGGTTTAGTTGATGGTACTCTCCTAAAATATGTTCAGAAAAACGACCTTCTTTTTCAATACTATAAGCGTCGTATAAATTTGCAACAAGGAGAATTTCCTTAACCTTAAACGGCATCAAATCATGCAAGAGATCCCTGTCGGCATTGTGTTTATTAAGAAATTTCTGAAGGAGTTGCCTGCTATTTAATATCTTTTTAGATCCATCTGATTCGGATTTTTTTTGTTCTTTCTTTTTATCATTTTTCCAAATAATTTCTTTTGCTTTTATGCTATTTAAGAATCCTAATAATAAATTAGATAAATTTAGGATAAGATCTTGTTCCTCCTTAAGAAATGGACCTTCATATAAACGAGGAAACATTTTCAAATAATATATTTCAATTGATCCCTCTTCGCCATCAATTGTTTGAAAATTTTGCTTTTGCGACCATTCAGTTTCTTTAAAATCAGGACTTCTGAATTCGTGTCCACCAAAAATAATTCTTGAAACAGTATAATCAGGATACTGCCATGCTTTGGGTAAACGCAATGTAATCTTCTGAAGGGTTTCTTCTACTGATTTCCCTTCTTTAATTATTTTGGTTGTTTCGTTAATACAAGCAAGTTCTTTTAATCTTTCTTTGTTTTCAGCTAAGAGCTTGTTTATATCATTATTTTTTTTGGATTGATCAGCCATTAAAACATATTTTAAGATTAACTCCTGATACTTCTATTTAAACATATTCCTCAACTTACAGTTCAATAAATTATATGTATGTACTCAAAGAAAATATCACTTATAAATATAGATGATTTTTAGGGCAGATGAAAGTTATTAGCTTCTAAATTAATAGCGCAAAAATGATAAAATAAAATTCAGGATCCTCCTAATATTGATGATATAAGAATATTAAATTGCTACAATTAATGGAGTAAATAAAAAAAGGGGTAACAATAGTTACCCCTTTTTTATGTATTTTATAGTATTATTAAACTTCCCAGATAGTTCCGCTCTTTAACAAATCATCAACACACTTAAATTTTGATTTTGATTTTACTTCTTCAACTTGTTTTTGAATAGCTCCATCATAAGTTTGTGCATTAACACCTCTAATAACGCCAAATGCAACAGGGTATTCAGGATACTGCATATTTGCCAACATCAGATGTAATCCAGGGTTTACAGTTTCAGAATTATGAACTAATAAATCTTTCTCAGAATATTCATCCCCTAATTCAACAACCTTGAGTTTTAAATTTTCAACATCAAGAATTAATCCTTTATCTCTGTTAGTTCCAAAGATCATTGGTTCTCCGTGTCTTAAAATAATAGTTCGGTCTTCTTTATGTTCTCTATCTGATATTGCAGCATGCGTTTTATCATTATAAATTACACAGTTCTGAAGAACTTCAACCACTGCTGTTCCATGGTATTTACCTGCCTGAAGGAATATTTCCTGACAAAGCTTAATATTACTATCAATTGATCTTGCAAAGAACTTACCTTGTGCACCAATTATCAATTCACCGGGATGAAATGGATGTTCAACAGTTCCATAAGGAGATGTTTTTGTTACTGCTCCAAATTTAGATGTAGGAGAATATTGTCCTTTAGTAAGACCATATATTTCATTATTAAACAGAATGATGTTGAGATCAATATTTCTTCTAATAGCATGAATAAAATGGTTACCTCCAATTGCCATAGCATCACCATCACCGGTAATTTGCCAAACAGTTAGATTTGGATTAGCAACTTTCACCCCTGAAGCAATTGCTGAAGCACGTCCATGAATACTATGAAACCCATATGTATTCATATAATAAGGAAAACGAGACGAACAACCAATACCTGATATAAAGGCAAAATTTTCTTTTTCAACACCTAATTCAGGTAAAGTACGCTGTATTGCATTCATTATTGCATGATCACCACAACCAGGACACCATCTAACTTCCTGATCACTTTTAAAATCTTTTGGAGTAAATTTGTTTTGTATTTCTGCCATGATTAATCCTCCAATACTTTTTCAAAATGTTCTTCTAATTCGATAACTGTAAATGGCAATCCTTGTACTTTATTATATTGTAAATATTTGAATTCAGGATTAGTCATTCTTAAATAATCTGCAAATTGTCCCATGTTATTTTCGCAAACTACTATTTTATTAAACTTGCTAAAAACGTCTTTAACATTCAATGGTAAAGGTTTAATATAGTTAAAGTGTGCAAGGCTTACTTTTTTACCTTTAGCCTGTATCTGACTTACTGCAGTAGCAAGATGTCCATATGTTCCTCCCCAACCAACAACTAATAAATCTCCAGATTCATCTCCTTCAACTTTAAGTTCTGGTATTGTATTGGCAATTCTCTGAACTTTTTCTTCGCGAATATTAACCATCTTTTGATGATTAACAGGATCATGAGAAACTGCACCTGTTAATTCATCTTTTTCAAGACCACCAATTCTATGTTCTAAACCCTTCGTGCCAGGTACTGCCCATGTTCTTGCAAGTTTCTCAACATCTCTTGCGTAAGGTTGCCAATCTTGAGTTCCTTCTTTAACTATAGGAGCTTTAATTTCAGGAAATTCTGACATTTGTGGAATTCTCCATGGTTCAGATCCATTTGCAATAAAACCATCAGTTAATAAAATTACCGGTGTCATATGCTCTAATGCTATTTTTGCAGATTCGAAAGCATATTGGAAACAATCTGAAGGAGTACTTGCTGCAACAACAGCTACAGGACTTTCTCCGTTTCTTCCATATAATGCTTGCATTAAATCTGATTGTTCAGGTTTTGTTGGTAATCCGGTTGATGGTCCACCTCGTTGTACATTAACAATAACCAGTGGTAACTCTGTCATAACAGCCAAACCTATTGCTTCTGATTTAAGCGCTAAACCAGGTCCAGATGTTGAAGTAATAGCAAGGTCTCCAGCAAAGCTGGCTCCAATAGAAGTACAAATACCTGCTATTTCATCTTCAGCCTGAAATGTTTTTACTCCAAGGTCTTTTCTGTTAGAAAGTTCCTGCAAAATTTCAGTTGCAGGAGTTATAGGGTAAGAACCACAAAATAATTCCAATCCAGCTTTTTCAGCGGCTGCAATAAAACCCCATGCTGTTGCTAAGTTTCCATTTATATTTCGGTATGTTCCACTTTCTATTTTCGCAGGGCTAACTTTATACGATGGAGTCAAATGCTCCATTGTTTCAGCATAATTATATCCGGCCCTCAAAACGGTTTTGTTAGCATTAATAACAAGTGGTTTCTTTTTAAATTTCTTCTCAAAGAAATCTTCAGTATAATTTAATGGGCGATCAAATATCCAATAAACCATACCCAGCGCAAACATATTTTTGCTTCTGAGTATACTTTTAGGGTCAAGTCCCATATCTTTTAAGGCTTCTTTTGTTAAAGAACTAATAGGAGCCTCAATTATATTATAACCATCGAGTTTATCTTCTTTAAAAGGATCTTCAGTTTTATACCCTGCTTTTTTCAATCCCTTTTCGTCAAAACTGTCTTCATCAATTATAATTGTTCCGCCTTCTTTCACCCATTTAGCTGTTGCTCTTAACGCTGCAGGGTTCATTGCAATTAAAATATCAGCGTAATCGCCAGGAGTTTTAATTGCAGTTTGTCCGACATGTACTTGGAATCCTGATACTCCTCCTATTGTGCCTTGTGGGGCTCTTATTTCTGATGGATAATCAGGAAATGTAGAAAGATCGTTTCCAATAAATGCCGAAGTATCTGAAAACAGATTTCCGGTAAGTTGCATACCATCTCCAGAATCACCCGAGAACCTTATAACGACCTCTTCGCGTTCGATGGTATCTGCTTTTTTACTCATAATAAGATTTAATTTTGTAGATTAAATTAACAGATGTTTAAAAATATAAATGCACATGGAAGAGTTTCCTTTTCCATATGCATTTCCATAAGTCTTTATTCTTATCCTGTAATGTTTCTATAACAAAACAATTGAATTATTTCTGAGACAAAATTAAGCAATGTTAATTAATTATTAAGTAAAATATCAATTAAATTTTAATATAAATAACATGATTTTTCTCACATTTCTCTAAATATGATTATTTCTTATTGTAATTTTGTAAAAATCAAGAATACAGACACTTATTTATGGCTTTAATAAAATCAGTAAAAGGATTTACTCCTCTATTAGGTAATAATTGTTACTTTGCAGAAAATTCAACTATTGTTGGAGATGTAATAGCAGGAAACAATTGCAGTTTTTGGTTTAATTCTGTTGTTAGAGGAGATGTGAATTCAATTAGAATAGGAAACAAAGTAAATATTCAGGATGGAGCTGTGTTGCATTGCACGTATAAGAAGACCACAATTCATTTAGGTGATAATGTTTGTGTAGGACACAATGCTCTGATTCATGGAGCAACAATTCATGATAATGTTTTAATAGGCATGGGAGCTATTATTATGGATAATGCTGTAATAAATAAGAACTCGATTATTGCGGCAGGGTCTCTTGTATTAGAAAATACAGTAATTGAATCGGGATTTATTTATGGTGGTGTTCCTGCTAAAATAATAAAATCTATTGATGAAAATGAAGTAAAAGAAAAGGTTCGAAAAACTGCTAATAACTACATTATGTATGCAAAATGGTATGAAGAAGAATTATAATTCAGTAATTTCATATTCAGAATCAGTTATTTCTTTTAACATTAACCTGAGCACTTTTGAATTTCCTGAAGAATAAAAACTATAATTAGGTTTACTATCGTCTTTTTTTGACAAATCATTCAGATTAATTACTCTTTGGGCTTGCATTATTACTGCCGGTGCTGGATCAACAATAATGATATCCGAAGGCAAAGCTTCTTTTAAAATATCTATTAAAAATGGATAATGAGTACAACCAAGCACAAGATGATCTATTTTTTTTTCAATTAGAGGTTTTACAAGAGCTGCAATATGATTCTTTGTTTCAGGTTCATTTATTAAACCTTTTTCAACTATTTCTACCAGTTTATCTCCAACTTTAATATTTAACTCGACATCTTTTGCATATTTATTACTAGTATCGTGATACAATTTCCCGTTAAAAGTTCCTTCCGTAGCAAGCACTGCAATACTTTTAGTCTTTGAATTCAATGCGGCTGGCTTTACAGCAGGTTCCATCCCAATAAATGGGACTGAATATTTTGAGCGTAAAAAATCTATTGCTGATGCTGTTGCGGTATTACATGCAACTATTATAAGTTTGCAGTTTTTAGAAATTAAAAAATCAACAACATCTGATGCAAGCTTTTCAATTTCGTCCTGCTTTCGAGGACCATATGGACAATTAGCATTATCGGCAAAATAGATGACAGATTCATTTGGAAGTATAGCAACAAGCTCTTTCCAAACTGACAGGCCTCCAACGCCCGAATCAAATACTCCTATAGGATAATTTCTTCTATCCATTGTATAAAAAGACCATCTTTAATTCCTTAAAGATGGTCAAAAATATTTAATTATTTAGTACTATTCTATTCCTAATTCCTTCTTTACCAATGGTAAAATATCAATACTTGTTTCTGAAAAATAAACAACTCCTCCAGCGCCAAGATCAAATACATAGGTAAATCCGTTTGCTTTAGCTACCTTCTCAATTGCTGCCTGAGCCTTATCCATAATAGGCTGGAATAATTCACCTTCTTTTTGCTGCAAATCCTGTTGTGCTGTTTGCTGAAAACCTTGAATTCGTTGTTGCATTTCCTGAATTTCAGCCTCTTTAGATTGACGTACAAGGTCAGAAAATGATTCTTGTTTTTCAAGGTAAGCATTTACCTTAGTTTGATACTCAACCTGCATTGTTTCAATTTCTTTTTGTAACATTTGGCTGTAATTCTGAAGCTCAATTCTTGCGCTATCTCTTTCAGGCATTACAGAAAGTAATTCTCCTGAATTAATATGACCGAATTTAAAATCCTGAGCAAATACTGTTGATCCTGAAACCAATACAGCTAATACTAATATTCCAATAATTTTTTTCATATGATTCATTTTATTAATTATATGCAAATTTAAAAAATTAATTTTTATAGCCTAACTTTTCTAACACTTCATCGCTTTTATCAAATTTAGGATCGGTAAACAATATTGTTGCACCTGCTGCTGTGTCAAAAATAATTGCATAGTTCCCTTTTTCGGCAATGTCTTTTATTACATTATAAATCTCATCCTGAATAGGTTTGATTAACTCTTGCCTTTTTTTAAAAAGCTCCCCTTCCGGTCCGAAAAATCTACGTTGTAGATCTTTTACTGTTTTTTCTCTAGCAGATATTTCTATTTTTCTCTGTTTAATCATTTCCTCCGTTAACAAGATCTTTTCTGTATTAAAATCTTTTAACATTATATCAACTTCTGCATAACCGATTTCAATTTCTTTTTGCCAATCCTGCGATAACTTGTTTAATTTATCCTGTGCTGCTTTATATGCCGGTATATTATTTAAAATATAATCGGTATCGACAAATGCATACCTCTGTGCAAATAATGCTGTAGAAATTAAAGCAAATATTAGTCCAAAAAGTAATTTTTTCATATTATTTGAATTAAAATTGTTGTCCTATAATAAAATGAAACTGGCCTCCATTTGCATCAGGCTGAGCTGGTATTTCGTCAAAACCATAACCCCAATCAATACCTAAGAGTCCAAACATTGGCAAAAATGCTCTAATACCAATACCTGCAGATCTCTTAATTTGAAAAGGATTAAAGCTATTAAAATCCTGCCACGCATTACCTGCTTCCACAAATCCTAAAACATAAACTACAGCTTGTGGTTTTAATGAAACTGGGTATCTAAGTTCAAAATTTATTTTTTCGTAAATATTCCCTGCATCAGATCCCCTAAAATCTTTAGGTGTTAAAGAACCATTTTCATAACCGCGTAATCCAATTGTTTCGACACCATATAAACTATATCCGGAAAGACCATCACCACCAACATCAAATCTGCCGAAAGGAGTATAACCAATATCTTTATTATAATAACCTAAATATCCAAATTCAGTGTTCGCAGCTAATACTAAATCTTTCCAAATTCTTAAAAACCATTTGCCGTTATATTTCCATTTATGATATTCAACCCAATTATATTTCGTTGTATTTTCCCTGCTGTAAATTACATTTTCAATATAAATGTCTTGATCTTCGTCACTAAGACTATTCCAGTCTCCTGAACTGCTATAGTTAATAATTGCATAATCTTCTGCATCCTGGATTTCATCTTCGTTAAGTTCCCAGAATTTACTTTCTTTAAATAAAGAATAAGGTGGTGTAAGCTGGAGAGTTAAAGAGAAAGATGATCCCCTTCTTGGATAAATAGGGGCATCAACTGAGCTTCTTCCAAATGTTGTTGAAATACTAAAATTGTTTGCATTTCCATTATTCACAATAAATCCGGCCCATTCATTTAAGTCATATCGTTGATAATTGATTGCATTAGATAATGTAAAATAATCATCAGGTTTTTTAAGTCTTTGCCCTAATCCAATTGAAACACCTGTAACCTTCATGTATTCCTCACCTACTTCATAAAAGTAATTTGTTCTTCTTTGAACTGAGTGATATGCACTAACGGAAAAAGAATTTGGTTTCTTACCACCCAACCATGGCTCAACAAAACTAATGCTATATGTTGAATAATATTTTCCGTTTGTTGATGCTCTTAATGAAAGCGTTTGACCATCTCCTGAAGGGATTGGCTTCCATGATCCTTTACTAAAAGCATTTTTTGTTGAAAAATTACTAAATCTCACTCCAAGTGTACCCACAAACATATTTGCTCCCCAGCCACCGGAAATTTCAAGCATATCAGTAGATTTTTCAACCATGGTATAATCTAAATCAACAAGACCTTCAGATTGATTAATGTTAACTGGCTCGATTCCAAACTGTTCAGGGTCGAAAAATCCTAATTGAGCAAGTTCTCTTTGAGATCTCATTATATCAGCTTTACTAAACA
Source organism: Bacteroidales bacterium (assembly GCA_030668615.1). Classification (GTDB taxonomy): domain Bacteria; phylum Bacteroidota; class Bacteroidia; order Bacteroidales; family UBA12077; genus UBA12077. Next base: position 16,884 of record DAOUTQ010000030.1, on the reverse strand, counting down.
AATCTCCAGGTTTAGTTTTTAACTCCCGTCTTATTACGTATTCGTTTGTTTTAGTATTACCATTTATATTAACTTTATTTAATCTTACCCTATCTCCTTCAAATATTCTCATCTGAAGATCTACTGAATCATTTTCAATTGCAGATATAACAGGAGATACATTAAAAAATAAATAACCATAATCAAGATACAAATTACTTAAAGCATCCTCTTCAAAACTTAATCTACTATCTATTAATTCAGGATCGTACGGTTCTCCTTTATTTATTTTTAATGCCAGATCAAGTGTTTCAGAACTATATTTAGTATTGCCAACCCAGTTAATATCTCTAATAAAATATTGATTACCTTCAAAAATATCAATTTTAATACCTATTCGTTTTTCATTTATTTTATAAGTACTATCTGATACAATTTCAGCATCTCTATATCCTAATGTGTTGTATTTTTTAATAATATTTATTTTATCTTCAACATATAAATCATCAATAAATTTAGAAGGAGCAAAAAAGTTAAGGTTTTTCTTCTTTGTTTTCTTCATTACTCTTCTTAACTTATTTTCATTAAATACAATATTTCCTTCAAAGTCAATTTCCTGAATTTTTACCTTTTTACCTTTATCAACATAAATAAACAGTTTAATGTTGTTCATACCAACTATTGTATCATCAACTTGAACGATATCAATTTTTGCATTCAGGAACTTTTTGTCGTATAAATAATTTTTAATAACTCTTTCTGTATTATTAAGTAAATTTTCATTTACCTGCATTCCCCTTTTTAGCTCCAGGTCTTCTTTTAAATCATTAACTTTACCTTTTTTCATGCCAAAAATTTCCAGTTCCGACAAGCGATGTCTTTCCTGCAAATAAATATCCAAATTCACGCTATCGCCTATAATTTCCAATATTGATATTTTTACATCAGAAAATAAACCTTGATCCCATAACTTTTGAACTGCATTTGTCACCTCATCACTAGGAAATGTAATTGTCTTTCCTGGATTTAATCCTGAAAGGCTAACTAATATGTTTTTATCCAGATATTTTATTCCTGAAACCTGTACATCTTTAATTATAAGATCCTGCCCTTTTTTGTAGTCAATAACAGGCATGGAATCATAATCTGATTCCTGTGCGTATCCTAATGAAATAAATAAAATCAAAAATATACTTGTAGAGAGTTTTCTTAACATTCCTTTTAAATCATTTATAAATTAAACTATTATATTAATTGTTCGCTTGTTTTACCAAAGCGTCTTTCTCTTTGTTGATAATTAATTATGGCATTGTATAAATCTTCGCGTCTAAAATCGGGCCACAAAACATCAGTAAAATACAATTCTGAATATGCTATCTGCCAAATTAAAAAATTACTAATTCTGTATTCACCGCTGGTTCTAATCAATAAATCAGGATCTGGAATATCTTTTGTATTTAGATAACCTTCAAAGAATTCGTTGTTGATTTTTTCAATACTGATATCAGATTTTTTTGAATCTGTAATAATATTTTTTACAGCATTCACAATTTCCCACCTTGCACTATAATTTAAAGCCAATACTAATGTTAATCCTGTGTTATTTGCAGTCTTATCTATTACAGTGTTTAATTTTTCTTTCACATTTTTTGGTAATCCTTCTGTATCACCAATAGTCAGTAAACGAACATTATTCTTTATTAGTGTATCTGTCTCAGAATTAATTGAGGTAATTAGAAGTGTCATTAAAGCATCAACTTCCTGTTTTGGGCGATTCCAGTTTTCTGTTGAAAATGCGTATAATGTCAAATACTGTATGCCTAACTCTCCTGCTCCTTCAACCGTGTCACGAACTGCTTTAACTCCATTTTTATGTCCAAAAATACGTTGGTTTCCTTTTTTCTTTGCCCAACGCCCATTTCCGTCCATAATTATTGCAACATGTACCGGCAGATTATTCTTATCAATCTTTTCCTTTAAATCCATTTCCTATTTATAATATGTCGGACAATCTATTTTATCTCTAAACAATTTATAAGTAACAAATACTCCACAAAGTGAATACCAGTCATCATTATGAATAACAGGAGTATTTTCATCATCCTGCACATTTAAAACCCCATCAATCTGATCGGTAAATGTTTTTCGATAACTCCACTCCAAGCCTAAAGTTAAGCGCTCAAAGATATTATATTTAATTCCTAATCCAAAAGGAATTGTAATAGGATTTTCAAAACCTCCAGAGCTTAAAAGAAAATTCCCTCCAACCCCTAAAAACACAAATGGTGCAAACCTATTTTTATTCTTTTTAATATACCCTGAACTGGTAAATGGTAAAAAGTTATATTCGACCTGCACCGAAATATCTATTACACCTGTAGAAAATGAAGCTCCTCGTAACTGATTCTGTGTTTCATTAAAATCATAATCATTACCTCTTAATTTTCCGTAGTAACCTTTTATGCTTGTTGAAAGATAATTGTTAAGATTATACTTTACGATTAATCCGTATGCCATAGATGGAGAATAAAACAATTTTGAATTGTTTATATCTCCTTGATAATAAGAAGTTCCAAGATTAGCTCCAAGTTCAGTCTTGCTTTGTCCAATTAATAAGTTTGTTGTAAAAATTAATAGGAACAGTAATAAATAATTCTTCATATAATTTTAAAATCGAAGTTCCTTTCTACTATTGCTTTTTCTTTTAATTTTATAAGAAACGTTTATTACTGTAAAATAGTATACATCTTTTGCTTCCGATGATTCTGTATTAAAACCATCAACATAATCGGAAGTAATAAATCGTCGTCCAAACTCAAGTCCTATGCTTGATATAGTGGTAAGTGGATATCTTACTCCAATTCCAAAAGGCACAACCACACCAAAATTTTTATTATCAATAAACCGTGAATCATTAGTAAGATTATCTAATGCTTTTGGTTTAAAATATGCAACTCCGGCTCCTGCAAACATATATACGTTTAATCCTACATTGAATTTTCTCAACTTCCCCCTCATGGACATTGTTTTATAAGAAACAATGTTTTTTTCTTTTGTTATATGAAATTCTATATGGCCGTTAAGTTCAAACATGTTTGTAGAAAAAGTATTATTTCTTCCTTCATTTATAGATTCCACATCAGAACCATGGATATTTGCATAAGTAAGATTTGCTTTTACTGCTAATCTTTCGTGTAATTTATAGCGATATCCAACTGCAAGCGTTGGTCTGGTATTAGCCATATCGATATCTGCAAAACCAGATGCATCTGTTTTTATAGCCCCTCCTATATCTCCAAAATAATTTGCCACTCCTATTCCATAACTATACTCCGATCGTGATAATTTCCACCTTTGTGAAAACATTAAAGTCGGAATAAGCATTAATATTAGTAATATGAAAATTTTAGATGTTTTCATTTTAAACTTTCTATTGTTACAAAGTTATCTTTTTTTACGTAATTATTACAATAACCAAATTGTTTTCAGCTTTTTATATTATACTTAAAACGTTTTTAACTCAAATTTGTTTTATTCAATTTCTTTTATCAACACCCCACATAAGTTTGTTACGTAACGTTTGATAAAAGCTTGTATTATTTAGCTTTAATAATTTAATTTTAAATTCTGCTTTGCTAATTGTTATTTCTTCCGTATTCATAATCATTATTGATCTATGATCAATTGATGCAATATAATTTAACGAACGACCATCAAGTTTTAATTGCAGTTTACTTGAGTCGGGCAATACTATCGGTCGAACAGTTAGGTTATGAGGTGAAATAGGAGAAATAATAAAATTCCCAGATTGTGGAATAATGATTGGCCCTCCTACACTTAATGAATAAGCCGTTGATCCTGTTGGGGTTGAAACAAGTAATCCATCTGCCCAATATGAATTCAAGAACTCCCCATCGATATATGCATGCACAGTTATCATTGCAGAATCAACCTTCTGAACTGCAATTTCATTTAAACTATAAGGAAATTCCTTAAATAATCCTGACGACGATTCCAACTTTAACAATGTTCGATCTTCAATAGAATACTCCTTTAAAAATATGGAGTTTAATGCCGATTCTATTTCTTCTTTTGCAATACTGGCAAGGAAACCCAGTTTTCCGGTATTTATACCAACAATAGGAATATTTGAATCTCGAACAACTGTAATTGCATCTAATATAGTACCATCACCACCAATGCTAAATAATAAATCAACATCATTTTTAATTTCTTGATACTTTGAAAATACCGATACAGACTCTGGTATTAAATCTATATTCTTTTTTAAGAAATCATAGAATTTCTCGTAAATCGTAATTTCTATCTTATTTGCGTTCAGAATATCAAAGAATTTTTTTACATATTCTTTAAATCCTTTATCGAAATTTCTACCGTATATGGCTACTTTCATACTAATTTTCAATTATTGGTGCTCCCAAATGAATAAAAAACCCGTGTTCTCCAAATTTATTCAATGAATATTCAATACGCAAAACTTTATCGTAATAAGTTACAAAATCGATTCCAATTCCACCGCTATATAGAAATTCATTAACCAAGATGTTATCATTAACAAACTGGGAATTAACATATCCTGTATCAAAAAACAAATTAAAATACAAAGCATAATGAACTTTGCTGAATTTATTAGTTGGTATAAAATCTATATTAAATGTTGATTGTGGAATTAAATTATATTTTAAATTAGATTTTGAAATGTAATAATTCTTACCAAGAGTTGAATAATATTCCATTCCTCTAATATAATTCTTAAAACCAATTGCTTCTGAGAAATAATATGATTTAAAATTGTCAAAACTTATTTTACCTTCAACTCCTGTATTAAAATACAGTCGACTTGATATCTTGAAGTTATCCTCAATCATTGATTTTAAATAAAATGTACCTTCATCAGAATAAAGGCCTAATCCCTCAAATATTACGGAAGTACTAAATTTAAATCCGTGCAAAGGGTAAACTTTAGAATCTCTTTTATCATAATTGAATTTGTAAGCAAGTGTAATAAAAGAAATGTCATCATTTCCATTATAAAGATAATCTGGATTCATGGATATTATAGAATCACTCATTTTAACATTCGTATACCGGGTTGTTAACTGATGGTTTGTATATAAAAATGGTCTGTAAGAAAAAAACATTGACAACTTAAGTGTTTTCCGAGCAAATTCATCATTGAGTTTCATGTATATTAACTCATCATTTGATATTTGATATGCTATTTCATGATTTCTGAAATAATCAATATCAAAACCAATCCCTGCTTTTTTATTTTTATCTATAAAGGGTTTATTATAAAAAAGAACAAATCTGTTATTATATCCAAATATTGTTTTTAGTTTAAGAATCTCTTTTCTACCTCTGAAATTATTAATTAATAAATACAATCCATAATCTGTTCTGGACCACTCTTGATTTCTTAAGAAAGTGCTTAAATTTCCTTCTGTATACTCTAAAACCGGATAAGGCCAGATATACCACCTTTCCTGCAAATCAATTTTTACTTTCAGATGAATGTTTGATTCAATTTCGTAATTTATTGTCACAAAATTAAATAAGGAAGTATTTAAAAGATTTTCTCTTGATAATTCAATGATTTTATCAATCTCAGAAGCTTCAATAGTTTCACCAACATTAAATAAAAGTTCTCTTAATATAATATCCTGTTTAGTAATATTATTACCTGAAATTATAATACCTGAAATTATAAATGATTCAGAAGTATATATTTTTCCCTGGCTAAAGGAGAAGAAGCTTACAAGGAGAGCCATTAAAATAAAAAGAATACTTTTAGAATGGAATTGCATCGCAGGATTATCAGGTATTTAAAAATCGCATGAATAAATCATACCTTTCATTATACAAATCGTCCTGTTCATCAAATTCCATAAAAGAAGCTTTAATATTATATTCGTATCGGGTAAAAGTCTGAATAATAGCAGTTAAATCGGTTACGTTTAGTTTTAAGGTAACCTCCAGCTTGGTTGAATCTGTATTAGAATTAATGTACATACTTAAAATTTTTGCGTCGTTTGATTCAACGATCTGAGAAATTTCTGACATTGAATAATCACTTTGTGTCATTTCTAAAACAATAATTCCTCCAGGGCTTTCAATAGCAGAAAGTTTTGCAAAATTATGCAGTAAATCATTCATTTGAACAACACCAAGAAATTTCTTGTTTTGATCAAGTACTGGTACAACCGTGAGTTTTAATCTTGCTGCAATTTCCATTACTTCGTATAAATGTTGATCGCATCTTACAGTAGGTCTGATTAATGATAATCGATGATTTCCAATTGCTTCCTCGGGCTTATTAATATCAAAAATATCCGCATCAGAAATAAGTCCCAGAAACTCTTCATTATTTACAATAGGTAAATGAGAGATTCGAAAAACCTCCATCCAGTTTAATGCATCAACGCCTGTGTCTGAAGTGCGTAATGCAGGTATTTCATCTGATATTAAATCTTTTGCTAACATCTTTTATTTGTTCCCGAAATACTTGTATTTTTGTACAATTAACAAGTAAAACGATTAATTTGTTTATTGTCAAATATTGAAATATGACCAGACTAAGTGTAAATATAAATAAAATTGCAACATTAAGAAACGCCCGCGGCGGAAATTATCCTAATGTTTTAGATGCAGCTATTAATTGTCAACAATTTGGAGCTGAAGGAATAACAGTACATCCAAGACCTGATGAAAGGCATATTCGTTATCAGGATGTTTTTGATATTAAACCTGTTATTACTACTGAGTTCAATATTGAAGGATATCCTTCAGAAGAATTTATTAAATTAGTTTTAGATGCTAAACCTAATCAAGTTACTTTAGTTCCTGATCCTCCAGATGCTTTAACATCAAATGCAGGTTGGGATACTATTAATAATAAACAGTTTTTAAAAGATGTTATTTCCCGATTTCATTCGGCTGGTATTAGGACTTCAATATTTATTGAAACCGACTCAGAATTAATAAAAAATGCAGCTGATACAGGAACCGAGCGCGTTGAGCTTTACACCGAGCCTTATGCCGCAAATTTCGCTAAAAACAAAGAACAAGCTATTGCTTCATTTGTAAAAGCTGCAGAAGTTGCTAATTCTGTTGGGCTTGGATTAAATGCTGGACATGATTTAGATCTTGACAACTTAAAATATTTTAATAAAAACATTCCGGGGTTACTTGAAGTTTCAATTGGACATGCTTTAATTTCTGATGCTCTTTATTTGGGTCTTGAAAATACTGTTCAATTATATCTGCGTGAATTAAAATAGTATAGACATGAGTATCGAGAAAAATAGTATCAAGAAAAAATGTCTTTCGTTTAATATTGATGAAAACAATTTATTTTTAGTCTTGTATCTAAGATCAAATATTTAGTTTTAGTGGAATTATTTTTCAGGAAATATGGTGAAGGTCCGCCTTTAATTGTACTTCATGGTTTATATGGATCATCTGATAATTGGGTAAGCATTGGACGTAAATTAGCTGAAAACTTTGAAGTTTTTTTAATTGATCAACGAAACCATGGCAAATCGCCGCATTCTTCAGAACACAATTATCATATTCTAAAAGAAGATTTGATTGATTTCATGAATAAACACTCTATTGAAAAAGCTATAATTATTGGTCATTCGATGGGTGGTAAAGTGGCAATGTTTTTTGCAACCGATTATCCTGAAAGAATTAGTCATTTAATTGTTGCTGATATTTCTCCACGATCTTATAGAACTACAAGTTCTACTCAGCTTCTTGCTCATAATACTATTATTAAAGCTATGTATAACATGGATTTTTACGGAATAACAAACCGTGAGGAAATTGACTTAATATTGGCAAAATCGATTCATGAACCCAGAATCAGACAATTTTTATTAAAGAATGTTAAGAGATCAAAAAATAATGAATACAGTTGGAGCCTGAATATAAAAACGATTAAAAATGAGTTAGCAAATATAATGGATGGTTTAAATGAAGATCAACAGGAAATAACCGGATTCCCTATATTATTTTTTAAAGGAGAAAACTCAGATTATATTTTGAAAGAAGATGAGATGATAATTAAAAAGATCTTCCCGTACGCCGATATTGAAGTTATACCAAATACTGGCCACTGGATGCATGCAGAACAACCCGAGATTTTTATAAAAAAAATTAATGATTTTATTTTACAATAGCTTATTTTGAGTGGTTGATTCTACATTCTCAGTTTTTATAAGCTCTTCTCCTTTATATTTTAACATAAGCTGAGCAATTGCCAATACATCTTTTTCACAATATCTTACTATACGCTGTAAATCTTTATCGTTCCAATAAACATCGGCTACCATACTACCATCAATGTCATCTTTTGGAGTTGGAATGTCAAATATTTGCGTTAAAAGATTTAAAGAAGTGTAGTTTTTGTAATCACCAAATTTCCACAATTCCATTGTATCCAAAAATGAAACTTCCCAGGGTTTCCTTCCGGCAATATCCAAAATTTTTGGTAATTGAATTCCATTAATTAGCATTCTGCGAGCAATGTATGGAAAATCAAATTCTTTGCCATTATGTGCGCAAAGTTGTAAATCGGAATTAGAGTTGTGATATTTCTGAAGCATTTCTTTAAATTCTTTCAATAACAATGTTTCATCATCGCCAAAAAAAGATTTTAATCTAAAAGTTCGTTCATCTGTTTTACTTACTGCTATACCAACAGAAATACATATTATCTTACCAAACTCTGAATATATTCCTGCACGCTGATATACATCCAATGCAGATTGATCTTCTTCTCGAAAATAAGAAGATTTCTTTTCCCAGAATTCCTTAAAAGCTTTTGGAACATCATTATAATCAGAATACTGAGGAACAGTTTCTATATCCAAAAATAAGATAGTCTCGATTTTAATATTGTCAAGCATAACTGAAAATTAAATTACTCTTTATGATTGATTTTTTTCTCAATAATTGAAGACAATACATCAATTCCAACTTTATTATTACCACCCTGAGGAATAATAACATCGGCGTAGCGTTTTGTTGGTTCAATAAATTGAAGGTGCATCGGCTTTACAGTTTTTTCATAACGTTCCAAAACTTTATTTACCGATCGGCCACGTTCCACTAAATCACGCTGAATAACACGCATTAGTCGATCGTCATTATCGGCATCGACATACACCTTAACATCCATTAACTCACGCAATTGGGCGTTCTGTAGAATTAGGATTCCCTCAACAATAATTACTTTTTTTGCTTCAACTGCAATTGTCTCTTCAGATCGCGTACAGGTTAAATAGGAATATATGGGTTGTTCTATTGGTTTTCCTTCTTTTAATCTCTTTATATGATCTATTAATAATTTAAATTCCAACGATGCAGGATGGTCGAAGTTCATTTCCTGACGTTCTTCCAAAGGTAAATGACTATTATCTTTGTAATATGAATCCTGCGGTATTATTGCCACCTCTCCTTTTGGCAAACTTTCAATAACCTTTCTTACTACGGTTGTTTTTCCGGATCCCGTTCCTCCTGCAATACCAATTATAAAAGACATATCAATAAAAATTTAATAACTTTAAACTATATTTTGGCATGAAGATAATATAAATTTACACAAAAATTATATCATGGTAATACATATAATCATGTTTAAGTTTACTGATGTAAAAAATGATATTGACAAGTTAGAGAAAGCAAATAAAATAAATGCAACATTTTCTCCTTTGAGAAATATTATCAATGTTGTGGAATCGTATGAAGTAGCTATTAATTCTAAAAAAACAGCATTTTCATATGATATGGCAATAATTTCGGAATATAATACTTGGGAAGATCTTGAAACTTATCTTAATCATATCCTGAACACTTGGAAGCAATAAAACTTTGTAGTGATATTCAGAAAGAAAAAGCAGTAATAGATTACGAATTTTAAAGAATCTTAAAATGAATGAATTATATCCATTAAAGTTTAAGCCTATTCTAAAAGAAAAAATCTGGGGTGGACAAAATCTTAAATCATCTTTAAATAAAACTATTCCTACTACTGAAAAAATTGGTGAAAGTTGGGAAATATCAGGAGTTGAAAATAATGTTTCTGTTGTAGAAAATGGATTCCTTGCCGGTAACGAACTTGATGAGCTAATAGAAATTTACATGGGTGATTTGGTTGGTGATAAAGTTTATGATAAACACGGAATGGAGTTTCCTTTGCTTATAAAATTTATTGATGCCAACGACGTACTTTCAATTCAAGTTCATCCTGATGATGAATTAGCAAAGAAACGTTACAATTCAAATGGGAAAACCGAGATGTGGTATATTGTTGATGCGCAAAAAGATGCTGAATTAATTTCTGGTTTTAATCACGAAATGGATAAAGAGCATTACTTACAATATTTGAGAAACAATGAATTACCTCAAATATTAAATCACGAAAAAGTAAAACCAGGAGATGTTTTTTATATACCAGCAGGCAGAGTTCATGCTATTGGTGCAGGAATAGTTTTGGCAGAAATTCAGCAAACCTCAGATGTTACATACCGCATATTTGATTGGGACAGAAAAGATGATAGTGGCAATTTCAGAGAATTACATACTGAAGAAGCTTTAGATGCTATTGATTTTAAATTATATGACAGCTATAAAACAAATTATGAGTCTGTACAAAACGAAAGCTCTTCTATTTTGTCCAATAAATATTTTGAAACTAATATATTGGAATTTAATAAAAGTGTTGTAAAAGATTACAATGTTTTAGATTCATTTGTCATTTATATGTGCCTTGACGGTAAATTTGAAATAGAATATTACGAATCGGAAAAAATTATTATAGAAAAAGGTGAAACTATATTAATTCCTTCGGTAATCGAACATTTAATTTTGAATCCTGTTGTTCAGAGTAAACTATTAGAAATTTATATACCTAAACTTGAAAGAAATGAGTAAAGGGATTCTGATTAAAGAATCCCTTCTCTTAGATTTATTGGACTATTATTTCACGAACAAATATCTTGTCTTCAACTTTAAATCTGATAAAATAAATACCTTTTGCATAATTTGTAAAATCAACATTTTCTGTTGAGTTTAAAATATTTTCCAATTTTCTATTATAAATAATACTTCCATTTACATTTACAACTTCTATTGTTATATCAGAATTTTTTGCATTGGCAAATTCAATTTTTAGATTTTCAGAAACTGGATTAGGATAATAAGTAATATTAAATGTTTCACCTTTTATTATATTATCTACTCCTGTTGTTTTTTCACAATATATTTTACCTATACCTTCACAACCCTCTACTGTAGTTACCGTTACTTTATATGTTCCCGTTGTAGTAACTGTAATAGTAGGCGAGTCTTCTCCTGTTGACCATGCATAAGTTACATAACTTTCCGATGTTGAAATTTCATAACTATCTGTAAAACGAACAGTATCACTACCTAGATCAACATCAGGCGCATAGATATCTACATTAGCTATTAAAGCATCATCAGTGTCAACATCAATAACTGAATACTCCGACAAAACATTAAATTCATAAATGATATTATCAGATAAATCAGCTTTTTGAGAAAATGTGTATTCGACAATACTATCAGGATAAAAATCTTCACTCAGATTAATAGATCCATTTATTGCTGAACCTGAGTTTATACTATACGAAACATTAATAATTTCGCCAGCTAATAATGTGTCAGGTCCATTATTAATTACATCAATTGTAACTGTTTCTGCATCCGAAGCTACACATTGGCTAACCGGAGAAATTAAAGAACTTGTTGCAACATTGTATGTATATAACTCCATTGTATCACTTGCTGTACATCCATTAATATCTGTTACTGTAACAGCGTATGTTTTTGAAGCAAGATATGATACAATTAATGAATCATTCTTTGATCCATCATTCCATAGATAGTTATTATATCCTGTAGAAGCAGTTATTATTACTGTATCGGGTTGAGTTGTTAAAATATTTGCGCCAACTTGTACTGATGGATTACTATATGTTCTGATTCCTTCTATAATTGTATCATTTAAACGATACACATCATTTTCATAATTAATATATGCTTTTAATATATAAGTATTAACTGCTGACAGATCAACTGTGTTTGTAAACTGATGTGTAATAGTCCCGTAAGGGAATAGATCTGCTGACAATGTTATTTGCACATATTCCGGCACGTTATCTTCAAACTTATAATATGCATCAATCTTTTCTCCTGATAAAATCGTATCCTGTCCATAATTCTTAATAATTATCTTAACCAGCTCTGCAGCTCCATGAGAACATGAACTCTTTGGCAGATTTAATTCAGATATTCCAAGATTATATGCAATAATCTGAGTAGAATCTTTGCTCGAAATACACCCATGAAAATCATCCGCTGTAACTATATACTTTTTTGTGTATTTCTTTGTCACAATAAGTGTGTCATCTGCTGTTCCGTCATTCCACATATAATTTATAAATCCGCTTTGAGCAATAAGTAAAACTGTATCGGCTCTTGATGTTAAAATAGTGTCGTAAGCAAGTGTCACCTCAGGATAACCCCATGTTTCAAGCGATATTTCAACACTGTCATTAGCAGAGTTTACATCGGTTTCAGAGTCAAGCTTTATTTTCAGTGGATATTCTCCTGATACAATCAGATCAATGTTTTTTGTAAAAGTCAGATCTTTATCCACACCCGGGCTAAAATCACTACTTAATGTAACAGTATCGTTTTCCCAAGTATTGTTAAAATAATATTTAAACGGGATTTTTGTTCCTGTAGCATAGGTATTGCCACTGTAATTATGCAGTGAAACCTGTATTACCTCATTGGAAGTATGTTCACAATCACTTACAGGACTAACAACACTATTTATGCCCAAATCGTAAGTTTCAATAAATGTTGAATCTTTATCTGCACTACAAAAATGAGAATCCTCAACTGTAACTACATACCATCCGGTTTCTTTGGTTGGAGTAATAGTTTGTGTTGTAGAATCTACATTCCATAAATATGAACCAAATCCGGCTCCGGCATCCAAAGTAAGAGTATCAGCCTGTGATGAGAAAATTGAATCAAATTCGAGTTCTACATCAGGACCTCCCCAGGTATTAAATGTAAAATATAATGAATCATCAGAAAGATCAAGGTCTTTATCAAAATTTGTAAATAGCTTAACATTATACTCTCCTACTGATTTGAAATCACATTTCACCTTAAAAGCAAATAATACAGTATCACCCGGAGGACTTGCAGTTAATGTATCAGCTAAAATTAATGTATCAGCCACAATCGGGTTATCATTTATCTGGTATCCAAAATAAATTGAATCTCCAATACTAAAACCACCAATACTATTGTTAACAGCTTGAACCTGCAATTCTGTTAAATTACTTCTAAAACAACTATCTTTTAAAACGGTAAGAACGCTATCCATAGTCATGTTCACCACAGAACTAACAACTTTTAATGAATCATTAGCCGAACAACCTACACCGTTGGTAACAGTAACATAATACAAACCACCTTCGGTTGCCTGATATGTCTGATCGGTTGAAACCTCAGAACCGCCATGATACCAAGAATAAGTAGTATATCCTGCACCGGCATCTAACAAAGTGTCCAGGTCGTCTGATCCGACAATCCATCCTATATCATAATCTGGCATTCCTGTCACTGAAATTGTTTTATATATAGTGTCGTTACTTAATGTATTATTGTAGAAAAAAGTATTTGATTCTAAATCAGAATTAATTACAAAATCATAATCTTTTGCAATTAACATGTCTACTGTAGAATTAAAAACAAAAAGAATAGTATCACCAACTATCAAATCACTGGTAAGTGATATAGTATCGTGAACAATATCTGAATCAATATTTAATTTAATTGGAATTTTAGTATCAGTTTTAACATCATTCAATCCATAATTTTTAATATAAACTTTTACATGTGTTGTATCACTAAGTTCACACTTAGTATATGGATATTTCAGATTTGATATTCCAACATCATAAGGTGCATCATAAATTTTAATATCGTCAATACCAAAACCTTCATTATTAAGAGTTTCACTACTTTTAAACAGAAAATAAAATTTCACGTTAGGCTCATTTGCAATTTCTGATGGTAATAATTTCCTAACTGTATACCATGAATCACTAATAGTATCCCAGCCTGCAGTATTCAAAGCATAAATATTAGATTTATTATACCACTCCCAATAATAATCAGCTGTTTCTGAGATAATAGTCCAGAATGCACCATTATCTATGGAATAATAAATTGCCATTCCATCACCTTCCTGAGACGATCCTTTAAGTTTAAATTCAAAAATAGGATTGTTTATTCCTGTAAAATCAAAACATGGGCTTTCCAGAAATGATGAATCATTATCCGGATAATTTGCGTTTAATTTTGTTACCCAGGCATATTCACCAGATGCTGCTGTGTTAATGTTACCTGAAGTAGGTTTTCCATATTCCCAGTTTGCTAATCCTAAGGATCTCCAGTGACCATTATTCGATTCAAAATTTTCGCTATAAGGCAAATTATATGTTGGCACAGCATAAAAAGTATGTGTAAAAGAATTATTTTCAGCAACTTCATCACCATATAGGTTTGTTGAAACCATTAAATTATATTCTCCAGGTTCTGTCAAATCTATTGTTTTTGGGAGCACAATGGTATCAACACCATTTACAGGTAAAGAAGTAAAAATTGTGTCAGCGATTCTTGTTGTTCCACCATCAAATGACAAAAATACAGGAATCGTATCGTTTGTAGCTAAACCTGCATAATTGTTAATTACGACAGTTACCGGTTCTGAGTCAGAATGACCGCAACCAGTCACCGGAGTATGAATTTCAGTAATTCCAGCATCAACGGTTAAAAAATCGCCTGTCAAGTAAATATTATCAATATTCCAACCCGAAAAATCTCCTGAACCATCAGTTGGTCCTAAAGAAAACTTTATATTTAAGCTATCTTCATTAAATGCTATAGAAGAAATATTGTAAGAATATAATGTCCATCTGCTATCTTTAATTAACGCATCATTTTTCCAAACAGTATTCCATGATTGTTGATTATCTAAACCTAAATCAACAGAGACACTATCAAAACCATCAACATTTAACCATCTCCAGAATGATAATTTGATATCTCTGAAATATTTACTATTAATTACAGGTGATGTTGCACTATATTCTTTTGAAGTAAGATTGCTTTCATAATCTCCTATTATTGAGCCCAGACCTGTAAGATCGGTTCCTATAATATAAGAACCAGAATAAGCAATAAAAGGATCGCTTTCTCCAATACTTCCTCCTAAACCCAGAGGTATATCTCTTTCAAATTCTCCTGTTAAAACCCATTCATTATCATTCTCAAAATCATCAAAAAATATAGATTCAACAATTGATCTGTTTCCTAAAGGAGATTTTTGAACAGCAGGATAGTAAGAATTATTTATTTTTATATTGTCTGCTAATATTTTAGCATCTAAAATGTGTCCCTGCATACTATGATCAATATCTTCTTTTATATCATATGTAATCCATATCGAAGAAATTCCTGTTTTCAATTCCTTATTTATATTGATAAAAGTAGCTTTACCAGCAATAAAATTATTCCCCGCTGATATTAGAGTACTATTATAGAACAATGTATCGTCTGATGCATAAAGCTTTACACCGGAATCTTTTATGTCGCCATCGTTTGTATTTAAGGATGAAATCACTAATGAATCTAATTTTATAGCACCGTCATTCCCTCGAACAGTAAAATCAATGCGTAAAATTTTATTTAAATTAGATTCTGTAGGCACCTCATCTGTTGAAGCTTGTTTAATAACCAACGATTCCAGGTATTTAGGAATGATACCTGTTTCTAAAATTGTCAGACTATCAATACAAATTCCATATCCTCCATCCGTTTTTCCCTCAAACGCAAAATACATGGTACTCGAAAGTAACGAATCCGGCACCTGAATTTGTCGAAAAGTCCAGTCAGACACTGTATTCGGGTATTCTTCAAGTAGAATCCAGCTACTTTCTTTAGTAACTTTACAATAGACTTTTAATTCATCATGACGATCTGCGAAAAAATAATATCTATCAGCTTGTGCATGCCAAAACCTGATTTCAGGTTTTATCCCGAAAGAAATATCAATTGGGGGAGTAATTAATTTAGTCTGTTCATTATCTAAACTTGCATACTGAAAAAGAGCATTTTTAGCACCCTGATAAGGATACGCAGGGTTTCCGCTATTGGGTTCAGTCGGAGGGTCCCAATATCCGCCACTATTAGTTCTCCATTCAATTAAGCCTGCACCAGATACTTTTAGCTGAGTCCAACCTTCCGGAATAGTAGATTCATCAAAATTTTCCGAAAAATATAATTCTTGCCCATTCAAATTAGTGACAAATAGAAAAATTATTAGTAAATTGTATACAAATATTTTCATGATAAAAAGATTTTGAACTTTACCAGTTATTTTACGTAATATACTAAAAATAATTCAATCGAGGGTGTTAATAAATACAAAAAATAAAACAATAACCTTATTTCTTATTTTTTTGTTTGTAATTAACTATAGTTACGGACAGATGGATAAGATTTTTTGGTTTGTAGCTCCAAAGATAACTCTTGATAATTGTGTAGGACCAGAATGTCCGAGTGGAGAACCAATGTATCTTAATATTGGAACAGTAGATTTTGAATCAGATATTGTTGTTGATATGCCTGCAACCGGAGACACACTGGCTGTATTGACTATTCCAGGTCAGAGTGGAGCGACTATAGATTTAACTCCTTTCAGAGCGCTTATAGAAAGTACTAATCCTGGAAAATTTTCCAACGGAATAAGAGTTACATCAACTACATTAG
>DAOUTQ010000046.1 GCA_030668615.1 Bacteroidales bacterium | reverse complement strand
TCCTTGATTTTACCTGTAAAGAATCATGCGGAAAATGTACTTTTTGTCGTGTGGGAACAAAACGAATGCTTGAGATTCTTACCAGAATAACTGAAGGTGAAGGAAAGGAAGGAGATATTGAAAAACTGGAAGAATTAGCTTATCAAATTAAGGATAACTCCCTTTGTGGTTTAGGTCAAACAGCTCCAAATCCTGTTTTAACTACCATTAAGTATTTCCGTCATGAGTATGAAGCTCATATAAAGGATAAAAAATGTCCTGCATTAAATTGTAAAAAACTACTTACTTATACTGTTAATCCTGATACATGTACAGGATGTACAGTTTGTGCTAAGAACTGTCCGACTGATGCCATTGATGGAGCAAGAAAAGAATTGCATTTTATTCGTCAGGATGCATGTATACAATGCGGTATGTGCTTTAGTAAGTGTAAGTTTGATGCTATTTTATTATCATAATTCAAACTTTAAGTGATAATTAAAGAATCATTAACCAAATTAGAAAAGAAAAATGAGCAATCAATTAAATATAATTCTTAACGAAAAAAATGTTAAAGGAAACCCTGGAGAAACAATTCTTCAGTTAGCAAAACGAAATGGAATTGAAATTCCAACCTTATGTAACGATCCGCGATTAAAACCTTTCTCTTCATGCTTTGTATGTGTTGTGGAAGTCGATGGATTGAAAGGAATGCAACCATCCTGTTCAACAAAAATTCAGGAAGGTATGAAAGTAGAAACTGAAAACGAGAAGGTGAAAATTGCACGAAAAACTGCATTGGATTTAATGCTTAGTAATCATTATGCCGATTGCGAAGCGCCTTGTAAGCAAACTTGTCCTGCGGGTGTAGATGTTCAGGGATATATTGCGTTAATTGAAAAAGGACTTTATAGTGAAGCAATTGGTTTAATTAAAGAGACCAATCCATTACCAGCTATTTGTGGTCGTGTTTGTGTTCGACCTTGTGAAGTTGCATGTCGCAGAAATCATTTAGATGAAGGTGCTGCTGTAGGTATCGATTATATGAAACGTTTTGCAGCAGATCAGGATTTACTTTCAGAAACAAGATATATTCCTGAAGTAGCAAAGTCAACTGATAAAAAAGTAGCAATTATTGGTGCTGGTCCTGGCGGATTATCAACTGCATATTTTTTACAACAAAAAGGGCATCAGTGTGATATATTTGAAGCTGCTCCAAATCCAGGAGGTTGGTTACGTTATGGTATTCCTGAGTATCGTTTGCCAAATGATATTTTAGATAAGGAAGTAGCGGCTGTAACAGAATTAGGAACAAATATCTTTTATAATAAAAAGTTAGGCGATAATGTAAGTTATAAAGAACTTAAGAAAGATTACGATTCTGTTATTTTAACCATAGGTTCGCAACGAGGAACATTAATTGGTTGTGAAGGTGATGATGCGGAAAATGTTTACTCTGGAATTGATTTCCTTAGAAATATGGAAATGACAGGTCAGAAATATGATTTTAAGGGAAAAACTGTAGCAGTTGTTGGGGGTGGAAATACCGCAATGGATTGCTGTAGAACATCATTGCGTTGTGGTGCCGAAAAAGTTTATGTAATTTATCGTCGTACAGAAAAAGAAATGCCTGCAAACCCAATTGAGATTCACGAATCGAAGGTTGAGGGTGTTGAATATATGTTTCTTACCAATCCAACAAAGGTTAATAAGGACAAAGATGGTAAACTTAAGTCAATGACTTGCCTGAAAATGGAATTAGGTGAGCCTGATGCTTCTGGTCGTCGTCGTCCGATTCCAATTGAAGGTTCTGAATTTGATATTGAACTTGATTACGCTTTAGCAGCAATTGGCCAAAAAACAGAAGTTAATTTCTTAGATGATATTAATAAATTTGCTACTGATGGTAAATTAGAAGTAAATCGTTGGGGCGATATAGATGCCGATAAAAATACATTACAAACTGGTTCAAAATCAATTTTTGCTGCCGGTGATGGAGTATCTGGTCCTGCAACAATTATTGAAGCCGTTGCACAGGCTAAAGTTGCAAGTCGAAGTTGCCATCAATATTTAATGGGTGAAGAATTAACAACGGAACCAAAAGAATTTATTAGTCGAAGAGATAATTTTAAGGAACTCACTTCAAGTGATTTCTTAGGAAGATATCAAAATCAGATTCGAGAAGAAATGCCTGTTCTTGAGGCAGATGATCGTGTGAATTTTAAAGAAGTAGAGTTAGGATATACTGATGAAGGCGTTGCAAAACATGAAGCAGAGAGATGCCTGGAATGTGGTTGTGCAGAGTTTCATACTTGTGATCTCAAGAAATATTCAACAGAGTATGATGCTGATCAAAAGCACTTTGAAGGTGATTTTCATGCACATGAACTGGATTTTTCTCATCCGTTTATCGAAATTGATAATAACAAATGTATACTTTGTGCACGTTGTGTAAGAATATGTAAAGAAGTAGTTGGAGCAAATGCACTTGGATTAGTAAATCGTGGATTTGATACATATGTTGCACCAAGCATGGGGAACTCATTAACAGAAACAGATTGTGAATCTTGTGGATTATGTATTTCTACATGTCCAACGGGAGCAATAACAGAAAATGTTGCTTTTAAACCGGGTCCGGTTAAATTGGAAACAGTAAACACCATTTGTAATTATTGTTCGGTAGGTTGTGAAGTTGAATATCAGCATAAATCTGAATTTATTTGGAAATCAAATGGTAAAGAAGGTCAAATAAATCAGGATGGAAATATTTGTCGTTATCCAAAATTCGGATATGGTGTGATGAATGATCCAAAAAGATTAACTCAGCCAATGTTAAAAGTTGATGGTAAGTTTGAGACTATTAGTTGGGAAAAAGCATTTGATATTATTGCTGATGAAATAAAAGGTGCTGACGCAGACGAAAATGGTTTCTTTGCAGGATCAAGATTAAGTAATGAAGAAATGTACTTAATTCAGAAGCTTGCAAGAGCCGGAGCAAAAACTAACAACGTTACAAGTTTCCATTACACAGGGCAGGGTAGATGGTACAGTCAGAATTCAGAAGCAAATGTTCCTTTTGAACAAATAAAGGATGCAAGCAAAATTTATATTTTAGGTTCAGAAACAAATATGGATAATGCTGTTGTTAGTTTCATGATTAATAATACAAGAGAGCTTGAAAACACTCCTGTTGAATTAGTTACAAATAAAGATTTAAGTGCATTAGAACATAAAGTTGATAATACTATAAAAGTAAAATCATATTATCATTTCATTAAAGCAGTTAATTATAAATTAATTGAAAAAGGATTACAAAATGATCTGTTTATTAAAGATAATTGCAAAGGATATGATGAATACAAAAAGGATTTAGCCAAAGAAAACTTTGAAGAACTTGTAAAAGAATCAGGTGTTTGTTGTCAGGGTGTTATTGAAGATTTTGCTGAAAATTATAATAATGAAATAAATGCAGTTCTTGTTTTCTCAGAAAAAGAAGTTTCTTCGAATGTAAGCCGTGAATTGTTTAACTTAGCAATGATAACCGGTAAGTTAGGAAAAACAGCAAACGGACTTATTTCGCTGAAAGAAAAGAATAATTCTCAGGGATTAATTGATATGGGAATTTCATCGAAGAACGGTGTTGGAAATATTGATCTTGCTGATGAGAAATATGCTAAGAAATTAGCAAAGAAGTGGAATATTGATGAATTGCCACAGCAAGGTGATAAATGTATGAAGGAGTTATTAAATGAAGGATTAATTAAAAAATTCTACATTTTTGGTGAAGATCCAATTGGATGTACAACAGATAAAGCAAAAGTGCAAAAATGGTTTGCCGATGCAGAGTTTGTTATCGTACAAGACTATTTTATGACTGAAACTGCTAAGCTTGCTAACATAGTGCTGCCTGCATCATTTCCAATTGAAACCAGCGGTAGTTTTACTAATACTCAAAAGAGTATCCAAATATTTGAAAAACAATTCAATGGAAAAATTGAGATTGAAAATTACACGCAGTTAATTCAAATATTAAATCAACTCTCTACAACTAAATTAGATTCTGTTGAAAAAGTAAGAAAAGAAATATTTGAAATATTATCTGGTATAGATAAAAAGGAGAATTTTGAGTTTATTTACACTGAAAAAGATAATTTAAATAAGATCTTTAAGTATGGTTGCGATTTTGCTGTTAAATACTTTGATGAGCATTTTAAACAATCATTTGAGGTTGCAAAAGAAAATGCCAAAATAAATGTCAAAGTAAATGCTTAAATTTAATCGTTGATAAAGACTAAAATATATTAAGTATGAAAAACTTTAATTCAATTGATGATGTTCTTGATTTTGCAATAAATGCGGAGCAAGAAGCTGTCGATTTTTATAATCAGCTTGCTGAAAACTCAAAAACCGAAGATATGCGGTTTGTTTTTACTTCGTATGCACAAGAAGAGATAAAACACAAAGCACGATTAACCCAGATTAAAAAAGAGGGCTCATTTAAGATTGAAGCAAAGAAAATTACTGATTTGAAAATTAGTGATTACATAGCAGAAGTTAAGGCTACTCCAAATATGACATATCCGGAAGCTTTAATTGTGGCAATGAGTAACGAAAAGGCAGCATTTAAACTTTATTATGAATTGGCAAAACAAGCAGATAGTGAAGAAATGCGAGATGTGTTTGTGTCTCTGGCTCAAGAAGAATCAAGGCATAAACTTAGATTTGAAATAGAATATGACGAATACGTGTTAAGAGAAAATTAATTAGTAAAACTAATAATAAATGGAGCACAGCATAGTCTGTGCTTTTTTTTTATCAAGAGGATAACTAAATAAAAATAGAATAGAGCTGAAATTTGGAAGTATTATTGCGATATAATTGTAAATGTAGTAAGGCTCAGTATCAATAAATTAATTTATAATCTTGTATCTTGATACTTATTGCTTGATACATCAATTTAATTTCAGATGTTTTTTTTATTGATACACTTCGTGTAATTTTGTGAATGATTTTTGTATTTTGTAACAATATTTAATATTCAAATTGGTTAATTAACCTGAAAAACAATATAAAGTGAAAAGAGTTACTCTATTATTATTTCTAATTTCTTTTATCGCTACTTGTTCTTTTGCTCAAAATGATACAGTTATCATTGAAAAATCAAAAGATAAAGTAATCATCGGTGGTCAGTTATATTATGTTCATATAGTAAAAAAGGGAGAAACATTATTTTCCTTAAGTAATGTCTATGAAGTAACGCAAAAAGAGATTGCGACAGAAAACCCTGAAATTTTTCTGGGTTTACAAATAGGTCAGGCACTAAAGATTCCTGCAAAAGATGTTCAAGAGGATGATAACAAAATTACAAGTACTGATTTTATATATCATCGTGTAAAACGTAAACAAACAGTTTATTCTTTGTCTAAAAAATACAATGTTACACAAGCTGATATATTTGCTTGTAATCCAGGTTCAAGATATGGTATTAACGAGAATCAGATAATAAAAATTCCTAAATCAAAAGAAGTTGTTAATGCTATTAATCAATTTCAGGTAAATGAACCTTTTGATGATACCTTAAAAACTGAAGATCAATATATTTACCATAAGGTTGTAAAGGACGATACTGAATTTTCTATTAAGCGATTATATGCAATCTCTAAAGATATTCTTTATGAGCATAATCCATTCTTAAGCGATGGTTTAAAATTGGGTCAGGTATTAAAAATCCTAAACATAATAGGAGTAGAGAGCTCAACAGTTTTAATAAGATCTGACGAAGAATTAAGCGATACAATAATATTTGATAAGAGAGATTTTATTGCATATTCAGATTCGATATTTAATCCTGACTGTAATAAAATTACATATCAAAGAGAACCTTTTCAAGTAGCACTTTTATTACCTCTATATTTGGAGAGAAACGATGAAGAATTTTATATCGACTCATCTGAAGTGGATGACTTTGGCAAAAAATTATATGAAAATATATATTACGAGCCTTTTTACATTTATCCAGGATCGAAAGCATTTGTTGAGTTCTACGAAGGTTTTTTACTTGCAGTAGATTCATTAAAGCAAAGAGGTTTGTCAATTAATTTACATGTTTATGATACACAGAATGACACTTCACGTATTAAAGAAATATTAAGTTTTCCTGAGTTTGCCAGTACTGATTTAATAATTGGTCCAATTTATAATCAAGCGCAGCCAGCTATCTTAAAAGTTGTTTCAGAATTTTCAAGAGAGCATCAAATAAAAATGGTTTCACCGCTGTCTGACAATTTAACTCTGGTTAATGAAAACCCATATTTGTTTCAGGTTTATCCATCTTATATTTCTCAAATAGATGAGTTTGCAAAGTTTGTTTCAAGATTTAGCGACAAAAATATTATTCTGGTTCATAATGCAGATAGTATTGGTTACAGCAATATACAAATGGTTAAAGAAAAGATATTTAAGAATTTATCTGTTGATACATTAGTCAATAACATTCAGTTTAAAGAAGTTGCCTTTATAGATAGTATTAATATACTTAAACATGCATTAAGCGAAACAATTGAAAATGTATTTATTGTTCCTTCAAACGAGGAAGCATTTGTAACCGATGTTGTTACAAATCTAAATACACTAAAAACCTTTGGGCATAATGTTCGTGTAATTGGATTGTCGCGTTGGCAGCGTTTTAGAAATATTGATCCGGAATATTATTTTAATTTGGATTTATGTATAGCTGCTCCGTTTTTCATTGATTATCATGATAAAGACGTAAAGAGATTTGTTTTAAAATATCGAGATACCTTTAAAACTGAACCAGATCAAATGGCAATTCATGGCTATGATGTGAGTTTATATTTTCTATCAGCATTAATGAATTACGGAAATAATTTTGAGAACTGTATTTATAATCATAAGGTAGATTTATTACAAGCCGATTATAAATTTGTAAAATGGTATCGACAATCAGGATATGAAAATATAGGAGTTGATATTATTAAATATTACGATGGATACAACATATTTAGAATAGATGGATTAGAGACAGACAGCAACATAGAGTTGCAAATGCCTGAGTGAAAATAGGATTCTTAGCTTTATAACAATTTAGCACTCTTTTACCCAAATGAGTGTTTTTTTTTATCTAATTGATTTTGATTTTAAAATATTTACCTATATCTTACTCTAAAATTAAACCTAATTTTAAAATAATTTTATGGCAAGTTGCAGAGATATAAAGAAGGATATAAATTTTCTGGCTGACCAAATGTTAATAGAGTGTTTTTCATTTTTGAAATATTCACCGGTTAATAATATGGAAAATGTTCTTGATATTTTACACGATGTTGAACAACTTCGTATGAATTTATTGTATAAGGTTAATAATCCTCCTGAGAACGGAAGTTTAAAGGAACACTACAGAGGTATTATAACTGAAATGTACGATACAAATATGAAACTTCTTGAAGAGTTAAATAGCTTAACAGAAAAATAAAAACCGGGAATACCGGTTTTTTTTATATGTCGTAAGAATTAATAATTTTTAATAATTTCTCAAATGAATAAGGTTTTGTCACTAAATCATTAAAACCTGCGCATGAAAAGTCTTCAAAAAAATCACTTGGATTATGTGCTGTAAGAGCAATGATAGGTGTATTGTTAACCGGTGAAGGAAGTTCGTTCCGAATGTATCTGGTTGCCTCCAGACCATTCATTTGTGGCATTTCTATATCCATAAGAATAATATCAACATTTTCAACACTCAGAATTCCTATGGCTTCTTTGCCATTTGAAGCTTCTATTACTTTCTCACATATATCTTTTAATATTTCTTTCAGCAGAACTCTATTTATAATAATATCATCAACAATTAAAAAGCTATATTTTTTCATATTTTAATTACCCAATCTTACTCAAGGTTTTTACAATTTCTATACTATTAATTTTAACATACTTTCCATCTAACTCAATAATTTTATCGTTTTTGAATTCCGACAGCGTCCTAATAAAACTTTCCTTTGTGGTGCCCGTTAATTCAGCAAGTTCATTTCGGGTTAAAGGAAACACAAAGGTGTAAGAATTATATATTTGTTCAGCAAAGTACAAAATAATATCAGCGATCTTACCTGGTAACTGTTTCTGATATTGTGATATTGTCCTTTCAAATATATTCAAACTGTCTTTACAAATTTCTTTTAATAAAAATATCGAGTATTTACCATTATTTTCTAAAATAGAAGAAAATGTATTAATATCAATAAAGAACACTTTTGAATCTTCAATTGCGGTTGCTGAGTATTGAAAAGTTTCATTTCCAAAAATTGATATTAGTCCTAAGAAATAACCTGGCGTTGCAATTTTAAGAATAATTGATTTGTCGCTTCCTCCATCTCTAAAAAGTTTAATTAATCCCTCTTCAACAAACATTATGTGCGATGTAAATGTGTTTTGTCTAAAAATTACATCTTTCTTTTTAAACTGAACTGATTTCCCATTTATTTTTAACTGATTGATTTGCTCATCAGTCAATATATCTCCTTTTGGAAAAAGTTTGTTATAAATATCAAGCTTATTATTTAAGATCATTAAGAATGTCTTTTTGTAAATTTATCATTTTTTTTTCAAAAAACGATTAAATATAATTTTGGTGATTTATATCATCTAATATCAGTAACTTATATCATTGTAAATTATTTGCATATGCATAGGTTAAGGGTGTAATTTTATATTGTCAAACTTAAGTATTGATTATTTACAAGTGAGACGATTTTATTAATTATAAAATCTAAGCTATGAACAATAGATTTAACATATTAGTTGTTGATGATTCCGAAACAAATCTGGTTTTGTTAGAAGCAATTCTAGAAGATGTTGGGTTCAATATTCAAACAGCATATAGTGCTGTAGAGGCACTTGAACAGCTGAAAAAAAACATCCCAAATATTATACTTTTAGACCTATTAATGCCAAATGAAAATGGCTTTAATTTACTTAAAAAGTTGAAATCTAATGAAAATTATAATCAGATTCCTATAATAATAGTAACTGCTTTTGCCAATACCGAAAATAAAATTATTGCAAAAGATTTAGGTGCTGAAGATGTTATTGAAAAACCGATTGATATTCCTGAATTTTTGAATAAGGTAAATAAAGCACTAGAGAAAGTAGAAAAGTTATAAAATAATAGGAAATGATGGATAGTGATTCGAATGATAAGATTAAAATTAAAGCATTACTTGAAACTTATACCGTAAATGATATATCAAATACATTTACAGTTATTGATAATAAATTATTATCCCTACATGAATGCTCGGCAGAAGATTTTCTTCAATTAAATAGTGATTTTAAAAATCTATATAAACAGTCTGAAATAATTTCTGAAAATGTTAATGTAATATTTTCAATACTAATAAAAATAAAGAATTATATAAGGAGATTCATTCTTTCTATGATGAATTAAAAGGACATTCCGATATTTTTGATCAAAAAATATCATTAACAATGGAATTTTTAGGTGAATTATCTAATAAACTTAGATTCATCTTCTTTCCATTAAAATTTTTTAATCAAAATTTAATGGGCCTTAAATATTTAATTGCTAATTTAAATTTGGGATTATCAATTACCGATAATTCTTCTGATATTTTAGAACAATTTAAATTAGTTGAAGAAAATGTAAATAGAATAAAAGTATTATCGGGAAGAATTTCAAAAAGCCTAAACCATCTTCGTAAAATTTCAAAAGAAGCATATTCAAATTTTTCTCAGGTAAAGAATCAGAATGAGATTAACATCGAAGCATTATTATTGAATGTTAGATCAAGAATTGATAATATCGAAAAAAAATACGTCAACAACAAGGAGTGTATTCCTGAATCAAAAGTACGAATATGCGAAACCATTAAAGGAGCTGGTCATGCACGGGTAAAGAGAAAAATAATAAAAACTTCTCACATTGATGTGTTGCCTAAATATTCAGCAGATGCTGTTTTACCTCCTGTTCTAAAACACAGCATGATTAAAACAACGGAAGTGGTAGTAGTAGTTGGTGCTTCAACCGGTGGAACAGAAGCACTTACAAGTTTTTTAAAAGTTTTACCACCTGATTCACCTGGAATAGTGATTGTTCAGCACATGCCGGAAAAATTTACAACCTCATTTGCTGAGAGGTTAAATGATTTATGTAAAATAACTGTTAAAGAAGCTGCAAATGGTGATTCTGTAATCAGAGGAAGAGCACTGATTGCTCCTGGTAATTAGCATACCTTGTTAAAACGAAGTGGCGCAAGATATTTTGTTGAAGTTAAAGAGGGCCCGTTAGTAAACAGACATAGACCTTCTGTTGATGTGCTTTTTAGATCAACTGCAAAATATGCAGGTGCCAATGCTATTGGTATTATTATGACAGGAATGGGAGATGATGGTGCAAAGGGATTGTTAGAAATGAAAGAATCAGGAGCTAAAACTATTGCACAGGATGAATCAAGCTGTGTAGTTTTTGGAATGCCAAAAGAAGCCATAAAGTTAAATGCTGCCAATAAAATATTACCTCTTGATAAAATTGCTTCTTATATGATTAGCATAGCTCATTAATAATTTCTTACGTATACTTATTTATCAATCAACATATTCAATCCATATTTGTTTTTCACAAATATGACAACTTGAATAATAAACGGTATAAAACATGGTTATGATGATTATATCACAAAACCCATTGATTCAAATATGTTATTTTAAGTTATTACTTAATACTTAAGTATATTTATCATGCTTGCTTAAGCATAAGTTGAATTCTATTTAAAAATTAATAAAAAATTGTTACCTTTAATTTTTTAATAAAGGATTATAAGATAGATGAAGAAGATTCAACTTATTGTACCTGACATTGAATTGCTTAATCGAACAGTTGATTTTCTAAAAACCAATAACTTTGAAGTAATTTCTGCCTCAGAAGGATCTTCTGCTATTCAAAAGGCTCTTGAATTTCTTCCCGATATTATACTTTGTGATTCGGATGTTCCTGGTTTAAATGGGTACGAAATATTTAATACATTATTACAAATTAATTCTACTGCAATTATTCCATTTGTATTTCTAATGAATAAAGCATCAACTGAAGATGTTCGAGCCGCAATGAACCTTGGGGCAGATGATTATCTTGAAAAACCATTTGAACAAAATAACTTATTAAAGTTAATTGAGATCAGATTAGAAAAACAGGAAAAAATTATTGGTTTAGCCGACGAAAAGTTTAATACTCTAATGGAGTATTCTTCAGATGGGGTTTTTATATATCAGGATGAAAAGATCTCATATGTCAATAAAAAATTTTGTGAAATAGTTGAATATACAAAACGAGAACTTATAGGGATGAGTTTGGTTAATATCATTTATAAGGATGATATTCATATAGTTATTGACAAAATTGGTCGTATGCAAAGAGGAATACAAAAAGATATACAGACTGAATTTAGAGCTATTTGTGGAGATCAAGAAATTGTAAAGTTTATTTTAACAGGAAGCTATGTTAATTTCAAAGGAAAAAAAAGCATGATAGGAACAATAAGAGTAAAAGAAAATATTACAAATAAAGCTTTTACTCCAAGTAATTGTGATATAGATATAACGGCAAGGGAACAAGAAATTTTGCAATTAATTTGCAAAGGATTATCAAATTCGGAAATAGCTAATAAATTGAATATAAGCAATAGAACGGTTGAAGGACACCGTGCAAATCTTTTAAATAAAACAGAATGTCAAAATAGTGATAGTTTAGCCATTTTTGCAGTCAAGTACGGTTTTTATCAAATTTTATAACATTTATTTTATAAATGATAATGAAAGAAATTTGCGCTTAAATTAAATTATTTTTAATTTCCGAAAAAATATAATAGCGATCTATGAAAGAAAGAAATTCTCAGAACATAATCTTTAAATATACTGTTAGTGGTTTCATTATAGGATTATTAACATTATTATTTATTTTAGTAATAGATTTTTTCATTAAAAGAATAAGTTTTTCGCAAATTGTTGATTTACATAGGAATAATCCTGTTTATTTGCTTTTAGACTTATCTCCTTTTGTACTAGCTTTTTACGCATATATAATAAGTAAGAAGTATGCTGCAGCTTCTGATTCATTACACACTTCTTTAAAATATGAATTCGACAAAAATCAGAAAATATTTCGCTTTGTTGAAAAAATACGTTTAGGTAAGATTGATACAGATTATAAAGTACAAGGTTCTAATGATGTGTTAGGTCAATCGATTTTGGATCTAAGAAATAATCTCAAGAATAATAAAGAAGAAGAAGAAAAAAGGCGAAATGAAGATCAACAAAGAAATTGGATTGCTGAGGGTTTAGCAAAATTTGGAGATATTCTAAGAAAAGACACAGATAATTTAGAGGAATTATCTTATAACTTAATAAGTAATTTAGTAAAATATATAAGTGCAAATCAAGGCGCAATATTTATTATTGAGGATGAGGATGAATTTGATAAACATTTACAAATGACGGCTTGTTATGCTTATGAACGTAGAAAATATGCAGAAAAAAGAATTGAGTTAGGAGAGGGTATTATCGGTGCCGTTATCTTAGAACAAGAAACGGTTTTTATGAAAGATGTTCCTAAAACTTATGTTCATGTCACTTCAGGACTTGGTGAAGCTACCCCAAATTGTCTTCTTGTTGTTCCTTTAAAATTTAATGATGAGGTTTATGGAGTTATAGAAATAGGAGCATTTCATAATATCGAAACGCATATTATTGAGTTTGTAGAGAAAGTAGCTGAAGGTGTTGCATCAAGTATATCAAATGTAAAAACAAATACACGAACAGCAAAATTATTAAAGGAATCTCGGTTGCAAGCAGAAACTCTTGCTGCTCAGGAAGAGCAAATGCGTCAGAATATGGAGGAACTACAAGCTACACAGGAGGAAGCTGCCCGACAAAGCGAGAAATTCATCTCTTTCACGAATTCTGTAAATCATACTCTTATTAGAGCAGAATACGAAAATGACGGAACATTGATTTATGCTAATACAAAGTTCTTGAAGAAATTAGGGTATGATAAAAACTCAGATGTTGAAGGTAAAAATATATCAATGTTTATTAACGAGAAAGATAAAACTTGGTTTGACAAATTATGGGATTCACTTGCAAATGGAGGTAAACATTTTGAAGGTGATATGAAACATGTAACAAAGCAGGGGCGAGATTTATGGACAATGTCGACATATACATGCATGCGTAAAGATGACGGAGGTGTAGAGAAAATTTTATTCTTGGCAATAGATACAACAGATCAGAAAAAGGAGAGTTTAGATTATTTAGGACAGATAAATGCTCTTAATAGATCAACAATAAAAGTCGATTTCTTACCAACAGGAGACCTGTTAGAATGTAATCAGAAGTTTGTTGAATTAATGAAATATCCTGTATTCGAATTAAAAGAGAAAAGTATATTTGATTTTGTCGATAAGTCAGATTTAAATAAATTAAGAGATATTTGGGATTTGGTAGCTCAAGGTGAAACATGGGAAGGTACTTTACGTCAACGAACCAAAGAAGACAAAGAAATTTGGGTTCGGGTTTCTTTATCAGCAGTAAAAGATATGTACGACGATGTTGCAAAGATAATATGTATAGGTAATGATGAAACCAATGAAAAATTAATGGAGCTTGAAACAAAAAATCAAACCGAATTATTAAGAAAACATGAAGAAGCTCTTAACCGGTCAAAAATTGATCTTAAAGTACAGTTGAAAAAGGCTAAAGAGGAAGTTAAGCAGCAGTTTATAGAAATAGAAAAAGTACAAAGGAGAACCGAGCTTACATTACAAGGAGCATCTGATGCTATAGTCACTTTTGATGAAAATGGTATAATAAAATTCTTTAATAGAGCAGCCGAAGATTTATGGGAAATTGAACGAGATATTGTAATAGGAAGGAATATTAAAAAATTATTTCCCGATGATAAATACGAGAACGATTTTATAAATACTTTATTAGATCCTAAATCTGAAAAAGCTGTTGGTGAGAGAAAAGAGATTGATGTGAAAAATAAAAGTGGAGAAGAAATTTCAGTAATAATTATACTTTCAATGGCAAGATTAGAAGGAGAAACAACTTATACAGGGTTTATTCAAAATATTTCGGTTGATTTATTTTAATAGAAAAATTTAATTTATCTATTGAGGTATAAATGACGGGCTTAAAATCGTTCCCTAACATAAACTTTTCATTTTACTATACACATTAATAATTCTGATAAAATAGTTTAGAATTAATGTTTTTTTAATCTTTCTCAAATTAAGAATCCATATTTTTGAATTTCATTAATCTCGTTTTATGAAAAAACTTTATTTAATTTCGTTTATAGCATTACTGATAGCCTTCTCAGGATGCACAGAGTTAGTAAAAAGACCTCAGGAATATTCTTTAATACTTGTTGAAACGAGTGATGTACATGGCGCAATTTTCGACTATGATTTTATTAACGATAGAGCATCATCCGGTTCTTTGTCAAAAGTTCATTCTTATGTAAAGGAACTTAAAAAAGACAATAATGTTATTTTAATGGATAATGGTGATATTCTTCAAGGTCAGCCAATGGTTTACTATTACAACTTCGAAAAGGTAACAGCAAAACATATTTGTTCAGAAGTTATGAACTACATGCAATATGATGTTGCTACAGTTGGGAATCATGATATAGAAGCTGGTCATGCAGTTTACGATAAACTAAAAAAAGAATTCAATTTTCCTTGGTTAGCTGCTAATGCAGTAAAAAAAGATGGTTCACCTTATTTCGAACCATATAAAATTATTATAAAAGATGGAGTTAAAATTGCTGTTTTAGGTTTAATAACTCCAGGAATACCAAAGTGGTTGCCAGAAGAACTCTGGTCGGGCATTGAATTCGAAGATATGCTTGAATCGGCTAAAAAATGGGTCCCTCAAATTTTAGAAAACGAAAATCCTGACTTATTAGTTGGACTATTCCATGCTGGATACGATTATACATACGGAAATGTTGATTATGAAACATATAAAAATGAAAATGCATCATTAATTGTAGCAGAACAAGTTCCTGGATTTGATGTCATTTTTGTTGGGCATGATCATTATACCTGGAACGAAAAAATTGAAAATATAAATGGCGACGAAGTTATAGTTTTAGGTCCAACAAGTTCTGCAAGACAAGTTGTAACTGCTTCTGTTGAGTTAAAACTTAATGCAGAAGGAAAATATGAAAAGAGTATTATTGGAAATGTTGTTGAAATGAAAGATATAAAAGCAGATTCCTTATTTGATATTGAGTTTAGCAATGAATTTAATGAAGTTAAAGAATATGTTTCAAAAAAAGTAGGTGTTTTTAACAAGAGTGTGAGTACACATAAAGCTTTGTATGGACCATCGGAATTTATTGATCTAATTCATCATATTCAACTGGAAATTAGTGGGGCTGATATTTCTTTTGCAGCACCATTATCGTTTAATTCTGTAATTGATGAGGGACCTGTTTATGTTAGAGATATGTTTAAATTGTACAAGTTTGAAAACTTTTTATATACATTAAATCTTACAGGCAGAGAAATTGATAAATATCTTGAGTATTCTTTCGCAAATTGGTTTAACACCATGGAAAATGAGGATGATCATTTGTTATTGTTTAAATCAGAAGAGGATGCGGATTCTGAAAAATACAATTCTTATTCATTGTTAAACAATTTCTACAACTTTGATGTTGCTTCAGGTATTAAATATACTGTAGATGTAACTAAACCTATGAACGAAAAAGTTACCATAACATTAATGTCTGATAATAAGAAGTTTTACATGGATAGTACATACACTGTTGCTATAAATAGCTATCGTGGAAATGGTGGTGGAGGTCATTTAACCGAAGGTGTAGGTTTGTCAAAAGAAGAATTATTTAGTAGAAGAATTAATTCTACTGAAAAAGATTTAAGATATTATATGATGAAACGGATAGAAGAAAAAGGCATTGTTGAACCGGAATTAAAAAATGAATGGTCAATTGTTCCGGAAGATTGGTGGTTAAGAGCAAAAGAAAAAGATATTAAAATATTAAACCCTGAAAATAAATGAAAAGATTAAGTTTTATTGTAATAGTATTGGTTCTAAATTTCGCTTGCAAAAGAGTTGACACAATAAATGAACCACAAGTAAAAAAGGCAAAGAATATAATTTTATTGATTGGTGATGGAATGGGAGTTTCTCAAATATTTGCAGCAATGTCTGTCAAAGAAGAGCTATTAGCAATAGAGAAATTTAAACACATAGGTTTCCATAAAACATATTCATTAACTGATTTTATAACAGATTCAGGTGCTGGAGGAACAGCATTGTCAACTGGGAAAAAGACTAAAAATTATTGCGTTGCAGCTGATTCAACAGGAATGCCATTCAAAACTATTTTGGAGTATGCAGAAGAAAATAAACTGGCAACTGGATTAGTGTCGACAAGTTCAATTTTAAATGCAACGCCAGCATCATTTATTGCACACGATACTTCACGTTATAATTATGAAAACATTGCACTTGATTTTTTAGATGTAGATATTGATCTATTCATTGGAGGTGGAAGAAAACAGTTTAGTAATAGAGAAGATAAATTAAATCTAATTGATTCTCTTAAGAAAAAGAATTATTTAGTAGTTGATGGACTTGAAAACCTGAATACAGAAGTTGATGGAAAATTTGCCGTTTTTACTGCCGAAGAGCATAATCCTGAATATCTTAATGGTAGAGGAGATATGTTGCCTGTTTCAACAGAAAAAGCTATTAAAATATTAGATAAGAATGAAAATGGTTTTTTCTTAATGGTCGAAGGTTCACAAATTGATTGGGGAGGAGAAGATAACAATATTGATTACTTAATAGCTGAAACAATAGATTTTGATAATGCCATAGCTAAAGCCCTGGAATTTGCAATTAATGATGGAGAGACGCTTGTTATTGTAACAGCCGATCATGAAACCGGAGGACTATCAATTACTGATGGAGATATGAAGAATAAAACAATTGTAACAAGTTTTTCATCAGATTATCATACAGCTGTTATGGTACCAGTTTTTGCATTTGGACCGGGAGCTGAGGAATTTGGAGGAATTTATGAAAATACAGAAGTTTTTGAAAAAATGATGAAAGCATTTGGATTCACAAAATAAGTTTGATAAATCGTATAAAAAAAGACCCGAAAAAATTCCGGGTCTTTTCTATTTGATATTAACTAAGTGTTAATCAAGATCAACACTACCATATCTTGTTTCGATATTTACAATTGATTTAGTGTTGTTATCCTTACCAATTAAACCCTCAACCTCAAGCGATGAATTTTCTTTAATCTTACTTATTCTGTTTCCTTCAGGAAAGTCAATGTCTGCATATTTTGCATATCCTTTTAAATTGTATGATGCATCCAAACTTATTCTAATATCTATATTCCCATATTCATTTTCAATGTCAATTTTTTCAAAATCTGCAGGAACATAATCAACATTTAGATTTCCGTAACGGTTGTCGAATTCAAGTTTTTTATTTATTTCATTAAACTCAAAGTCAGTGTACGCTGAAGTAGTAACAAAGTTAGTTATACTTCCAATTCTGTATTCATCATATTTCGATTCACAAACAATAGAACTTGCTTTATCAACATATAACTTTGAATATTTAGTTACAGCAATCAAAGCTTTACATTTTTCTATTTCAATTTTTGAGTATTTTAAATTTAATTTTAGCCAAACGCATTCATCAATAGTTCCTTTTGAGTAGGCAAGATAAATTTCGCTAAGAGGTTTTACATTCTTTCTTAGAACCTTATTTATTTTTAAATTACCATATTTTACAGATATTTTTGAATGTCCGGTTATCTCATTAATAAATACACTACCGTATCTATTCGATAAATCCAGTTTAATATCTTTTGGGATATTTACTTTATAGTCAATGCTAAAATCCTTTTCGTCATCATTACTAAAAGAAAAATTCCATTTACTGAACTTCTCATCAATTTCTGTAATAGCTTCAATTGTATTACCAGACTGATTAAATTTCACATTGATAAGGTCAATTAGCTCCTTTGCTTTTTCTTCGTTTTTATGATCAACGGTAATTGTAACATCAATACTAACTTTGTTTTTATCCCAATTGTTAATATCTACATTTCCAAACTTATTTTGGATAACTAAGAGTGTATTTGCATTAGCATCATAATCTTTATGCAAATTTTTAGAGAATTCTTCACCAGCAGCAAATGCCGATGTAATTACTAATAATTGGACGATTATTAATAATAGAGTGGATTTAAATTTCGGTGCTTTCATAGTTTTCAAATTTTTGGTTATTTATATTCTGTACTTGTTGTAATTGATTTAAAATTTGATTCATTACTTCAACTTTAAGCTGATAATGTTGTATCATAGCATTAATTACTCTTTGATCATTTGGATTAGTAACAAGATCCTTTTTTAGGTTTTCATAAATAGAATCCATATTATTTAGCTCGTGTACTAATAGAACTTTCTGTAAACTATCCAGAGATTTACTTTGATTAATTTCTCCGTATTTCTGATTTACAAGATGTGTATAGTACATTTCAACTTCGCCATATTCAGGTGAAATTTCACTTAAAGCAATACCTTGATTTATTTTTGTTTCATTAATATTATCATAAACCCATAATCCCGATAAAACAACTAAAATTGCTACTGCTGCAGCTTTTAGAATATAGCCAAAAGCAAAAGTCTTTTTCTTGCTATTCAGTTCATTTAGTTTTTGCTCAAATCGTTCAAAATGTCCATCGTTTGGTTCATCTGTATTGAACAACTCTCGATTCTTTTGTATTATGTTATCTAAATCATTCATATTTAGTTGTTTTTTTCTAATTGTTTTTCTTTTAAGCTTTCAATTAATTTCTTTTTTGCTCTTGCACATTGTGATCGCGACGTTGAACTGCTTATGTTCATAATTTCACTTATTTCATCGTGATCATAACCTTCAATTAGGTAAAGCGATATTACAATTCTGTATCCATCAGGAAGATTATTTATTTCTTTTTTAATTTCTTCAACTTTCCATTCAATATCTTCATTGTTTTCACTTTTTTCTTTTTCCTTTATTTCATAAACAGAATCTTCTATGGAATCTGTAATCAGTTTTCTTTTTCTTAATTCATCAAGTGAGTGATTAACAACAATTCTCTTTAACCAGGCACCAAAACTGACTTCACCTTTATAGAAATTTATTTTTCCAAACGCTTTTAAGAACGACTCCTGCATAATATCTTCAGCTTCAAGGCTGTCATTTACAATGCGCAAGCAGGTGTTGTACATTGCTTTGTAATACAGTTTATACAACTGAAACTGTGCTTTTTGCTCCCCCGATTTACACCGGTCAATTATATCCTGATGGATATTTGTATAAATACTTTCCTGCTTGTTCATATTTCCATAAAAAAGACGGTAAGAAAAACTTAGTGCTGCATCATTGCATACAATTTATGAAAAATATACTGTTAAATTCTAAAACGATTGAAATTAAGAAAAAAGTAACATTAATAAATGTATTTATAAAGATATTCATTGTACAAAGAATAAAAAACGATAATTTTACGCCTTCATTATGAATAGAGCTATAATAAATAGAAACCAATCTTTAATTTTCAATCAGTGGTCGCGAAAGAGCTATGCTGTATTTGCATCTTTAGGAAAAGAAGTTCAAATAGGGCATATTGATGGAGAAATATGCGAAAAAGCTATTGAAAAAAATAATACGAAAAGATCATTTAAAAAAGACTGGATTGATTCTTCAATAGCTGAAACAGATGATCCTGATGAATTGATATTAGTAAATGCTGATTTGCAGTTAATGTCTCTTCTTTCGATTACTTCAAATTCAGATGAATCTTCGCAGCATTGCTGTAACCCGCATACTATAAACAATTTTATAATATTAACATTCCATCCTGTTTTGCAGGGTGCAGAAATCTATTAAATAATTTAAAAATGAAAAATCAACTTAAATCAATCATTACCAAATCAATAGTTTTTAAAAACTGGAATAGAAAAGGATATTCAGTGTACAATACATTAAAAAAAGTAGTAAAAATTACAACTTTAAGTATAGCCTATTCCATTTTATTAATTCCTGTTGAGGTGCTAAGTCAAACAGATACAACAGTAACAAAAAACTTAGATCTGGATGAAGTTATTGTGAGTGCACAAAAAGCTCCGGTTATTTACTCTCAGTTATCAAGGCAGGTTACCGTTATAAAAGAAGACGAAATAAAACTGATGCCCGTTTCTGATATTAACGAATTGCTTAAAAACTTCTCAGGAATAGATATCAGACAACGAGGTGTAAATGGAATCCAGTCTGATATAAGTGTAAGAGGAGGTTCTTTCGATCAAAACTTAATACTTCTTAATGGTGTCAATATTTCTGATCCACAAACCGGACATCATAGTTTAAACTTACCAATTGATTTAAATTCCATAACGCGAATTGAGATTCTGGAAGGACCAGGATCCAGAGTTTTCGGACCAAATGCATTTAGTGGTGCAATCAACATTATTACAAACAACTTCAATGAAAATATTTTAAAAGCTGGATTTCTTGCTGGTGATTTTGGATTGTTTTCAGAAAATTTTTCCGGAGCATTTACAAATAAAAAAATGAAGCATTTTGTATCAGTTTCTAAATCTCAAAGCAAAGGATATATTAAAA
The DNA here is from genome assembly GCA_030668615.1 of Bacteroidales bacterium. Taxonomy (GTDB): domain Bacteria; phylum Bacteroidota; class Bacteroidia; order Bacteroidales; family UBA12077; genus UBA12077. Next base: position 1,421 of record DAOUTQ010000046.1, on the reverse strand, counting down.
ATACCGATTTTGATCAGTATAATGCTTTCTATAGCACACGGTACAATTCTGAAATAGGAAAGATTGATTACCAGATAGGATATACAGATAAAGAATTTGGAGCAAATAGTTTTTATACTCCTGCTTATCCTAATCAGTTTGAGCAAACAAAAACCACATTTACAAGCCTGAAATTTGAAGCAGGAGAAAAAATAAAAGTTATACCAGTAGTATATTTTCGTCGTCACAAAGATCGTTTTGAACTTTTCAGATATGAGCCTGCATCATGGTATACCGGACATAATTATCATTTAACCGATGTTTATGGAATAAAGATTGATGCAAGAATGATAACAAAACTTGGAGTAACTTCATTTGGCGCAGAACAAAGATCGGAGAACATTTGGAGTAATGTTTTAGGTGAGGATATGAACGATACATTAAAAGTTTCAGGAGAACCAGATGGCTTGTACACTAAAAAGTATTCAAGAACTATTTCAAACTATTTTTTAGAACATTCATTTTATTATAATAATTTATCATTTTCGATAGGATTATTAACAAGTTGGGTTTCAGAAAACGACTTTAGTTATAACTTTTACCCTGGATTTGATTTGAGTTATCGATTTACAAACAATCTAAATTCATATATAACAATAAATAAATCCTTAAGATTACCAACATTTACCGATTTGTTTTATAATGGTCCTTCCAACATTGGGAATGTAAACTTGCAGCCTGAAGAAGCTTGGAGTTATGAAGCAGGAATAAAGTTTCGGAATACAATCTTTAACTCAAATTTAAGTGTCTATTATAGGGATTCAAAAAACTTAATAGCATGGGTAAAACCTATTGATTCTGATCCTTCTGAAAAATGGGAAACACAAAATCTAACGAATGTAACCACAAAAGGATTTAAAATAACAAACACTTTTGATTTAGATAAATACTGGATTAATCACATAAGAATAGATTACAACTATCTTGAACAGAAATCTAATTCTGAAAATTATAATACAAAGTATTCTCTTAATAATTTAAAGCATAACCTTATAATTAATATTAATAATAAGCTTTGGGGAAATATGAATTTATCGTGGAATATTAGATTTCAGGACAGAACAGGGAGTTATACCAAATATGATGTTTCTGTTAATGATTATATTGGTGATCAAAATTTTGATCCATTCTGGTTACTTGATCTTAAACTTTCCTATAATAAAGAAATTGCAACAGTTTTCGTGGAGCTACAGAATGCATTTAATATAGAATATATTGATATTGGTAATGTTGAAATGCCTAAGAGGTGGCTGAGAGCTGGATTTAATTTACACTTTAAGTATTAATTAATAAATATAAAATTGAAAAATTATTCAATAAATTCGGGCTTAACTTATTGATTTTACAAATATTTTGCTATTTTTGTTAAGAATCCTAAATTA
>DAOUTQ010000132.1 GCA_030668615.1 Bacteroidales bacterium | reverse complement strand
CCTATTAATTCCATTAAAAAGTATTATAAATTCTTAAAACCCTTTAACATATTTTAACACAAAATTGATTTAATATTGTCATGATTTTACAATGACAGAAGTAGAATTATTAGTTAACAATTATTTTTTATGTATCTTTTCAAAAATTATAAAGTATGAACGAAACAGTTGATGTTAAAGAACTGAATGACCGAATAGAGAAGGAGAGTTCTTTTGTTGATATGATTAAAATGGAAATGGGCAAGGTAATTATTGGTCAGAAACACCTTGTTGATTCTCTGTTAATTGGCCTTCTTTCCGATGGGCACATTTTACTTGAAGGTGTTCCGGGATTGGCAAAAACTTTGGCTATAAATACATTGTCAACTATTGTTGATGCAGATTTTAGTCGTATTCAGTTTACTCCTGATTTACTTCCTGCCGATTTAATTGGAACTATGATTTACAGTCAGAAAAAGGAAGAGTTTCATGTGAAAAAAGGACCTGTTTTTACTAATTTTGTTTTAGCTGATGAGATAAATCGTTCGCCAGCAAAAGTGCAAAGTGCATTATTGGAAGCAATGCAGGAACGTCAGGTAACAATTGGTGTAGAAACATATCCTTTGCCAAAACCATTTTTAGTTATGGCAACTCAAAATCCAATCGAACAAGAAGGTACTTATCCATTGCCGGAAGCACAAGTTGACCGTTTTATGCTTAAAGTAGTGGTTGATTATCCAAAGATTGAAGAGGAAAAGTTAATTGTAAGAGAAAATATTGCTAAAGAATTTCCAAAAGCAAATACTATTCTAAAAACGCAGAACATTATTGATGCACGTAATGTGGTTAAGGATGTTTATATTGATGAAAAAATAGAACGGTATATTTTAGATATAGTTTTTGCAACAAGATTCCCAGAAAAATATAATCTGGAGAAATTTTCTACAATGATAAATTATGGTGGTTCGCCTCGTGCAAGTATAAACTTGGCTATGGCATCAAAAGCTTTTGCTTTTATTAAAAGAAGAGGCTATGTTATTCCTGAAGATGTGCGTGCAGTATGTCACGATGTATTGCGTCATAGAATAGGATTATCATACGAAGCTGAAGCTGAGAATGTAACTTCTGAAGATATCATTACGGACATTCTGAATACAATTGAAGTTCCTTAAAAAGTTACATATTTCTGTCAAATGAAAAAAATAATTGTACTTCTGTTAATTGTAGTTTCGGGCTTAAATGTTTCCGGACAAAGTTTTGTAGGTAAACATAAATTAGAAATTAAAAAAGAGATGAAGGAAAACCATAAAGACTTCTATTTTTCAAAAGAAGTTTTAGGTAAAAGCAACTTCATCAAATTTGAAGATTTCGATGGTTACCGAACGTACTTATTTGTTTTGAATGAAGATGGTTATTGTAAATATCATATGTTAATGTGTGATTACAGTTTATTAAAACAAATGATAGATTCATTAAATCAAAACTATGAGTACAAAGAAGATTTAACATGGTATGATTATACTTCTGGAAAAAACAACTTTGTTATCAGAATCAAAAAAGAAGAATGGTATTTTTCTATCATTACAAAGAAGCTCGAAAAGAAAGACTGATGTATAACCAATAAAAAGGATTTGGTGTGGAAGCTTCAGAACTACTGAAAAAAGTACGGAAAATAGAAATTAAAACACGCGGCTTATCAAGGAATATATTTGCCGGTGAGTATCATAGTGCTTTTAAAGGTCGTGGAATGGCTTTTAGTGAAGTTCGTGATTATCAGTATGGTGACGATATTCGAAATATTGATTGGAATGTTACTGCTCGATTTAATCAACCATATATTAAAATATATGAAGAGGAACGTGAATTGACAGTAATGTTACTCGTTGATGTTAGTAATTCTCGTGTGTTTGGAACACAAACGCAGTTAAAGAAAAATCTAATAACAGAAATTTCTGCGGTTTTATCGTTCTCAGCAATTCATAATAACGACAAGATTGGAGTAATTTTATTTAGCGATAAGGTTGAAAAGTTTATTCCTCCTAAAAAGGGAAGAACACACATTCTTAGAATTATTCGTGAACTCATTGAGTTTAAGCCTGAAAATAAGGAAACAAATATTTCTGAGGCATTGCGCTATTTGACAAATGCAATTAAAAAACGAAGTACTGCATTTGTAATTTCCGACTTTATTGATGATGATCCTTCAACAGGAAATCCTCGTTTCGATGAAGCCATTAGAATAGCAAACCGAAAACATGATATTATTGGATTGAAAATCTATGATAAACGTGAAAAGGAAATTCCTTCGGTAGGAATTATTCGTATGAAAGATGCTGAAACAGGTGAATATGCGTGGGTCGATACTACAAGTCTAAGTGTAAGACGAAATTATGCACAGTGGTATCAAACAATGGATGCATCAGTAAATGATACAATGGTTCGCGCAGGCGTTGATTTTGTTTCGATGGCAACTGACGAAGATTATGTTAAACCTTTAATTAATCTTTTTAAAAAACGATAATTGAATTTTAATTTATGATACAAGTATTAAAATCATATAAGTTAAATTTATTATTTCTGGTTGTTTTATCAGCATTTTATAATGTTGGATATGCTCAAAGAGTTACAGTTGAAGCTAAAATGGATACTACAGAATTTCTAATTGGTGATCAGGTAGGCCTTGAATTAAAGGTAACTCAGCCTAATAATGTTTTTGTAGGAATACCCATTTTTGATGCAGCTTTAACTAAAGAAATAGAGATTTTAGAACAATCGGAAAATGATACAAGCTTATTAGAAAATGGCGATTGGCTTATTAAAAAACGACTTTTAATAACAGCTTTTGATTCAGGATATTATGTACTTCCTCCAATCCCGGTTTTATATTATAGCGATACTATTAAATCTGAACCATTAGCGTTTATAATACATTCTGTTAAAGTTGATACTACACAAGCAATTAAAGATATAAAGTTGCCATATAGTGCGCCTATTAGTTTTGCTGAAATATTTCCATGGGCCGGAGGAAGTTTGGGTCTTGTTCTTATACTTTTGGTAATTATTTATATAATTCGAAAAATAAAACGTAATGAACCTGTTATAAAACGATTTAAACCACGTGAGCCTGCACATATTATAGCTTTGCGAGATTTGAGTAGGTTAAAGGACGATAAGCTTTGGCAAAAAGATAAAATCAAATCTTATTATACAGTTTTAAGTGATATTCTTAGAATGTATTTATGGAATCGTTACGCAATTAGAACAATGGAAAGAACAAGCGAAGAAATTCTACAATCTTTAAAAAACTCGGATTTTAAAAATGAAGATGCTTTTAACGATTTAAAAGAGATCTTTTATACATCAGATTTGGTAAAATTCGCCAAGTTTAAACCTATCGCTGATGAGCATGAGAAATGTATAAACGGTGCTTATAAATTTGTTGATAATACTAAATTAATTGTCGAAGAAAAACCTGCCCGTCCGGCAGGCGGGGAAGAATCAGAAAACGAGGAAAACAATGAAAAGATTGAAACGGCAATTCCTTTAGAACAAAATATTTAATTGAATTATGAATCAAATAACATTTGCAAATCCAAATTTATTATACCTGTTACTGATAATAGTACCAGTAATTGTTTGGTATGTACTAAATCATAAACGTACACATGCAAGTATTCAGGTATCTACAATAAAAGGATTTGGTAAACATCATTTTACATACAAACATATATTACGACATGTAGTTTTTGGATTTAGAGTAATTTCAATTGCTTTAATTATTGTTGCGATCGCACGTCCACAATCTACACTAAGCTGGAAAGACGAAGAGTCTGAAGGTATTGATATTGTACTTGCATTAGATATTTCCAGTAGTATGTTGGCACGCGATTTTACTCCTGATAGAATGGAAGCAGCAAAAGATCTTGCAATTCAATTCATTTCAGGACGCAGAAACGACAGAATTGGTTTAGTTGTTTTTAGTGGTGAAAGTTTTACGCAATGTCCGTTAACAACAGATCACGCAGTTTTAATAAACTTATTTAGGGATATTAAAAGTGGAATGATAGAAGATGGAACAGCTATTGGAATGGGATTGGCAACATCTGTTAGTCGATTAAAAGATAGCGATGCAAAAAGCAAAGTAATAATTCTTTTAACAGATGGAGTAAATAATCGTGGGGCTATTGCACCAGCGACAGCTGCTGAATTAGCTCAAACTTTTGGAATAAGAGTTTATACAATTGGTGTTGGTTCTGAAGGTATGGCTCCTTATCCAATTACTACACCATTTGGAACTCAGTTAAGAAATATGCCTGTTGAAATTGATGAAGAAACTTTACTGGAAATAGCTGAGAGTACAGGTGGAGAATATTTCAGAGCAACAGATAATGATAAATTGAAACAGATATATGAGCAGATTGATAAGTTAGAGAAATCAAAAATTGAAGTAAAAGAGTTTAGCCAGAAAGATGAAGAATTTTTAAGCTTTGTATTGATAGCTGCGTTTTTACTTTTAGTAGATATGGTATTAAGAAATACCTTGTTAAGACAAATTCCATAAACTTGGAACTTTGAACTTTGAACTTTAAACTAAAGAAATGTTTAGATTTGGGAATCCAGAATATTTATATTTTTTACTTATAATACCAATTTTAGGATTATTATTTGGATTGGCGCAGAATAATAAAAAGAAAGCACTCTCCAGATTTGGCGATTTAAGTGTCATAGAACAATTAATGCCTTTTGTTTCAAAAAGTAAACCTATACTTAAGTTTGTATTTTTAACAGTTGCTATTCTTTCTATCATATTTGCATTGTCTGATCCTCAGTTTGGTTCAAAACTGGAGAAAGTAAAACGTAAAGGAGCTGAAATAATTATTGCTCTTGATGTATCAAATAGTATGTTAGCAGAAGATATTAAACCAAATCGTTTAGAAAGAGCAAAGCAAGCCATATCAAAATTGGTTGATAATATGGAAAATGATAGAATTGGTTTAATTGTTTTTGCAGGAGATTCTTATATTCAGGTTCCGGTAACTTCAGACTATGCTGCTACCAAAATGTTTTTATCATCAATAAATACGAAAATTGTTTCGAAACAGGGAACAAACATTGGGTCAGCTATTGATTTGGCAATGAACTCATTTACACCAGAAAGTGATATGGAGAAAGCGCTAATTATTATTACCGATGGCGAAAATCACGAAGATGATGCAATTGGAGCTGCTGAATTAGCAGCAGAAAAAGGAATTATGGTTCATACCATTGGTATGGGAAGTCCACAGGGAGCTCCAATTCCATTGAATAAAGATTATGGTCAAACAGTTTTTCAGCAGGACAAAGACGGAAATACTGTAATTAGTAAACTTGATCAGAAAACATTGCAAGAAATTGCTAATGCTGGTGACGGAGTATTTATCAGAGCTAATAATACTCAAACGGGTTTAAATAAGTTGTTCGATCGTATTAATAAGATGGAAAAGAAAGAAATGGAAGAAAAGATATATACTGAGTTCGAACATCGGTTCCAATATTTATTAGCTATTGCTTTATTTTTTATTCTTTTAGATATTTTTATTCCTGAAAGAAAAAATAAATGGTCGAAAAACTTTAACATATTTAAAATTAATGCATAATATGAAATGGATTAAATTTTTAATGATTTATACATTAGCATTGATTGCTGTTAATGCTTTTGCACAAAAAGAAAGAAAATATATTCGTCAGGGAAATAATGAATTTGAGAATTCTGATTTTGAAAATTCTGAAGTTTCATATAGAAAAGCTGTTGATCTTGAAGAAGAAAAAACGCACGAGCCAGCTTTTAATGTGGGTGATGCTTTATACAAACAGGAGAAGTACGAAGACGCTATTAAACAATTTGAAAGCATTGCTGACGTAGAAATTAGTAAAGAAGAAAAGGCGAAAATTTATCATAATCTTGGAAATTCTTTATTGCAGAATAATAAGCTAAAAGAAAGCGTTGAAGCATATAAAAATGCTTTAAGAAATAACCCGAATGATCTGGAAACTAAATATAATCTTGCATATGCTCAGAAAAAATTAGAACAACAGCAGCAACAACAAAACCAAGATCAAAATAAAGATAATCAAGATCAGGACAAGAAAGATCAGAATCAGGATCAGCAAAATAAAGACGATCAGAATAAAGAAAATAAAGACCAAAATAAAGATCAAGATAAACAAGATAAGCAAGATCAGAATAAGGAACAACAGCAGCAGCAGCAACAACAAATATCAAAAGAAGATGCTGAGCGTATTTTACAGGCATTAGCCAATGACGAAAAAGACACACAGAAAAAAGTGAAAGAACAACAAGCGGCGGCTGCTAAAGTTAAGACTGAAAAGGAGTGGTAATCTTTTAATTAAGTATTACACGAAAATAAAGAGAAAATGAAAAATTGGTATTTTATAATATTCTTACTGTTTGCTAAATGTGCATTCTCTCAGGATGTCACATTTAAAGCATCGGCACCTGAGGTTGTTGAGCTTGGGCAGCAGTTCAGGTTAATTTATACGGTTAATGCAAAGCCTGAGAACTTTTCATCACCAGCTATTGATGGAATTAGTGTTTTGGCCGGACCAAGTACTTCACAATCGAGTAATGTAAGTATTATTAATGGTAAGGTTACTCAAAATTTCGAATTACGGTACACATATATCGTTCAAGCAAATAAAGAAGGAGAATTTATTATTCCTCCAGCCGAAGTTGTTGTCGAAAAAAAAACATATAAGTCAGATCCAATAAAAATTGAGGTTATAAAAGGAGGCACAAAACAGAATCAATCAGGAGCGGCAGCTGCAGGGATAACTCAATCTGAGCAAGCTTCAACTACATCCCAGATTTCGAATAAAGATCTGTATATTAAAATATTTGTTACCAAAACAAAGGTTCATCAAGAAGAACATTTAATTGCTACTATTAAATTATTTTCAAAGCTTAATATAACCCGTTTGGATAATGCAAAATTACCATCCTTAAAAGGTTTTATTGCACAAGATTTAGAAGTTCCACAACTCACCAGTTTAAACAGAGAACGAATAAATGATGAGATATATCTTACAGGAGTTTTAAAAAAATATATCCTTTATCCGCAAAAGACTGGGAAACTTACAATAGAACCTTTTGAGCTTGATGTTTATTACCAAAAACCGAATAATCGTAGATCAAGAAGTATGTTCGATGATTTTTTTGGCTCAGTAGAAAGCGAAGGTCGTAAGGTGTATAGTAATTCGGTTACGATTAATGTAGATGAATTGCCTTCAAATAAACCTTATAACTTTTCAGGTGCAGTAGGAAAACTTAACATGACAGCTTCTGTTGATAAATCAACAGTAAAAACGAATGATGCAATAAATTTAAAGGTTAAGATTTCAGGAAATGGGAATTTAAAATACATTAATCCTTTAAAGATTGAATTCCCTTCAGATTTTGATGTTTATGATCCAAAAGTTGGCGACAATATAAAATATACTGAAGGTGGAGCTGTTGGTAATAAATCATTTGAGTATCTTATGATTCCGCGTCATGCAGGCGATTTTACTATTCCTGCATTTAATTTTTCATACTTCGATACCGAATCAAATCAGTATAAAACTAAAAAAGCAGGTCCTTTTAATATTAAAGTAACTAAATCAGAAGGAGATACAACGATAACGGTTTCATCTTCATTTACAAAAGAAGATTTAAAATTTTTAGGTCAGGATATCAGGTTTATAAAAACAGATTCTAAACTCAAAAAATCAAACCGTTTTGTATTTGGATCTCGATTATTCTATTCATTTTATATTGTAGGTGTTATCATGTTTGTAATTGTTTTCTTGTTTCGTAGAAAGAAAATGAAAGAGAATGCAAATGTAATGTTAGTTAAAAACAAGAAAGCTAATAAGTTTGCCCGTGAGAGATTAAAAAAGGCTTCAGCTTATATGAAACAGAATAAGAATGAGGCTTTTTACGAAGAACTGGTTAAAGCTATGTGGGGTTATTTAAGTAATAAGTTAGGAATTACTATAGCTAGTCTTTCTAAAGATAATGCACGAAGTGAGATGCTTGCCAAAAACGTTGATGAAGAATATATTAATCAAATAATGAATATTATTGATCGATGTGAGTACGCACGTTATGCGCCGGTTACAGAAGAAACCAAAATGGATACTTTGTACAACGATGCAATAAAAGTTATAAGTAAGTTACAGCAAAAATTGAAATAGTGTAGGAGATAAAAAAATGAAAAAAATACTTTTTCTTATATTTTCCGTTTCAACAGTGCTTTATTTAAATGCACAGGAAGCTGATAGTTTGTTTCTTAAAGGAAATGATTTGTATGCTAAAGGTCAGTATCAGGATGCAATTGAGATATATGAAAATATAATAAGTCTTGGTTATGAATCTCCTGAATTATATTTAAATACAGGTAATTCTTATTACAAGAAAAATATTGTAGCTCGAGCAATATTAAATTATGAAAAGGCACTTATGCTTGCTCCTAATGATATTGATATTAAGTATAATCTCGAGCTTGCAAACAGGTTGGTTATTGATAAAATTGAAGTTTTACCAGTATTCTTTATTACAGGGTGGATAAAATCTATTCGAAATTTATTTTCTTCTGATATATGGGCAATTGTTAGCCTTTCGGCTTTTATCATAGCTTTATTCTTTATTTCAATTTTCTTATATAGTAGAAATTTTAGTTTAAAAAAGATTTCATTTTGGGTAGGATTTTTTATTATTCTTCTTTCGGGTATCTCGTATATATTTTCTTATCAGCAAAAGCAAAAAAATTTATCAGGTAATACTGCTATTGTAATGAACCCTTCTGTTACTGTGAAAAGCTCACCTGATGATAGCGGAACTGATTTATTTGTAATTCATGAAGGAACAAAAATCTGTATAGAAGATCAAATATCAGATTGGAAAGAAATAAAATTAAGTGATGGAAGTAAAGGATGGCTTAAAACTGAAGATATGGAAGTGATTTAACTTCCAATATTTTTTCTATATTCTTCACTAAATATTAGAAGACCCTTTTCGTGTAAGGACTTTAAAATTTATATTCTTTTCTTAACGAAATTTTAATTTATTAATCCATTGCATTCTAAGATTTAGTAATTTTGCTTTATAAATCTTAAAACTTTCAATTTTCAACTATTAACTAATTATTATGTCCGACGATAAAAAAATTATTTTTTCAATGTTTAAGGTAAGCAAGACTTACCCACCAAATAAGACTGTAATTAAAGATATTAGTTTATCATTTTACCTTGGAGCTAAAATTGGTATTATTGGTTTAAATGGTAGTGGTAAATCTACATTGTTACGCATAATAGCAGGACAGGATAAATCTTTTAATGGAGAACTCGTTTTTGCTCCAGGTTATTCTGTTGGTCTTCTTGATCAAGAACCTCAGCTTGATGAAAACAAAACCGTTAAGGAGGTGGTAATGGAAGGAGTTCATGAAGTTGCTGACGTTCTGAAAAAATACGAAGAAGTAAATAAGAAATTCGAATTGCCTGAGGTTTATGAAAATCCTGATGCAATGGATAAGTTAATTGCTGAACAAGCTAATCTGCAAGAGAAAATTGATCAGTTAGACGCATGGAATATTGACACAAAACTGAATCGTGCAATGGATGCTTTGCAATGTCCACCTGACGATCAACCTGTAAGCGAGCTTTCTGGAGGCGAACGACGCCGTGTTGCTTTATGTCGTTTATTATTGCAAGAGCCTGATATATTGTTGTTAGATGAGCCAACAAACCATTTGGATGCAGAAAGTATGCATTGGCTTGAGCAGCATTTACAACAATATAAAGGAACTGTAATTTG
>DAOUTQ010000216.1 GCA_030668615.1 Bacteroidales bacterium | reverse complement strand
TTGTGTTTTTACAAACCAAGTAATTGCAGCTTCATCGGATGATACCATTGCTTGGTTAAAAGAAAAAGGAATAAAATCTTTTGCGGCAGCATTAACAGCAACAGAGAATTATCACGAAACTGATATGACAGGTCCTTCTGCAATTGTAATGGGAACCGAAGCTGTCGGACTTACAGATAAATGGTTGAAAAATACTGATAAGCAAATTATTATTCCAATGAGCGGTGAAATTGATTCGTTAAATGTTTCAGCATCAACAGCAATCCTGGTTTTTGAAGCAATGAGACAACGGAACTTTTATAAATAAAAAAAGCTTCGATTTCTTATCGAAGCTTTTCCGTTTGGGTGGGAGACCGGGTTCGAACCGGCGACTTCTTGAACCACAATCAAGCACTCTAACCAACTGAGCTACAACCACCATTTTTCGGACTGCAAATATACATAAGAAATTTTATAATTTACACATGAAAGTCCGATAAAGTTCCTTGCTTTTTTTGATTTTAATGTAAATATTTCCAAATGATCTTAAAAAGAGTTAATTTGTTTTTTATTCATAGGGTAAAATGTATTTTTGCCCTTAAATTAAAAAATCAGTCTAAGTGTTTGGTGGAAAAAGGTATGTTAATAGTGTTACCGGCTTACAGGCTATTAATATATTAAGGTTTGTAACCTTTCTTATTATATCTGTTGTTTTTACAAAGATTGGATTATCAAAAGAACAAATTGGTCTTTTTGAAGTTTCAATCTTCATTGCCAGTGCTTCAAGTTTTTTCTGGGTTAATGGTCTTATTCAGGCTTTTTTACCTCTATTTAAAAGTAATAATACTTTTGGAGACAAAGAACAGCTTGCAGGAACAAAATCTCCCGAAGTATTTAATATTTATGTAATTCTGGTTTTCTTTAGTGTAATTATTTTTTTATTCGGACTTGCAATCAAAGGAAATTTTTCCATTTTCGGGCATTCCGGAGATGTTCCTCTATTAAATATTACATTGTTGTATTTGCTCTTAAGTAGCCCGGCAAATTTGGTTGAATATATTTATATGGTGCAAGATAAGAATGGAAACACCATTAGTTATGGTTATATAACTTCTATTCTTCAGCTTTGCGCAGCTATAATACCCGTTTCACTTGGATATGATGTAATATGGTCGTTGAGAGGACTGGTAGTGGTTTCAATAATTAAAAATATCTGGTTAATAACACTTTTATATAATTATTCTGAGATAAAATTTTCATTTCCTTTTATAAAAGAAGTGATGTTTTTTGCAGCGCCAATAACATTTAGTATTTTAGTTAATGGTTCAGCGCAATATATTGATGGATTAGTAGTTACATTAAATTATGCTGCAGAGGGTTTTGCAATTTTCAGATATGGAGCAAAAGAATTACCTTTTGTAGTAATGATGGCAGCTGGTTTGAGTTCTGCATTACTTACTCAGTTCTCAAAAAAGGAAAATATTAGGGAGACTCTGGGTATTTTGCGAAAAAAATCGCTTAGAATAATGCATTCAATGTATCCATTATCTATTGGTTTATTATTGTTTGCAAAACCTCTTTATAGATGGATGTTTAGTCCTGAATTTACCAGAAGTGCCGATGTGTTTGTTATTTATTTATTGGCAATTGTGAGTAGAATACTTTTCCCACACACAATACTTATTGGGCTAAAAAAAACCAGAACACTTTTTAGAATTTCTGTTATTGAAGTTCTACTTAACATAGCCTTAAGTTTATGGTTGGTAGGCAGATATGGTGTTGTTGGTGTTGCGCTTGCTACTGTAATAACATATGTTATTTCAAAAGCTATTCTAATATTATATAACTACATAAAGTTAGGTTTTAAGCCTAACGAGTATATTCCTTTAAAATGGTATGCTTTTTACAGTACTATTATTATAACCATATTTGTATTGCTTGATAGAGGAATAATTGTAATCGGATAGTTTGTCATAATTTGATTCCTATAGAATATTAAACAACAGATAATTTATTTCTCTTTTTTAAACCTTTAGCCTATTTTTATGTCTGAAGTATTATTAAAAAATTTACTCCTATGAAATCCTTAGAGTCTTATTTTGGGAAGTTTAGAGAAAATATTGTTGGCATTGATTCAACATATGTATCTCCTTACGGAGAGCAAAAAATAATTTATGCTGATTGGATTGCAGGAGGCAGATTGTACCGTCCAATTGAGAAAAAAATTCTGGAAGACTTTGGTCCTTTCGTTGCAAACACGCATACCGAAACAAGCGAAACAGGCACCTTGATGACTCATAGCTATCATTATGCTCAAAAATTGATAAAGAAACATGTTAACGCTGGGCCTGAAGATGTTTTAATTCAGGCCGGATTCGGAATGACAGCGGTTATTAATAAACTTCAACGAATTCTTGGTTTAAAAGGATGTGGAATGTTAAAAAATAAGGAATGTCTTCGAGAAATGGAACGTCCTGTTGTTTTTATTACACATATGGAACATCACTCAAATCATACTTCATGGTACGAAACTGTTTGTGATGTTGTTATTATTGAACCTGACAAGAATTTGCGTGTTAATCCCGAAAATTTAAGAGAACAATTAGAAAAATATAAAGATAGAAAACTTAAAATTGGATCATTTTCTGCTGCTTCTAATGTAACCGGTGTAAAACCTCCTTATCATAAGTTGGCCAAAATAATGCATGAGCATGAAGGTCTCTGCTTTATTGACTTTGCAGCTTCTGCTCCTTATTCTGAAATTAATATGCATCCTGAAGATCCGATGGAAAAATTGGATGCTATTTTCTTTTCTCCGCATAAATTTTTAGGAGGGCCTGGAACTGCTGGAATATTGATTTTTGATTCAAGTTTGTATAACTGTAAAGTGCCCGATAATCCTGGAGGTGGAACGGTTGATTGGACAAATCGTTGGGGCGAATACAAGTATATTGATGATATTGAACTTAGAGAAGATGGTGGCACACCAGGTTTTTTACAAGCAATTAGAACTGCATTAGTGTTCGAGCTAAAAGATCAAATGGGGATTGAGAATATGGAACTGCGTGAAAAGGAGTTGGTTTCACAAGCATTCAAAGGTTTGAAATCTATTCCTGCTGTAAAAATATTGGCCGATAACGTAACTGATCGGATTGGGGCAGTTTCTTTTTATATTGAAAATGTCCATTTTAATTTAGTTGTAAAGTTATTGAGCGATCGCTATGGGATTCAGGTTCGCGGAGGATGTGCTTGTGCAGGTACATACGGACATTATCTTTTAGATGTAAGCTATGATAATTCTCGTGAAATTACAGAGTTAATTAATCATGGAGATCTTTCACAAAAACCAGGCTGGATTCGTTGGTCAATTCACCCAACTACACTTGACTCTGAAATCGAATATTTTACTTTTGCTGTTGAGGAAATTGCAAAGAATTATAAAAAATGGGGTTTAGAATACAATTATGACAGACATACGAACGAGTTTTCGCATAAAAGTATGACCGGAAAATCAGGATATGATTTGGATAAGTGGTTTCAACTTAAATAAATAATTAAAAAACATCAATTTATTTTGTATTTTTAAGAAGTATATTCTAATTTTGCAAGCCATAAAGTGTTAATTAGCAAATAAAGTATAGCAAAATATAAAGGAGTTTAAAGATGAAAAAGGGAATACATCCAGAAGATTATAGATTTGTTGTTTTTAAGGATATGTCAAATAATGAGATGTTTTTAACAAAATCAACTGCACCAACAAGTGAAACTGTTAAGTTCGAAGATGGAAATGAATATCCATTAATTAAAGTTGAGATTTCAAACACTTCTCACCCGTTTTATACTG
>DAOUTQ010000100.1 GCA_030668615.1 Bacteroidales bacterium | reverse complement strand
TATGGACCATTATTAGGGATGTATGCTTTTGGTTTATTAACCAAATATAAAACGAAAGATAAATTAGTTCCTGTAATAGCGATTATTTCGCCAGTAATTTGTTACATCTTAAACTTTTATTCAGGATCAATTTTAGGAGGTTATCAGTTTGGTTTTGAGTTGTTAATACTAAACGGATTACTAACTTTTATTGGCTTATTTATTTTTAGAGAAAAGAATTTAGATTAAGAAAAATGCTCCGAGTAAAAGGAGCATTTTTCTTAACTGTGTTTTTAATTCCATTAACTAAAACCTTGAAATTAACTATTACTTTTTTTGTTTCTTATCGTACTGGTATATTTCAGCTATAATAAGTTTGTATTTTTCATAAACAAAATTTCGCTTAAGTTTTTGTGTAGGCGATAATTCTCCTGTATCGGGGCTCCATTCTTCGCAAACAAGTCTAAATCGTTTAATCTTTTCGTGGTCGCCCAGTGATGTATTATATTTATTTACCTCCTTCTGATAACGTGCAATAACTTCAGGAGTAGTAACCAAATGTTTATTATCACGATATTGAAGTTTGTGTCTGGAACACCAATCATGTAAAAATTTAAAATTTGGTGATAATAAAGCACTTGCAAATTTTTCATTTTCTCCGATAACCATTAGCTGCTCAATAAAAAATGATTCTTTAAATTTATTTTCGATTACCTGTGGAGCTATATATTTTCCACTTGAAGATTTAAACATTTCTTTTTTACGATCAGTTATTTTAAGAAAGCCTTTTTTGTCGATATGTCCGATATCACCGGTATGAAACCAGCCGTCTTTATCTATAGCTTCTTTGGTAAGTTCCGGAGCTTTATAATAACCTAACATTAAATTTGGACCTTTAGATAATATTTCGCCATCATCTGCAATTTTAACCTCAATATTTTCAAGTATTGGACCAACCGTTCCAAATTTGATAGCCTCTGGTGTTTTAGTATTTACAGCAATTACAGGAGAAGTCTCAGTTAGACCATAACCTTCTAATACTGTATATCCAACAGCCGTAAATATTTTTGCTAATCGCTCTTGTAAAGCGGCACCACCGCAAACGATTAAAAGATCTTCACCACCTAAAGCTTCTTTCCATTTAATAAAAATCAGTTTTCGTGCTATTTTAAGTTTTAAATTATAAAAATATCGATGCTTATTATTAATACGATATCTTAATCCCAGATTTACTGCCCAGAAAAAAATCTGTTTTTTTATGTATGGAAGATTACGACCTTTTCCGATAATTCCATCATAAACCCTTTCTAATAATCGGGGAACTGTACCAAACATATGTGGTTTTACTTCTTTAATATCAGTTGTAATTGTCCCAAGGCTTTCGGCATAGTATATACTCATTCCTTTGTATTGCAAATGATAATTCAGCATCCGTTCTAATACATGACATAAGGGTAAAAAACTCAATGCTTTATGTCCAATACCTAAACTATGCGCTTTTGTTGTGCTAATAATATTTGAAACCAGACTCTTATGAGAAAGCATAACACCTTTTGGAAATCCGGTTGTTCCTGAAGTGTAAATTAAAGTAGCCATTTCATCTTTTTCAATGCCGGCTTTAATTTTTAATACTTCGTCTTTATATTTTTCTTCGTTCTTTTTTCCTTCTTCAATAATGGTATTCCATGATGTTACATCTTCAATGTTGTCAAATGAAAATACAGATTTAATTGAATCAAGATCTTTTACAACAGCACTTACCTTATTCCAAAGTATTTTGCCCGACACTATCAAAGCTTTTGCTTCAGAGTGTTTAAATATGTATTCGTATTCTTCTGATCCTATTGTTGGATAAATTGGCACATGAATAATTCCAACTTGAGCCATCCCCATATCTACAAAATTCCATTCAGGTCGATTATTTGATATAGTAGCAATTTTATCTCCTTTTTTAAAGCCTAATGCTAAAAGACCGTAGCTTACCAAATTCGAAAAATTGATATAATCTGCAGAACTGTATTTTACCCATTTGCCATCTTCCTTTCCTGCAAGGGCATCATCGATATCATATAATTCTTTGTATCTATCCAGTAAGTCAAAAGTTCTTGTTAAGTTCATAGTCTAAAAATTTTAGGGTTTGGATTTCAAATATACAAATTTATTTCTTCTATCATAAACTGTCAGAAACTCGCGTGATTTACAAGGTTTAGCTTAATGGGTAAATCAAGCCCTGATTTATAGATAGCAAGCAATATTTAGTTGAAGAATTAGCCGGTCGAAAAAAAACAAACTTGTTTTCAAGGAAAAATCTGAGGTATTAACCAAACTTATTGAAGCATAATTTTAATTATTGGTCGTTATGTTTAGGAATTATATGGAGTCGATTACCGTTGTTAATATCAATGAAAAGTGAGAGTAATTTGAATATTTGATTTCTATATTACAGATTCCGTACACAAATTTAAAATCTTTGTTTGTAATATTGAGCTTGTCGAAGTGTAATATAAGCAAAAAGGAATTGTTATGTTTCTACAAGACTGTCTTACGGTAGTCAGTCTCAACATGATAACTCCTTTTAATTTATTATAGTTTCTTTATTTTATCAGTTCCTCAACTTTTTTAATTGCGGCATTCAGACCTTTTGGATTTTTACCTCCAGCAGTAGCATAGAAATCTTGTCCGCCACCGCCACCTTGTATTTCTTTTGAAATTTCGCGAATAATTTTAGATGCATTCCAATTTTTCTCTTTTACGAGATTCTCTGAAATCATAACTGTTAAATTAGCTTTTCCGCTAATTTCAGCACCAAGTACTAAAACTAGATTCTTAATTTCACTTTTTAGTTGAAACGAAATATCTTTTATCGCTGCTGCAGAATTAATGCCAATCTTATATCCTATAAAATTTATTCCATTAATTTCCTGAACCTGCTCTTTTAGATGCTTCTTAATAGCTTGAGCTTGTTCCTTAGTCATTTTTTCAATTTGTTTCTTTAATTCATCTGCTTCTTTAAAGAGTGTGTTTACACTTTCAACAATGTTCTTAGGATTCTTAAATAAAGTTTTAATTTCATTTAATTCCTGCATCTGATTAAATACATATTCAACTACTTTTTCACCAGAAATAGCTTCTATTCTTCTAATACCAGCAGCAATTGAGCTTTCGCTCATAATTTTAAAAAAGCCAATCTGTCCTGTATTTGAAACATGAGTTCCTCCACATAGTTCAACAGAGTCATCGAACTTCACAACACGAACAGTATCGCCATATTTTTCTCCAAACAAAGCAATTGCGCCCATGTTAGAAGCTGCTTTCATCGGAATATTTCGATGTTCATTCAAAGAAATATTTTCTCTTATTTTTTCATTTACTAAAATTTCGATATTTCTTATTTCTTCGTCAGTTAATTTCTGAAAGTGACTAAAATCAAAACGTAAATAATCCGGATGAACTAAAGAGCCTTTCTGCTCAATATGCTCACCAAGAATGCTTCTTAATGCATGATGCAAAAGGTGTGTTGCAGTATGGTTGTTAGCAGTTGAAATTCGTTTTTGTTTACTCACAACTGCCTTAAAATCTGTTTTCGGATCAATAGGCAGTTTCTCGGTTATATGAATACTTAAGTTATTTTCTTTTAAAGTATTAAGAATGCTAATTTTTTCATTATTAGCTTCGATATAACCTTTGTCACCAACCTGACCTCCACTTTCTGCATAAAAGGGAGAAATATTAAATACAAGTTGATAAAACTCTTTATTTTTCTGCTTAACTTTTCTGTATCTGGTTATTTTTACTTCAGTTTCGAGATAATCGTACCCCACAAATTCTTCAACATCATCTTTTAAAAGTTCAATCCAGTCTTCTGTATCAACACCTGCTGCACTTCTCGATCTGTTTTTTTGGTTTTCCATTTCTTCTTCAAACTCTTTTTTATTTATTACCAGATTGTGTTCTTTGGCAATAAGTTCTGTAAGGTCAAGAGGAAAACCATATGTATCGTAAAGCTCAAAAGCGATCTTGCCTGAAATAACATTATAATCACCGTCCTCAGTAGATTTTATAATTTTATCAAGTAAGCGTATTCCAGTTTCGAGTGTTCTTAAAAAGGAGGTTTCCTCTTCAAAAATAACTTTCTCAATCAATTCTTTTTGATTCACAAGCTCAGGATAAGCTTCGCCAAGAACATCTAATAAAACAGGCAATAATTTATATATAAAAGGTTCATTAAAACCTAAAAAGGTATATCCGTATCTTACAGCACGTCTGAGTATTCTTCTTATAACATAACCGGCTTTTACATTGGAAGGTAACTGACCATCGGCAATTGAAAAACTAATAGCTCTTAAATGATCAGAAATTACACGCATTGCTATATCAGCTTGTTCATCTTCACCATATTTTTTACCAGAGTTTTTAGCTATGGCTTGTAATAATGGTTGAAAAACATCCGTATCATAATTCGATTTCTTACCTTGAAGAGTCATACACAATCTTTCGAATCCCAGTCCTGTATCAACATGTCTATTCGGAAGTAATTCTAAAGAACCATTAGATTTCCTGTTATATTGAATAAATACCAAATTCCAAATTTCAATAACCAAAGGATGATCTTTATTTACTAATTCAGCACCAGAAACTTTTTTACGTTCTTCATCATCTCTTAAGTCAACATGGACTTCAGAACAAGGGCCACATGGACCGGTTTCACCCATCTCCCAAAAATTATCTTTTTTTGATCCATTTAAAATACGGTCTTCAGGTAAATATTTCTTCCAATGTTCTTGTGCTTCAGTATCTAAATCCAGATTATCATCTGAACTTCCTTCAAAAACTGTCGCATATAATCTTTCTTTATTAACATTCATTTCCTTAACCAGAAATTCAAATGCCCACTCAATAGCTTCTTTCTTAAAATAATCACCAAATGACCAGTTGCCCAACATTTCAAACATTGTGTGGTGATAAGTATCATGTCCAACTTCTTCTAAGTCATTATGTTTACCAGAAACACGTAAACACTTCTGGGTATCCGCAACACGATTGTCTTTTGGCGAATGATTTCCAAGGAAAATATCCTTAAACTGGTTCATGCCTGCATTAGTAAACATAAGGGTAGGATCGTTTTTTATTACCATAGGAGCAGAAGAAACGATTGCATGATTTTTACTTGCAAAAAAACTTAAAAAATTATTTCTGATTTCTTTCGAATTCATAAAAAGCTATTTTAAAAACAGTTAAAACTCATTAATTAAAATATAATATAAGATAATTTTTATATTAACAGGGTTGTAAAATTAATTTATTTAAATTAGATTTGTCGCTATCGTTGAATATTTTTATAGTTACAGAACAAAGAATTTATTTAAATATGTCTAAGATCAAATATCAATTTGATTCAAAAACTCTTACATTTAAAAAGGTAAAGTTAGTCTGGAAACAAAGAATAACCAGAGTCTTTATGTTTTTATTCATTACAGGATTTGCTGCTTTAGCATTGAATTTAACGTATACCTCATTTTATAAAACTCCTAAGGTTATAGTTCTTGAAGAAGAACGCGAGATGATTTTAGCGGAATATGATATGTTAAATGAGCAACTGGGAGATATTGATTTTGTAATCAATGACATACAGCAAAGGGATGATTATTTATACAGATCAATATTTGAATTAGAACCTATTCCTTCATCCGTTAGAGAAGCAGGTTTTGGTGGTACAAACAGGTATCTTGATTTAGAAGGCTATGAAAATTCAGATGTATTAATTGAGACCTTTAAAAGAGTTGATGTTGTTTCTAAAAAGATATATGTACAATCAAAATCTTTTGATACAGTAATAGAATTAGCAAAGAATAAAGAAAAAATGATTGCTTGTATACCAGCTATACAACCGGTTGCTTTAAAGGATTTTACGCGCATAAGTGATTATTTTGGTACCAGATCGGATCCGTTTACTGGAAAATCAACGATGCATCATGGTATGGATTTTACAGGACCTGAAGGATCTGATATTTTTGTAACTGGAGATGGTGTTGTGGTTGAAGCAGGATATTCTTTTTATGGCTATGGGAACCGTGTAGTTATTGATCACGGATATGGCTTTAAAACAGTTTATGCTCACTTGAAAAAAATATTTGTTAATGAAGGCCAAAAACTGAAACGAGGAGAAGTGATAGGGAGTCTTGGTAACACAGGTCGATCTACCGGTGCCCACCTTCATTACGAAGTGAAAAAAAATAACAGATCAATAAATCCCATAAACTTCTATTTTAACGATATTAATGCCAAAGAGTACGAGTTAATGGTTGCTGCATGCTCAAAAAGACGTAATCCAATGGATTAGTTTTAAAATATTTCCTTATATTTGACCCATAAATATCTGTATTTATGGCGAAAGTAAAATACAAATTTGATCATAATAAACTTAGTTACGATAAGATTGTGCTTACAGGAAAGCAGAAATTTTATCGGTTTATGACCTACTTTACCGCTACATTATTAATTGCAGTTATTTACAATATATTCTTCATTGTATTTTTTGATACTCCAAAGGAAAAAGGCTTAATTAGAGAAAACCAGCAGTTAGCTACTCAGTACGATGTTTTAAATAATCGTTTTGATTTAGTTGAGAATACGCTTGAAGATTTGCAAAAGCGTGATGATAATATTTATAGAGTAATTTTTGAAGCTGAACCAATTCCTCCTTCAGTAAGATCTGCAGGTTTTGGAGGAGTAAATCGCTATGCTGATTTACAAGGATTTAGAAATTCAAATTTGGTTACAGAAACAGCCAGAAGGCTAGACAAGATTACAAAGCAATTATATGTGCAGTCTAAATCATATGATGAGGTTATTGAAATGGCAAAAAATAAAGAGGAAATGGTTGCTTGTGTTCCTGCTATTATGCCAATATCAAATAAAGACTTAAGAAGAACAGCTTCAGGCTGGGGGTTTAGGATTCATCCAATTTATAAAATACGTAAATTTCATTATGGTATGGATTTTACTGCTCCAACAGGGACTGAGATATATGCTACTGGTGATGGTGTAGTTGAAGTAGTAGATAATTCTCTTCGTGGTTATGGAAAGAGAATAATTATTGACCATGGTTTTAATTACAAAACTTTATACGGGCATTTAAATGGATTTAATGTAAGAAAAGGACAAAAAGTAAAACGTGGTGACGTGATTGGATTTGTTGGTTCTTCGGGAACATCAACAGCTCCCCATTTACACTATGAAGTTTTTAAAAATAATAAAAAAGTTAATCCGGTTCATTATTACTTTAACGATTTAAGTCCTGAAGAATTTGATAAAATGATATTTATATCTTCAAATAGCGGACAATCATTCGATTAAAATATATTGCATGAATTTTATATCAAGACTAATACTTGTTCTCATCTTTATGGGAACTTTTTTTTGTGGTAATGCACAGCAAAAAAGTGTTTTACAAGATTCTTTGACAGTAAAAGACACGCTTACTTATCCAATAATAAAAACATTTTTAGGTAATTGGCAACGCAATTTTTATGGTAAAGATGCGCCAGATACGCTTAGTATAGTTTGGAAACATTACCTGGGTACCGGCGAAACTGTAATTTCACGTAAGGCCGGTTCTAAAACATGGTCAGGTGCTGGGTGGACTGGTCAACCATTATTAGTTAAGGAAAAAGGAAAACTATATTTAATTCAGGGCGCTTACGATCATCACTTAAAAAAGATAGATGCCGAAACGGGTAAATTGGTTTGGCAATACAAATTTGATGATGTTGTTAAAGGAACTGGAACTTTATGGGAAAACATTAATTCAGATTTGCCTGAAAACAGAATAGTTATTTTACAAGGAAGCAGATTAGGAGTTGGGAATTTTTTAGATACAAAACATATTCCCAGTTATAGAGCAATTTCATATTTTACAGGAAAAGAATTATGGCGAATGGATCAAAAATGGACTCATAGCTATTCCCGTGATGTTGATGGATCTGCACTGATTTTAAATGATACAGCTTATTTAGGTTTAGAAAATTCCTATTTCACTGTTTTTGATCCTGATCATAGAAATGGTAAAATGCTGAATGGGATGTTTCAGCCAAAAATAATTCAAGAGCGTAAATTGTATACTTTAGATGATGTTCGTAAACATCGAAATAATGTGGTTACAGAATCATCTCCATCTATTCTGAGAAACCGAATTTATGTTGCATCAGGCTCTGGACATGTTTTTGGATATAATTTAAAAACACGAGAAATTGATTGGGATTTTTACATTGGATCAGATATGGATGGTTCAGCAATCATTACCTTAGACAGTAATGTTTTGGTTTCTGTTGAAAAACAATATATTAAAGGAAAAGGAGGTGCATTTAAATTAGATCCTTCTTTAAATCAAAAAGATGCCGCAGTGTGGTATTTCCCTGTTGAAGATAAGGACTTTGCTGGTTGGGAAGGTGGCATTATTGGTTCTATTGGTATAAATGATAACTATGTAAATGAAGATCAAACTCACCTTGCAGCATTTAACGCGATTGATGGATTTCTATATGTTGTTGATCACAAAAGCATTGATTCTACAAAAACTGTATTAGGCCCTGATAGTTTAACCGTTTACAATACTCCCAAATTAATATTTAAACAAAAGGTTGGACCATCAATTTCTACACCAATATTCGTTGATAATAAGCTAATTGTAGCAGGTTATTGGGGAATAAGAATTTATAAATATGATGATCAAAATAATTTTGAACTTATAGACAAACGTGAAGGTACTTTCGAATCAACTCCAATAGTTTGGGATAATAAAATATACATTGCTTCCCGCGATGGATATTTATATTGTTTTGGATTAAAGAATTAACTTTGTTTGTATCAATTAATTTTTTAATTTTATTAGTTCAATATTCCTTAATAAAATACGGATATGCCTTATAAAGAGAAACGTGTTGAGAAACTGTATTATAGTATTGGCGAAGTTGCCGAAATGTTTAATGTCAATCCATCGTTAATCCGTTACTGGGAGAAAGAATTCGATATAATAAAACCTAAAAAAAATAAAAAAGGGAATCGCTTTTTTACGATTGAAGATATTGAGCATTTTCATATTATTTATTATTTAGTTAAGGAGTTAGGACTTACTCTCAAAGGTGCCCAAAAGAAACTTAAAGAAAATAAGGAAGGGACCATGAATAATTTTGAGGCGGTAAAATCACTTAAGGAAATAAAAGCAATGTTATTAGAAATACGTGAGGAAATTTAGCCTCGCGTTTTTTTAAGAAAAATCTTTAAAACTTATTAGGATGAAACTAAAAGAAATTACTTCTTATATAGAATCTATTGCACCACTTGCGTATCAGGAAGATTATGACAATGCCGGTTTAATTATTGGAAATTCTGATTTAGAATTGACAGGAGTGTTAATTACAGTTGATGTTACTGAAGAAGTTATTGAAGAAGCAATAAACAAAAAAATAAACTTGATTTTAGCTCATCATCCTATAATGCTTTCTGGAATAAAAAAAATAACTGGAAAAAATTTTACTGAGCGAATTGTATTAAAAGCCATAAAAAATGACATTGCAATTTATGCAGCACATACAAATTTGGATAGTGTTTGGGGTGGTGTAAGTAGCAAAATAGCTGATAAATTGAAACTTAAAAATCAAAAGGTTCTGGCTCCAGTCTCAAATCAACTTTGTAAATTGGTTTATTTTGTACCAAAGGATCAAGCTGAAGAAACGCGAAAGGCAGTTTTTGAAGCCGGGGCAGGAACTATTGGAGATTATGACTCTGTAAGTTTTAATTCAGAAGGGAAAGGTATGTTTCTTCCTGGAGAAAAAGCAAATCCATTTGTAGGTAAGAAGGGTGAAGTTCATATTGAGGATGAAATGAGAATTGAGATCATTTTTCCTAAGTATCTTAAAAATAAAATTGCTAATGCATTAATTAAATCTCATCCTTATGAGGAAGTTGCATATGATATTTATGCTTTAGAAAACGATTTTAATAGATTAGGATATGGCATAGTTGGTGAGTTGGAAAATGATATTGACGAATTGTCTTTTATGGAATCATTAAAGCAAATATTTTCTGCGAATTGCGTTAGGCACACAAGATTATTGCATAAGCCTATAAAGAAAGTTGCAGTTTGTGGTGGGAGTGGTAGCTTTTTATTAAAAAATGCTATTAAAGAGAATGCTGATATTTTTATTTCTGGTGACTTTAAATATCATCAGTTTTTTGAGGCTGATGGAAATATTCTGATTGCCGATATTGGACATTTTGAGACCGAACAAATTACAAAAGAACTTTTTTATGAGTTACTTATAAAAAAATTCCCTAAATTTGCGGTTCATTTGACTGAAATAAATTCGAATCCGATAAATTATTTATAAAGAACATGGCTAAAGCAAAGGAAAACACAGACTTAACTGTTGAGGAAAAATTAAAAGCTCTATTTGAACTACAAATGGTAGATTCAAAAATTGATAATATTAAAAGATTGCGTGGAGAGCTTCCTCTTGAGGTTCAGGATTTGGAAGATGAAATCGAAGGATTACAAACACGTATCCAAAATCATGAAGATGATCTTGCCAAACATGAAGAAGGTATCCTTACAAAGAAGAATGAAATAAAAGATGCTCAGGCATTGATTAAAAAATATACTGAACAACAGAACAACGTTCGTAATAATCGTGAATTTGACTCTTTGTCAAAAGAAATTGAATTTCAGACATTAGAAATAGAACTTTGCGAGAAAAGAATAAAAGAATATACAGTAAAAACAGAAGACAAGAAGGTTGTTATTGAAGATTCTAAAGGAATTCTTGAAGATCGAACAGGTGATTTAGAAACCAAAAAAGCTGAATTAGATTCAATTACTTCTGAGACACAAAAGGAAGAAGAAGATTTAGAAAAAAAGTCACTGAGTATTCTGGAAATGGTAGAAGATCGTTTAAGTAATGCTTATAAGAAAATTCGCGGAAATGCAAGAAACGGTTTAGCTGTTGTTCCTGTTCAACGTGATGCTTGTGGAGGTTGTTTTAACAAAATTCCACCACAACGTCAGTTAGATGTTCGATCAAGAAAGAAAATTATTGTTTGTGAATATTGTGGACGTATTCTTGTTGATCCTGATATGGAAGAAGAGTTTAAGTAAAGAAAATATTTCAATAAAAAATAAGAGCTGATCATTTGATCAGCTCTTATTTTTTTAATACCATTTTAATTCAATCCATTCTTCTTTCTCAGGAATTATATCTGTTATTCTGAATATTGAGTAAGCTAGAAAAAATCCTAATGGATCATCATTGTTATTATCGTTGTCGTTTACTTCAAAAATATTACCATTTGGATTAGCAGGAGGTCCACCAAAAGGACCCATATTCCAATCAGTAACTGATAAGATCTGATAAATGTAGTTGTAATATTCTTCAGTTATAGCCAGCATTTCAAGAGTTATAGTATCACTAATTTCCACCTTTCTCACCCAGCCAACTTCAACATCAGACATATAAGCACCGTTAATAAAAACATCATCAGAAAAATAAACTTCATTAATTGTATCTGTTTCTAATATACTATTTCTATATACATTCCACATGTAAAAATTATCAGGAGTTGCGGGCTCAAGAGCACTTAAAAGTACATATGCAGAACTATCAATAATGTCATAGGCACTTAAGTCATAAAAACCAAAATTGATTGAGTCAACCGGTGGACAATAATTCAAATAACAACTTGCTTCATAAGTATTCCCTTCAGAGTCAATCGTTAATGTATATGTTTTCCCTGGTTCACCAGCAATAGTGTCCGTTTCATAAAGTCCATTTGAAACTTCGTGTAGATTAAAAGTGTTTTCACCATCAGATATGGAAACAACAGCTTTTGTAACTTTCGTAGCAGCTGTGTTTGAAAAATAATCAGCACTTTTAGTTAACGAAACCTGGTGAGGTTTTAATTCATTATTTATTGATCCCTGAACAACAAGTCTTACAAAACTACTTTCCAGTTCTGTGTCATATGGTTCAGAACAAGCTGATAGTATCAAGCTCAATGTTAGAATTGTATATATTATATTTTTCATTGTTTTGAATTTTAAAAATGGAAATTCCAGGTAATTGATGGTATAATTGGAAAGACATAAATCAATTCGGCTACCGTTGTATTTGAATTATCTTCATCCTCGCTAAAACTGATCATCCATGCATTATGCCTGTTATAAACATTATAAATTGAAACATTCAGATCACTTGTCATTCTTTTATTTGGTTTCTCTTTACTTTTTAAAGTTATTGAAATGTCCATTCTATGATAGTCAGGCATTCTGTAACCATTTCGTTCTGAGTAAATAGGGACAATCATATTCCCTTGTTCATATCTCCCCGTTGGAAAAGTAACCGGAGTTCCCGACGCATATACCCACGTAGCAGAAACATTCCATCTTTTTGTTAAATCATACATGGCAACTATTGACACATTGTGAGGTCTGTCGTATGAAGAAGAGTATACCTTTCCATCGTTTATTTCGGGGATTTTTCTTTCTGCTTTCGATAAAGTATAACTAATCCAGCCTGTGAATTTCCCTTGTTGTTTTCGAATAAAAAATTCAGCACCATATGACCATGCATTTCCAATTCTGAATTCACTTTCATATTCGGCATTTAGCATGAGATTTGCAAAATCTTTAAAATCAATCTGATTCTGCATATCTTTATAATAAATTTCAACAGATGTTTCCAAGCTATTGTCGAAAAAATTCCTGAAATATCCTAGGGCAACCTGGTCTGCTAACTGTGGATCTATATTAGGTGATGATGGTACCCAAACATCAAGAGGTGATCCTGCTGTGCTATTTGAAGCCAGATGCATGTATTGGAGAGTTCTTGAGTAACTTGCTTTTATTGATGATTTAGG
>DAOUTQ010000220.1 GCA_030668615.1 Bacteroidales bacterium | reverse complement strand
GCAAAATATAAACTTGAAGATCAATATTATAATATGAGGGAAAAAGTAGAACCCGTATTTCATATTGTAGAGCAGGCAAAACAAGCAATGATTGAATTGGGAATTACTCCGGATATAAAACCTATTCGTGGAGGAACTGATGGAGCAAGATTGTCTTATATGGGATTACCTTGCCCGAATTTATTTACCGGCGGACATAATTATCACGGGAAACATGAATTCATTCCATTAGAATCAATGGAAAAGGCAGTTCAGGTCATTTTAAAAATCATTGAAAAATCTGTAAAAAGTTAATGTCAGAATAAGGTTTTCTTCCGATTTAAATTTTTCTATAATGTTTCAAATTTCCAGGTTACACTTTCACTTTTATATTCTTCTGCATTATTACAGATAATTTTCCAGTAATATGTAGTTTCGGGTTCTAGTCCTTTTATTGTAACAAAATGGTTCGTTTTGGAAAATTGCGGTTCTAAATCAATATCTTCACATGATATTCCTGCCAGAATCAAGATAAATACAGAAGCAAAAATAACAGACTTTCGGTTTCTTTTAAAGAAAATAAGTAATGCTAACAATCCAATAAATAGAAAAGGATTAATTTTAGAATTGTTAACATGAATAATATTTATTTCTATTTTTTCAAAATCTGCGAAATCTTCATTTTTTGAATAATATAAATCATAATTATATGAATCTGCATTCCACGAAAAAGTAACTTCTTCGCTACTTAAAACAGAATTAATAGCAGGCTTTAATAATTGAACCTGGTTAAAATAATCGGAGCATTTTAAATAATGTTCTCCTTTTTCTAATTCTTCAGCTAAATTTATATTTACAAATTCATGATAATTATGCATATTGTAAACCTGAATAAATCCATTTTTAAGATCATGTATGGTTGTTAAGGTTGTTTGATAATCACCTTCTGCGTGTGTTTCTTCAGCTATATCTCTGAATAAACCAAATGATAATGCCGTATTATTTGAAAGCAGTTCGTAGGCAATGTTATATCTGTAACAATTGTACCATCGTTCATTTATTGTATCAGATAAATAAAAATTTGTCATTACCTGAAAATCAGTTTGATTCCTTAAAAACACCACATCTTTTTCTCCGTATTCTATTGCTACGCAGTTTCCATATTTATCAGCTATTAGAGTGTGTCCGCTCCAGTGCGGTTCCCAATAAACAGAAAAAATCTCAATTGCTTCATCAACAGTTGAACATTCCTCCATTATTTTTTCAACTAATTCATAATCCCAACGGGGCTTGTTATACGTGTTATATATATCAGTTCTTTCGGGAAGACTCGCGCCGGCATACCATAGTCCCGTTTCATTCATTCCGCTGGTGTTTGTAAATCCGTAATTACTTTCAATACCGAAATACATACGCCCGTATTTTCCGTCAGATGCGGGTATAAATAACATTCGGGTATCCTTATTTGTCCAATCCATGTTTTTAGCACAGAGTATTTTATCGTCTCGTGCAGACCAAAAAAGAGTACACGCCCCTAAATCGCTTATATTTAACGACATAAGAATGATTAAGAGAGCTTTTTTCATTTCGTTTTATTTTTTAAATGAAAATTCATTCCAAATGAAATTACCTGATGATATTTTGAAGGCTCAATTTTATCGAAATTTATAAAACTTTGATTAAACCTAAGATCCAGAGAGATATTGTTATATTGGAATTCAAATCCTACTTTTATTGCTGAATCAAAATTATTTATTCCTTCAATTTCACTAACCAGGTTAATAGCAATAACTTTAAGCATTAAAACAGGTCCTGCTATAAAATACAAACTACTTTTTTCATTACTTAACAGATCCTTTTTTAATAATAACGGTAACTCAAGATATAGAAAAACGTTCGATAAATAAGTGTCACCAACTGATTTAATTTTATAACCCTTGGATGTAAGCAGAAGTTCCGTTTGTATATCGAACTTATAAAAATCTTTTTTGTAAAATCCCCCAATATAAAAACCGGGCATGTTTTTATTTTCGCTTCCAGTAATACTGTTCCCTGTGAACCGTGCAGAATTGTATCCTAAGCGCATACCGGTAATGTTTTCCTGTGCACAGGAAATAAAGGAAATCAATACCAGAACAAATAAAATTGGTATAAACTTTTTCATTTTTATTTCTTTTAATCTTCTTCAATAATTTTTTTTGCAGTCCAGCTTATAAAATATGCTGGTAAAATATGTGCCAGGAAGAGTAAGGATACCATTAAAACCATATTAACCTGTAATCCTAAAAGAGTATAAATCATAAATAAAGATAAAGTAATAACTGCAAATAAAAAATATGAGAATCTGAGCGATTTGTTAGTTAATTGAATTTCACGCTCATCTAATTTGTTTAAAGATTTATGTGTGAATTTCCATAAACCAGTTTTACCAAAATATATAAAATAACTTATAACGAATATTCCTAAAGGAAATAATTCATAAATAAGTAATTTAGGATTTTGTTTTAGTTTTATTAGTTCAAATAATAAAACGATAGCTGTAAGGCAAATGAAATTAAGAATAACTCCAATCCTTCTGCTTGATTTTGATGTTTTTAATTCCATGACTAATCTAATTTTGATTTATATTTTTCAATAATTAATTCGCTTAATGGTTTTAAAGGCTCTGTAGAAAAAATAAGGTCTATAGGTAAGCCGAATACTGCACTGATTCTAAATGCCAGATCAAGACTCGGATTATATTCTTCTCTTTCTAAATAACCAACAGTCTGAAAGTTTACACCAATTTTTTCGGCCAGATCTTTTCTTGTTAGTGCCTTTTCTTTTCTTAAAATGGCAATTCTGTTATATATTTTTCGTGGTTTCATGTTGTAAAAATAATACAAGTATTGTAAATATACAACAAAAAGTATAAAAAATATAATAAAAAGTTAACGATTAGATTTTTTGTATCTGATAATCAGATTATAAGGTTTATGGGGAATAAGGTCGGAAATTATTTTTTCGGGTTTAAATTATTTAATTTCTCTGAGAATGTTTTCCATAATTCAAGATGAAATTGATAACTTTTATTATCCATTAATATTTGTTTCCCTGATTTTAACTCGTCATTTGAATTTTTCCTGTATTTAATTTCAGGATCATGCAAATAAGTTCCTTCAGGATGAAATTGCATTCCTAAAACATTTGGGTAATTATTGTGTACAATGGCTTCAATAATTTTACCATCCACGGAAGTTGCAATCGCTTTTAGGTTTTTCCCTAATTTCTCTATTGCCTGATGGTGATTACTATAAACCAAAGGAGTTCGGTTTTCATTTAAAGAGTATTAAGATTTAAATATAAATGTACAGTTTTTTAAAGATCAGATTGTAAAATGGAATAAATTAAACAATCCTGTATTTTGTTATTTTTAATTACAGCATTTTTTAATCTGGCTTCTTCTTTGAATCCGCATTTTGTCATAACTCTAATCGATGAAATATTTGACTCGAATACATGAGCAAATAAACGAATAATATCAAAAGTGTTAAAGGAATATTCAATCATAGCTTTAAGAGATTTTGTGGCAATCCCTTTATTCCAGTACTTTTCTCCAAGCCAGTAACCAATTTCAGCGTTTTTTCTAAAAATGTCATTTTGTTTTATTAAACCTATTC
>DAOUTQ010000227.1 GCA_030668615.1 Bacteroidales bacterium | reverse complement strand
CTTTAGAAAGTACCCAAAATATATCAAAAAGCCATATGCTGGCTGCAGCTCCAATAAATATTTCTTTGTCATTATTAAATAACCAATAATCATTTTCAACGGGTAATTGTTGAGGTTCTGTTACCCATATCCAATTGTCCGGATCACCCGCCCATCTTGCTGTATTTTCTAAATATGTTACATCATGATATGTTGGTTCAGGCCTGTTATTAAATGCCATAACTGCAAGAATTACAAATGTTCCTGCAGCTGCTGTTCTGTAATAAGGCTTAATAATCATATTTTTAGGGCTTTCAACAAAATAATCCCCGAGACCTGGTATTAAAACTGAATATAATGCAGCATTAGGTCCATTTTTAATATTGCGATTCAGAATTACAGAAGGAGTAAGCTCTCTGTCCATCGGGAAACTTTGGTCTACCATATTAAAATTAAGAGTGTTTTTACCTGGTTTTAAGTCATTACCAATGTTTCCATATATATTTTCAGGAATATATACATTTTTACTATTATCAATTAAAATTAAATCAATATTTTCAGTGGAGTCTTGAATATTAACTAAATCGTAACTAATAATAACATCTGTATTCTTAATATCAAGTTTAATGTTCTTTATATCAGGTTTCTGAGAGTAAATAATTGTTGGAATGAATATTAAACAGATTAGTATTATTTTTTTCATAATAATGTTATTTGTTAAAATATTAATCTCTGAAAAATTAAATTAGAGATCAGTTATTTTTTTTTTATTAAAATGATTAAATAAGTTCGCTACATCCTTAACGTTATTCATTTTTAAACTTTTTTCTTTAATGTATTCTTCTGCAGGTTCTTTATTTGGAAATAATTTTGTAATACTGCTTTTTGACAAATGTACTTTTTCAGCCGCACTATTATTGAATTTTACGAAATAAGAAACATTTGTAGAATATCTTCTACTTCCGTCTCCAATACCACCGGCATATTTATTCCCAAAATCACTTTCCTTAATTCCTCCAAGGTATTTTGATAATAAAATATAATTATCTCCTAAATCATTATGAGCTTCAAAATAACTGCCTGATATTCTGCCTGGTTCTTTACTTTTATCAATAATTAAAGAGTAAATAAATGTAATATTAGCGAATTTTACATATTCAATATACAATGGATTAGATATAATAAATGTATCGTTTTCAAATACCATTTCCATTTGTTGATGAAGAATGTTGTATTTAAAAAGTCCATTATATACTTTATTATCTTTTATTTTTAGTTCTCCATACATCCAGTCTTTATTGTAATATGGATTTCCGGTTATAATATCTTTTCTGGATGATTTTGATTTAGTAATAGTAAACGAAGCAATTCCTGCACTAACTGCATTACCATCAATGTAAACTGTATGTTCCTGACTAAAAGCTTCCAGGCTTAGAAGAATAACAAAAGATAAAAAAAGGTACTTTTTCATAGTTGTAAATTAGATTTAAAGTTGTAAAAGTAATTTTTTGTATTTAATAAAAAAAAATCAATTTGCATTTTTGACGAATCTCTTATAAAAAGGTTTAATATAAATGCTCTGATTAACTAATTTAGGTTTACCCTACCAAAAATTAAAAAAAAGTTAAATTAGATAAGAACTTTTAAATCATTTAGGGGATCAGGAACATTAAGTTCATTATAAAACTCAATCCTATCAATTACTTCACCAAGAGAAATTAAAATTAGGCTTAAAATATAGCTGTTCTCAAATCCAATAATTATGGCTGTAATAGGAAGGATAATTCTAATTATGCTTAATAAGTATTTTGCTTTATAATTTATATAATTTCGATTAACGTACAAGGTTAAACGAAATGAAATTATAAATATAAGCGTGAGTCGAGAATCCAATAAAAACGCTAACAAAGTAATTCCAATAAAAATGGTTTGAGCAGAATGAATTTTTAAAGGCCATTTCCAGCTTGCAATATTGTAAAGCATGTCAATTGAAAACAATAGCAAGAGACCAATAATAGAAACAAATATATTGGGCAAATCAAATAAATAAAATTCACAAAATACTAATGTAAAAAACAGAGTGAAAAGTAAAATTTCTCTACTTAACCAGGAATTTTTAAAATTTAGCAATGAACGCCAGAATCTGTTTTTTTTACCTAAATGAAGCATGCTTAAAACTGCAGCAAAAGCTACAAGTCCAATATATATGCCTTTATGTACTGAATTGAAAGTTTCTGTAATTCCTGATGCAAATAAACTAACTAATGTTGCAGAAAGTAGTGTGAAGATAATAAGTGGCCATTCATCAAGTGCTGATATCTTTTTATGTTGTTTTTCTTTAGCTGATTCTATAGGCAGGTTTTCAAAAAGATTAAGATCAATTTCTGGACCAGCATTATTTCTTAAAGTATTAATTCTGATTTTTGAACTAACATCTACAGGAACAGGACTTGACCCTAAAGATTTCTCATTGCTAAATTCTGTATTCATAAAATCCAAAGCACCAACCGGGCATAATTGAGCACAGGCTGGTTTTAATTCTTCCTCTATTCGATGATTACAAAAAGTACATTTTTCAATAATACCTTCCTTTGGATTGTATTTAGGAGCATCGTAAGGGCATGCCCATGTACAAAATTTGCAACCAATACATTTTTCAGGATGATGAATTATAGCACCTGTCGCTTCATCTCGTGAATAGGCAAGGGCAGGGCAGTTCTTTATACAAGGAGCATCATCACAATGATTACAAGCTAAAGATAAATAGAATAAAGGAAGAGTAGGCAAGTGCAAATTATCTGATACATGAATATTTCTCCAAAGACCGGTAGATTGAAAGCCATTTTCATTCATGCAAGCAACAACGCATGCATGACATCCAACGCACTTATTCTGGTCAAATGTGAAAATATTCTTTTTCATTAATTATTAAGTTTCTCGTAATCAACCATGTTATCATGGAATGCTGTTCCATGTCCCATATCAGTTTCTCTTCCTTTTGAAAGAACATTCGGACACGAGCCTTCTTCATGCCAATAACCATTCACAATTACAATATTTCCAGGTCGCAGGGAAGAATCAATCTTTGCTTTTATTTTTAATTCCCCTCGATCGTTAAAAACTCTTATAAAATCATTTTCACTAATAGCTTTATTAATTGCATCATCTGAATTTATTGTGGCTATAGGTTCAGGGTCAATAGCTTTAATGCTTTCAAGATTCCCGAACTGAGAATGTATTCGGTT
>DAOUTQ010000203.1 GCA_030668615.1 Bacteroidales bacterium | reverse complement strand
TTAAAATGAAAGAAGAACAATTCATTTCGGATTGGAGAGAGATGGAACAAAATATAAAAGCATGTGATATTAGTATGAATGATTTATTTATTATTTATGAATATCATATTCTTGGTCAAAATCCTAAAAAATCATTATACGATGAGTTACAGGATGCGTTTAAAGATAAAGATCCAAATGAAGTTATAAGTGATATAAAGTTATTTACAAATACTTATTTCAAAGAGATATACGAAAAAGCGGACAAAGTGCTTTATTCCTTTTGGTATATTCGTTGGAACATGTACTGGAAAAGTATTTTACTTACAGCATTACACACAGGATATTCAGATTATGAAAAAATTAAAATTCTCCTTCGTAGATTTTACTATTTATATTGGATTGCGGGGAAGACTTTGTCTCAAATAAAACAAACTTCGTTTAATTTAATTAAGTGGATTAAAGAAAATAAATCAATTTCTGAAATTGAGATTGAGCTTAACAAAAAAATAAATGCTGATGGTATAATCAATTTGGCAAAACAGAATCTAGCATCAGAACAGGTTGCTTCAGAACCTTGGATTAAACCCTTACTACTTTTAATGGAATATAATGCAACTGATAATAGTAAATTATCAGTTGTAGAACTAAACAAAGATTTACATCTTGAACATATTCTCCCAACCAAATATGAAAAATTTGCTGAATGGAATCATATCACAAAAGAGCTATCCGCAAAATGGATTAATAGTGTGGGTAATTTAACATTGTTAGGCGGGGCAAAAAATATTGAGGCAAGCAATAATCCCTTTAAAATAAAAATGGAAGTATATAAAGGAAAAGGTAAATACGAAGATAAAAATGATAAGATAACTGCATTTGTGATAACGCAAAGTATTTTAAAGGATTACGAAAGTGGACGGTTTAGTAAGATGTGGAATGATAAGGCTATGATTGAAAGATGGAAGTGGTTTTTTACAGAAGCTAGTGAGTTATTAGATGTTGATTTTAGCGAAATTATAGAAAAACATCAACCAGAGTTAGTGTAAGTAGAAGAGAAGTTTTTTTCATAATTATAAAATAGTTTAACTTTAACATTATGAACGAAAAGAAATTTGAAAAAGGGAAAAAATATTCTCATAAAGAATATATGGAGCTTTCTATTGAAGAAATGAGTAAATCAAAGTTGGAACACAATGATAGAACAGATCCTAAAGTAGGTGCTGTTTTAGTTGATAAACAAGGAGCGTATTTTGATAAGGCCCACCGTGGAGAACTAAGAATAGGAGACCATGCTGAATTTACTTTACTTGAAAGAAAGTACCAAGATGATGATTTATCAGGTTTTACTCTTTATACCACTTTAGAACCTTGTATTAAAAGAAAATTCCCTAAAAAAGGCTGTTACAAACGTTGTATAAATGCTCGTTTGGCAAAAGTATATATTGGTCATTATGATCCGGATCCAACAGTTGCATCTAATGGAGTAAAACTGCTTCAAAAAGCAAATGTGAAAGTTGGTTTTTATGATAAAAAATATGAGGAAATAATTGTAAAAGAAAATGAGGAGTTTTTTAAAGAGGCATCAAAACGAGCTGAAGAAGAAAAAGTGAAAGAGATTCAGTCGGCTATCGACCCAATTGAAAATGAATTGATAGAGTTTCAGCTGAATGATCTATCCGAACAATCTCAAAAAGAAATGATTGATAAAATGGGGCTATCCTATAAATTAGGAACTAATGGTTTTAGAGCTTATCTCAATCGAATGAAACTTATACGTGTTGATGAAGAATCCCAAACAGCACGTCCTACAGGTTTAGGGTTACTGCTTCTAGGTCAAAATCCTGAGCAACATTTTCCACAGGTTCGTATCAAATTTACGGTTAGAAGTGAAGGTAATGTACCAAAAATCAAAGATTTTAAAGGGTCTTTGGTACTTTTACCACAAAAAATTGAAGAATACCTGGAATTTATTTTTCCTAAAGGCTTCTCTTCTCGTACATCTTTTACCCGAAATAAAGATATTGAGGCTCCATCATCTGCTCTCTATGAAGTTATTATGAATGCAATAGTTCATCGGGACTATTTGATTGAGGGTGGTCGTATTATGGTGGATATTGATGATGAAAAAGTTATAGTATCAAGCCCCGGTGAACCTCTTTGTACATTAGAACAACTCAATAGCTTTACAGCTCCATCCTTTAGCCGAAATGCTAAAATAGCACACATATTTTTCGAAATGGGATTTATTGAAGAGCGTGGCTTTGGCATGGAGGAGTTAAGTAAATTAGAAAGTTATGGATTGCCAAAACCTATCTTCAGCTTGGATAATAATACGCTAAAAACTACACTATATAGAAAAGTTAATCCTGAAAAACAAACTATTAGTAAGGCAGACTTACCTGGTTTGGCTATTTTAAAAGAACACAAACGGTTAACGACCAAACAATACATGAGTCTTTCTGGCTTAAAAGAACGCCAGGCTCGTAACCATTTAACAGCATTAGTTGACAATAACTTAGCCAAAAAGGAAGGAACCAGTTATGTATGGATTGAATAAAACGGCAATTTCGGTAATGCTAATTGCCGTTTTTATTGCCGTTTTTTCTACTTCAGTAATTTTATTATAAAAAAACGGCAATTTCGGCAATGAAGATTACCGTTTTTGCTAATTATCTAATATAAAGAATTGATGAAAAATAAATAATGACCAGAATAACCGAATCCGACATAGAACAATTAGCCATAGAATTATTGGAAAAACAAGGTTTTCAATACATCTATGCTCCTGATATTGCCCCCGATGGAGAAAATCCGGAACGAAATAGCTATGATGAAGTTTTGTTAACTGAACGTTTACAAAATGCCATTCGTAAAATCAATCCAACAATTCCGGCAGATGCTCAACAGGAAGCTTTAAAAGTTATTCAACGCATTCATTCACCTGAATTATTAGTCAATAACGAAGAGTTTCACCGTTATTTAACAGAAGGTATAACGGTTCATTATCAAAAAGATGGTCATCAAAGAGGCGATTTGGTTTGGTTAATAGATTTTAATAATCCAGAAAATAATGAGTTTGTTGTTGCAAATCAGTTTACAGTTATTGAAAACGAGCATCACAAACGACCCGATGTTATTTTGTTTGTAAATGGTATGCCATTGGTTGTTATGGAACTGAAAAATGCGGCAGACGAAACGGCAACCATAAAATCGGCATTCAAACAATTAGAAACCTATAAATCTCAGATTTCTGGTCTTTTTACATACAATGCATTTAACATTATTTCCGATGGACTGGAAGCAAAAGCAGGTTCACTATCAGCCGATATAAACCGTTTTATGGCTTGGAAATCAGCTGACGGAAAACAAGAAGCTTCGCATTTGGTCGGTCAAATGGAAACGCTCATAAAAGGCATGCTTAACAAACAAACCTTATTGGATTTAATTCGCCATTTTATTGTTTTCGAAAAATCGAAAAAGGAAGACCTTAAAACAGAAATAACAAGCATTACAACAGTTAAAAAGATAGCTGCTTATCATCAGTATTATGCAGTTAATGCAACTGTGGAATCTACCATGCGTGCTTCAGGTTATTCGACGATAGATCATAATAACACATTACTCGAATCTCCCGAAAGTTATGGTTTGGTTGGTGTAAAAAATCAAGCTGTAGGCGACCAAAAAGGTGGAGTTGTTTGGCATACTCAGGGTAGTGGCAAATCGTTATCCATGGTATTTTATACAGGTAAGATTGTCCTTGAATTGGATAATCCAACCATATTAATCATTACTGATCGCAACGATTTAGACGATCAGCTATTTGATACTTTTGCAGCATCAACACAATTGTTAAGACAAGAACCAAAACAAGTTGAAAACAGGCAGAATTTAAAAGAGTTATTGAAAGTGGCTTCGGGTGGTGTTATTTTTACAACTATTCAGAAGTTTCAACCCGAAAATGGCAATGTGTACGAAGAACTTTCACAACGCAAAAACATTGTTGTAATTGCTGATGAAGCACACAGAACACAATACGGTTTTAGAGCAAAAACTATCGACGATAAAGATTCGCAGGGAAATGTTGTAGGTAAAAAGATAGTGTATGGTTTCGCTAAATACATGCGTGATGCATTGCCAAAAGCAACATATCTTGGATTTACAGGAACGCCAATTGAAGGAACTGATGTAAATACTCCCGCAGTTTTTGGTAATTATATTGATATTTATGATATAGCACAAGCAGTTGAAGATGGCGCAACAGTTCGTATCTATTATGAAAGTCGTTTGGCAAAAGTCAATTTAAGTGAAGAAGGAAAACAATTGGTTGAAGATTTAGACGAAGAACTATCTCAGGATGATCTAAGCGATCCACAAAAAGCAAAAGCCAAATGGACTCAATTAGAAGCTTTGGTTGGGAGTGAAAATCGTTTGAAAAACATTGCTCGTGATATGGTGAATCATTTCGAAGCTCGACAGGAAGTTTCGAATGGTAAAGCGATGATCGTTACCATGTCGCGCAGAATCGCAGCCAATTTATACGAGCAAATAATCCATTTAAAACCAGAATGGCATTCTGATGATTTAGATAAAGGAGAAATTAAAGTGGTTATGACAGCTGCATCTTCTGATGGTCCGAAAATGTCAAAACATCATACTACAAAGCAACAAAGAAAAATGCTTGCTGATCGAATGAAAGATGCACAGAATGAACTTAAATTGGTTATCGTTTGTGATATGTGGCTTACTGGTTTCGATGTTCCTTGTATGCATACAATGTATTTGGATAAACCAATGAAAGGTCACAACCTAATGCA
>DAOUTQ010000029.1 GCA_030668615.1 Bacteroidales bacterium | reverse complement strand
ATTTTTAATTTATATTTTTTGTGTTTTATTCTTTATTAAATATAATTATCTATTCTTCTTGTTCAATATGACATTTATTGCATGAATGTTAAAATTGGAATGCAGCTTAATTTACAAAAAAGCTGCGTACTTCACAATTGAAGTATGCAGCTTTTGATAAATGACCAATAATTTAATATCAGTACAGATTTATTAGTTATTAATCTTCTTTGTTTAATAAAACACGCTCTATTTCAGACAGTCTGGCTTTTAGTTCTAAAATTTCATTTTGTTGTTCTTCAATTATTACTTGCTGTTCCTGCATTCCTTTTACCAACGGAACAACAAACTCAGAATAAGCCAGGCTGTAATACTTTACATCGCCTTTTGGTTTACTTACACCACTAAAATCATAACCTGCATTAATTGCTGCCTGCTCTACTTCTTGCGCCAAAAAACCACTTTGCTTTATTTTCTCAATATCATATTTTTCGGCATAATAGCTTGAATCAACTTTTCCAATTAGCATTTCTGTTTTAGCTACATCAAAAAAGAAGGTTACAGGGCGTAAATTCAAAATAAAATCCAAACCCTTAACATCTTCATTTATATTACTTTTAGCTCTCGCATCAGATGTATTGTACCAAGCTGAATGACCTCCAATCCATGTTATAGCATCGTTTCCCAACCTTATTCTGTTAGAAGTTCCAGGTTCCGCATCATATCCAAGTGCTGTAGAATTAGAATAAGCTGTACCTGTGCTATATGCAGTATATCCTATAGCAGTATTATAATAACCTGTAGTGTTATTTTCAAGTGCGTAAGCACCACTTGCTGTATTATATCTTCCGGTTGAATTATCTCTAAGTGAATAAGACCCATTTCCAGTATTTCTAAGCCCTGTTGTATTGGCAAAAAGTGAAAAATATCCATTTGCAGTATTCCAATATCCTGTTGTGTTACTATATAATGCGACGTAACCACCAGCAGTATTTGCATAACCTGAAGTGTTAGCATAAAGAGTTTTATTACCTAAGGCTGTATTGTATCTTCCAGTATTATTAGTTGCTGTAGTACTTCCTCGAAGAGATTGGTAACCAATCGCAGTATTATATGTTTCCAGTCCAGATACCCGGTCATCTGCATACTGCATTGCCCCATAACCATAAGCAACTGATCCGATATTTGCTTTGTTATGATATAATGAGAATAACCCGATTGCTGTATTATAACTACCTGAAGTATTGTCTTGCATGGAAATATTACCTATTGCATTATTATATTATGCTTTTGATAATCTTGGGTTAATAATCCTTTAGAATTAGATTAAATTTCTAAAACTGCAGATTCATCAAGTGATCCCTAATTTTTATTATCCGAGATTTTACTCCTTGTCCAAAAATCGGAAATAATGAAGATTAGACTATCAAAATAGTCAAAACTATATTTTTCATGGTTATTTTGTTTTGGTTTTGAATGAAATATCTTTAAAAGAATCACATTCATATGTTTCATTGATCATTCCTTTATTTTTTCTTCCAACGCTTTTAATCTGTCATTAAAATCTTTCTCAATATTTTCCAACCTTTTCTCTAATTCTTTAATTTGATTGTCTTTTTCATCAAGTTGTTTTTGTTGCTTAATTACAGTTTCTTTCAATGAAATTTCATAGTTATAATTGTTTTGAACTTCATTTCCTTTAAAATCATTTATAAATGCCAATTTTTCTCCACTTAAAGATTCAATTATTCGAATTGCTTTGAGCATGTCCACATTAATCATTTGATTGATCACATGATTCTCACTGTAAAAGGACCATGACATAGGTTCGGATTTTTTAGTAAAACTAAAATTATGTGGGGATAGTGTTGTTACATTTCCTGCTTCATCTCTTACTTTTAATTCAGAGGAAAGTGATACATCTTCAGTATAAAGTATAACACCGTTTGTAATTGAACTTGATGGAATTATCCCATTATATATTGAGAGTACTCTGGTTCCTCCACCATATTCTGAGGTTCCGATTCCTACACTTGCATTGAATCTTAAATTATCATTATCAAATTCACCGTAAATTAATGCGTTTGTTTGATTAGCGTTTGAACTTTCAATATATAATTTATAAGAACCTGTCTCAGAATATCCTGATTGAAAACCAAGAAAAACATTACGGATTCCAGTGCTAATACTATTACCGCTGGAAGTCCCAATTGCTGTATTATAATAACCTCCAATATTATTTGTTCCACTATTGTAACCAATATATGTATTTCCGATACCAATAGTATTTTTATATCCGGCAAAACTTCCTACAAATGTATTTTCATTAGCTGTATTACTATATCCGGCTTGTTGTCCAACAAAGGTATTGTCCCTTGCTTCTGTATTACTAAAACCGGCTTGTTGTCCAACAAAGGTATTCCTCTCTCCAGTTGTATTATTCCAGCCAGATGATCTTCCTAAAAATGTATTATCACTTGCAGTTGTATTGCTATAACCTGCTTGTAACCCTAAAAATGTATTAAAGTTTGCATCAATATTATTGTAACCTGCCTGCATTCCTACAAATGTATTACCTACCGCATTTATATTATTATACCCTGCTAATCTGCCAACAAATACATTATTATTTGCTTTATTTTTGTAGCCGGCTTTTTCACCAATAAATACATTCCAATAACCTAAAACATTATCATACCCTGCATCTGTTCCAATAAAAACATTATAGTTCCCTTGAGTGGTTTTATAACCTGAATGGTCTCCAATAAAAGTATTATGATCACCGAATAAGTTGTTATACCCTGAATTTGTTCCAATAAAAGTATTGTTTAAACCAGTTGTATTGTTTGCCCCACTTCTATAACCTACAAATGAATTATAGTTTCCATGAACATTTGCTATACCGCTATTTTTACCTACAAAGAGATTTCCTGAACCATCATTATTATAAAACCCGCTTGAATCTCCTAAAAAAGTATTATCATCACCGTATTCATTACTGTAACCAGATCTATAGCCTATAAATGAATTATTGCTACCTGTTAAGTTGCTATATCCACTTTCGTAACCCATAAAGGAGTTATACAAACCATCTGTATTTTTTTGCCCACTTTCGTGACCAATAAAATAATTTTGTTTGGTCATATCCATAAATTTTACAGGGCCATTCTTTGTAGGACTTCTGCCACTGACTGCAAAACCTCCGACAGTTCCCTTTGCAGTTACTGAATCGTTTACATAAATTCTTGTACTATCAGCTGTTGATAAAAAATAATCGTTTAAAACACCTTTTGTGGGTGAACGACCACTAACGGCAAATCCTCCGACACGACCTTTTGTTGATACTGAATCATTCACATAAATTCTTGTACTATCTGGAGTAGAAATAAAATAATCATTTCCAGCGCCTTTTGTAGGACTTCTTCCGCTAACAGCAAAGCCTCCAACTCTTCCTTTTGCTGTAATAGTATCATTTATATAAATTCTTGTACTATCTGCTGTAGAAATAAAATAATCAGTTACAACACCCTTTGTTGGGCTACGTCCACTAACTGCAAAACCTCCTACAGTTCCTTTTGCTGCATCTTCTGTTATCCAGACTCTTGTACTATCTGGTGTAACTTTAAAATAATCTTCTTCAGTAGCTTTTGTGGGTGAACGACCGCTAACCGCAAAACCTCCAACAGTTCCTTTGTTTTCTGTATTTACATAAACTTTAGCACCATCTGGAAATACTGCAAAAACAATATTGCCATCTTTATCTTTCACTGCAAACAGCGTATCATTTTCCGTAAATGAAGCATCAGCTTTTACTTCCAGTTTACTGTTTGGCGTGTATGTACCAATTCCCACTCTTGCAGTTGTATCCGATAATAAAATATAATCGGAATCTACTGTCCAGATTTGTCCCTTTGATAAATTTACCCAAACGGAACCATCATAATAATAAAATACAGATTCATTAATATCAAAAACCAATAATCCAGTTGCAGGATTAATAATATCATTTCTTTGTGTACTTGTTAATCTTGGAATTAACAAACCCTTTGTAACAGATTTCACATCGA
This sequence comes from Bacteroidales bacterium, assembly GCA_030668615.1. Classification (GTDB taxonomy): domain Bacteria; phylum Bacteroidota; class Bacteroidia; order Bacteroidales; family UBA12077; genus UBA12077. The sequence goes on along the minus strand of DAOUTQ010000029.1, from coordinate 23,312 downwards.
GCATTGCAGTTGTATCTGCAATGTAGCTATTATCATCAGTGATAGCTACATTTTGACCGATTGTTGTATTGCTTGCCAATAATACTAATATTAGCACAATAAAGAAACTACCAACTTTTCGTACCATAGGATATAATTTTATATTGTTATTTTTGTTTTGATTCTTTCTTTAATAATTTTTCAATCTCATTTAATCGGATTTTAATCTCGTCATTTTCTTTTCTTAATTCTTTATTTTCTTCAATTAGTTCCTGAACAGCTTTAATGGTAAATATTTGAGCATTATAAGAATCTAACTGAAGTATTTCTTGCTCGTCATCTTCTAAATACTCTCCACTTCCCTTTACAGACTCTGGAAAAACTTTTTCATATTCCTGAGCAATAAAATTGTAATAGAATTTATCTTCAATATTTTGGTGTTTTAAACGATATTCATCTGTATATTTAAACTTTACAGGTCTTAATTGTAAAACTTTTTCGTAAGCATTATTTATATCTTGGATATCGGTTTTTATTCTGGCATCAGAATTAGTTAACCAATCACCAGCTGTAGTTTTTGAAGCTTCTCCCTCAACTTCTAACTGATTCGTTTCAGGGTTTCTACCAATACCTAATTTATCATTTACTCTTAGATAATAAGAATTAAAATCACCAAAAATAAGTGCGTGGGTTGAATCAGAACCATTAACATCGATATAAAGTTTTTGAGAACCTAAATTTGAAAATCCTGCATAATAACCTATACACACATTCCTGTCACCGGTTTTATTACTATTTCCTGCATTCCTTCCTAAAAAAATATTTCCTTCCCCGCTTTTATGTAAGTATCCCGCCTTTTGTCCAATAAAAACATTATCAACACCGCTTGTATCTGAATAACCTGAATTATTTCCAAAGAAAATATTTTCTGAACCTGAAGTATTATTATATCCTGAATAATATCCCATAAAAACATTATTAAAACCAGAAATATTATTAAAACCGGTTTGTGGTCCTAAGAATATATTACTCTCACCAGTAGTATTACTATGACCTGTATAATGCCCTAAAAATAAATTGTTAATTCCGGAGGTATTTTTATATCCTGCTTGGTCTCCAATAAATACATTTTTGTAACCTAAAGTATTTGATTGCCCTGCAGCGCTTCCAATAAAAACATTTTCATACCCCTCTGTATTATTAAAACCAGCATAAAACCCAATACAAATATTTCTATCAGCAATAGTATTATTATATCCTGCGGATAGACCCATAAATACATTATCTTTCCCTGTTGTGTTTGAGTATCCGGCTAAGTTCCCTAAAAAAATATTCCTAATTCCTGAACTATTTGAATATCCTGATTCATATCCAAGAAATAAGTTATTACTTCCTGTTGTATCATTTAAACCAGCTTGGTAACCAACAAATATATTTTGACTTCCGGTTGTATTTTTAGTTCCAGCTAAGTAGCCCAAAAACACATTAAAATTTGCATTATTTTTTTCTCCTGCACTTCGACCTATAAATACATTAAATGATCCTTCTTTATTTTGATGTCCTGCCAAAGGTCCTATAAATACATTTTGTAACCCACTTGTATTTTGTTGTCCTGCCTGATAGCCTATAAAAGAATTAAATGATCCTGTAGTATTTGAATAACCACTCTGATTACCTATAAAAATGTTATAATCAGCATCGTCATTACTAAAACCGCTTTCGGAACCAATAAAAACATTTTCACTTCCCTCAGAATTTAAATTACCGCTTAAATAACCAAGAAATATATTCGAAGATCCGGTTGTATTACCAAATCCGCTCTCAAATCCTATAAAACAATTATTACTTGCTGTATTTAGGAAACCACTTTGATAACCTATGAAAACATTTGTTCCTCCTGATACATTATTATAACCTGTTTGATAACCCAAATACGAATTATAATTTCCATCTGTATTTTTATAACCTGCATCGATCCCTACAAATGAGTTTCCCTCACCACTTATATTATTTAAACCAGCTGATTCTCCTACAAATGAATTATAATTACCATCCACATTTGAATATCCTGAATAACTACCGACAAAGGAGTTACTTACTCCTATTGTGTTAGAATACCCGCTTGCATAACCAATAAATGAATTATAACTACCATCGTCATTAGAAATACCGCTGTTTTTACCTACGAAAAGATTTCCAAACCCATATGTATTACTAAACCCGCTCGAATCACCTAAGAAAGTATTATTATTACCTGAAAGATTATTATAACCTGTCCTGAAACCAATAAATGAATTATTACTTCCAGATTGATTGTTGAAACCACTTTCATAACCCATAAAAGAATTATACAAGCCATCAATATTTTTTTGTCCACTTTCGTGACCAATAAAATAATTTTCTTTGGTCATATCCATGAATTTTTTTGATCCAGCTTTTGTTGGACTTCTTCCACTTACTGCAAATCCTCCTACTGTACCCTTACTCAATGAAGTATCGTTTACATAAATACGCGTGCTATCTATTGTAACTACAAGATATTCACCGGAAAGGCCTTTAGTTGGAGAACGACCACTTACAGCAAATCCTCCTACCGTTCCTTTTGCAGAAACAGAATCATTTACATAAATTCTTGTGCTATCGGCTGTAGAAATAAAATAATCATTAACAATTCCTTTTGTCGGACTTCTACCACTCACAGCAAAACCTCCAACAGTACCTTTTACAGAATCCTCTCTTATCCAAACTCTTGTACTATCGGGTGTTACTATGAAGTAATCTTCTTCTATGGCTTTTGTTGGCGAGCGACCGCTTACTGCAAAACCACCAACTGTACCTTTACTTTCTGTATTTACATATACCTTTGCTCCATCAGGGAATACAGCAAATACAATATTTCCGTCTTTATCCTTCACTGCAAACAAGGTGTCTGTGCTTGAAAAAGATGCATCGGCTTTTACTTCCAGTTTACTATTTGGTGTATTTGTTCCGATTCCTACTCTTGCAGTTGTATCCGATAATAAAACATAATCGGAATCTATAGTCCAGATTTGTCCTTTTGATAAATTTACCCATGCGGAACAATCATAGAAATAAAAAGCCGTTTCGTTTGTATCAAAAACCAATAACCCGGTTGCAGGATTAATAATATCAGTTCTTTGTATGCTTGTTAATCTTGGAATTAACAAACCCTTTGTAACAGATTTCACATCGAGCATTGCAGTTGTATCTGCAACGTAGATATTGTCATCAGTTACGGCTACATTTTGTCCAAACATTGTACTGCTTATTAATAATAATATTAGCACAATAAAGAAACTACCAGTTTTTCGTACCATAGTATATATATTTTATATTGTTATTTCTGTTTTGATTCTTTTGATCAGTACTTGCTATTAAGCGGAAAGAGCAACTTCACTTTAAATCAGACTTCTAACAGTTTACATTTCAATAGTTTAATTAAGTAAGTTATAACAAACAATGAGTGAAGTCAATTAATTCATTATTATTTACATTAAAATAATTGTTAAATAGAACTATTTTAAATATTAATCGTTTAAAAATAAGCACGATTTTTGAATGGTATTTTATAATTAATAAAGTATTGTTTATTTTAGTAACTTTGGAATACAAATTCTGAGCTAACTCTGAAAGTAGAAATGAAAAAACTTACAATTTTTATACTATTTATTTTTTCTCTGGCACAGGTTCTTGGTCAGGAACCTGGAGAAAAAAAATGGAAAGAGAATCTTTCTAAAAATAGAATACAGTCGCAGGTTCAATGGAATCATAAATATGTAAAAGGAAAACCCAAAAGGGATGGTTATAAAAACTTCACTAAGAAGTTTGACCATAATGGGAATGTAATTGAGGAGATTTATTATCAGGCAGGAAATGTTGATCAAAAACTTAGTTACAAATATGATGAGGACGATAATAAGGTTGAATATGTTAATTATAAGGGTGACGAATCAAAAGTAATGTTTAAACAAAATATTACTTATGATAATTCAAAGAGGAAAATAAGAGAAGAAAGATATAATGGAACAGATTATCAGATTATTAAATATAGTTATGATGACAAAAACAGAATAACTGAAATAAAAAGATCAGATGTTTTTGGCAATATTGAACATCATCGAGTTTTTAATTATAAGGGAAAAATTTGTGAAATTTCTATAATAGATGAACAAGAGAATAATATTGGAAAAATAATTAATAAATATGATAATAATGATAATATCATTGAAAGTACAGAATACGATGCTAATGGAGAAATTAAAGAGAAATATCTGTACACTTTCAAGAATAATTTAGTTCAGGATAAAACAAAGTATGTACTTGAGAATTTTAGATATAGAGAAGAGTATAAATATGATCAAAGCAGAAATTTAGTTAAAATTCTTAAAGAAGAGCCGAAAGAAAATATTTATGTAAGCAACATTTATAACTATGATTCAAATGGGAATTTAATTTCTGAAGAGTGGTATGATGATAATCCAAATGAGAATTCAAGTAAGACCTATTTTTACGATAAAAAAGGAATTCTTGAAAGAGTAGAAGTATATTATGCTCTTTATCGTTACAAGATACAATACAGATTTGATTATAAGCATTATTAAAAAGATAGCCGGATTTAACTCCGGCTTTTTTTAATCGTATTTGTTTAGATCCATATTTTCTTTTCGCGGACCAGGGATAACATCCAACAGTTCAACTTCAAATAATGTAGATGTATAAGGTGGAATTATTCCTGTTGATGATCCTGTTTCTCCAAACCCAATTTGTGAAGGGATAATAAATAATGCCTTTTCTCCTTCAGTCATTCTACCAATTGCTTCTTCCATTCCTTCAATAACCTGCCATTTTTTACCATAAACAAACTGAAATGGAGAGTTTCTTCTTTTTGTAGAATCAAAGAATTTTCCATTCAGAAACTTACCCTCATAATGAACTGTAACCGTATCTCCCAGAAATACTTTTTCGTCATTACCTTTATTAAGTATAATATGAAATAAACCTGATTCTGTAGGTTCAATTTCTACTTTTTCATTATCAATATACTGTCTCAATATTACTTTTTCATAATCTCCAAAATCTTCTATCCAATGCAGAAATGCCTCTTTCTCCATTATATACTCCTCCTCAGTCTGAATATCAATAACATCAACTTCTACTTTCATAGGATCTTCAGGCTGAATAAAAGCCGGCAGCGTTGTTTCTATTGTTTTTCTAAAAAAATCGTTAGCTGAAATAATAAATGATGCTCTTTCATCTTTAGCAAGCATTAAAAAACACTCATCAATTGATCCCGGAAAAGCAGGTTCTGTTAACATTAACTTTCTTCTTCCTTCGAAAAATACTGAATCAAGAATTGTTTTATAAGAAATATCGACTGTTATATAATCTCCTTGCTTTGCTTTTTCTGTACTTTCACCAAACTGAATCAACTTATAATAAATTCCTGATTTTGTTCTGGAATAGCCTTTATATTTAGAAGTATTACATGAGCTTAATGCCATGAGAATCACAATAATAATCAGAGAAGTTTTTTTAATCATCATGCAAAATGTATTAATTCTGTATATCTATTATTTCAACATCATATATTAAAGTTGCCCTTGCAGGTATCCTATTTTCATCGCCAATTAAGCCATGTGCCAAATGAGGTGGCATTATGAATCTTGACTTACTACCTATATTAAGCATTAAAACACCTTCTTCCAAACCTGACTCTACTCTCCCTTTCCCAACAATGAACGAACCTGCTCCAAGGCTATCAGACGTATAGCATAAAGTACCATCCAATAACCAAACACTGTAATTATAAGTTATTAGATCATTTCTTTTAATTTCAATACCATTCCCTTTTTCATAAATTTCGTACCACAGTCCTGTTTCAGTAACTGCCATATCCCATCCTCTTCGTTTGATATAATTTTCAATTATTTCTGTATCCTTATCAACTAATAACTTATTAACTTCTTGTAATGATTCTTTTGTATGCTTTATTACAAATCTTTTTTCATTACTTTTTTCTCTATTACAAGAAAAGAAAATTATTATAAAGATAAAAATAAAACTTCTCATTATAAAACGCTTACAAACCATCACTTACTTTTTTAAATATTGAGGTAAAAGTGTTTTAAACTTTTCAATTGTGTCTTTAAGAGAATCATCTGAGTGACCTCCTGAAGCGTTTCTGTGCCCTCCGCCTTTAAAATGTTTCTCGGCAAACTCATTTGCCGGAAAATCTCCTTTTGATCTAAATGATATTTTAGTATGATTGCCTTTTTCAATAAAAATAGCAGTAAACCGAATTCCTTTTATTGATAGTGGATAATTTACAAACCCTTCTGAATCACCCGGAGAAAAATTAAACTCTTTTTGTTCTTCTTTGCTGATTGAAATAAAAGCAGTATCATATTCAGGAAAAACTTCCATTTTTTTGTTCAGACAATAACCAAGTAAGCGCATTCGATCCGCTGAGTAATTATCATAAATCTTATCGTAAATCTTATCTTTATCAATACCCTTTTCAAGAAGTTTTGAAACTACATAATAGGTTTCCGGATTTGATGAATTATAATTAAACGAACCTGTATCAGTCATAATACCTGTATAAATACATTCTGCAATATCACTATCAATAATACCGTAATCGTTAAGATCTTCAATTATTTTATAAACAAGTTCAGCTGTGGAGCTAAAACCAGTATCAGAAAAAACTAAATCGGCAAAGTTTGCTGGTTCAGGATGATGATCTATGAGAACTTTTGTTGCTTCGGTTTCAATTATATACTTTTCTAGTCCTTCAGTACGCTCAGGATCGTTAAAATCCAATAAAAAAACAACATCAGCATTTTTTATTGCATTCAACACAGTGCCATTGTTTCTTTTATAAACAACAACTTTATCGTTTCCGGGTAACCAATGCAAAAATTCAGGATAATCGTTTGGTGTAACTATTACAGGATCTTTTCCTTTTTTCACTAAATAATGATAAAATGCAAGAGATGAACCCATTGCGTCGCCATCAGGATTGTAATGTGTTATAATTAAAGGATTTTCTGATTGAACAATAAGTTCCTTTAGTTCGTTTATATCTTCTTTTGAAATTTGTTTCAATGGATTTGTTTTTAACTTTTGAATCAAAGATAAAATAATCTGTTCAGAATTTAAGTTAATACTAAAAAAATTATAACTTAGTTTAATCATTAAAAATATACAATTATGCCTTTAGGATACACACTTGCAATGATAAAGCCGTCGGCTTGTAGAAAAAATCATGTAGGACCTATTTTAGCAATGATAAACCAAGCTGATTTCAGGATTTCTGCCATTAGATCAACCAAATTAACAAAAGAAGAAGCGGAACGATTTTATGAAATGCACAGAGGTAAAGAATTCTATGATGATCTTTGCGAATTCATGTCTTCAGGATCAATTATTGCTTTATTGCTTGAAAAAGAAAATGCAATTGAAGATTTTCGAAAATTAATTGGAAATACAAATCCTGAAATGGCAGAAGAGGGAACTGTTCGGAAACGATTTGCTGAATCGCTCCAAAAAAATGCTATTCATGGGGCCGATTCTCCTGAAAATGCAAAACGCGAAGCCGATTTCTTTTTTAATCAACGAGAAAGGTATTAAACATTAGTTTGAAGTTTAAAAGTTAAGAATTTAAATATAAACTGATAGAAATGAATATATCAGCTTGCGGATTAATTTGTAATGAATGTGAGTTTTATAATAAAACATGTGCTGGTTGTTACAAAGTCAGTGGAAAAACATTTTGGGCAAAAGAAGTAATTCCGGGTGGTACTTGCCCATTATTTGATTGCTCTATAAACATCAGAAATTATAAAAGTTGTGGTGATTGTAAAGAGTTACCTTGTCAAAAGTTTAACGACTTAAAAGATCCTAATATATCTGAAGAAGACCATCTGGAAATGATAAAAAAAAGAGTTGAGATTTTAAAAAAATAAATTAATTCTATTTCAGAATAATTTCATCAATAATACTTTCCCCAACTTTATCGTTTAATGCTTTTTTTAAACCATCGCGCAGCATAAAAAGTTCATTTCGTATTACTGATGAATTAAGTTTTACAAATAATTTTCTGTTTTTTATATAAATATTACTTGTAGATCTTGCTATTGTTTTACCAACTACCTCGTCCCAAGACCTAATCAGCTTAGCTTCCTTCAGCTTATCATCAATTTTGAAAGCTTTGAGATATTCATTTATAACCTCTTCAATTTTTTGAGTGTTTTTTTTCCGCATGTTAAGTTCTAATTAATCGGCTTTCTTAATTTGTATATTTTCTTCTGAATCAATTATAAATAGATTGTGTTGAATATTAATTTCTTTAAGAATAGTTCCTAAACGGTCTTCACTGGTATCTGTTATAAATATTTGCCCGAAATGATTTTCAGCTACTAATTCAATTATCTGCTTTACTCTATCTCTATCAAACTTATCAAAAATATCATCTAAAAGCAATATAGGTTTTAGACCACTAATCTGTTTAATAAAATCAAACTGAGCAAGTTTTAAAGAAACAAGAAATGTTTTCTGTTGACCTTGTGAACCTGCCTTTTTAATAGGATATTTTTCAAGTGTAAGAATAAGGTCATCTTTATGCACTCCAACTGTTGTATGTTGTACAATCCTATCTTTATCAATAACATCTTTCAGCAATTGTCTGTATTCTCCTTCGTGTAATTGCGAATCATATACCAACTGCACCTGCTCTTTGTTTCCCGAAATACGAGTATAATAATCTTGAAAAACAGGTATTAATTCTTCAACAAATTTAACTCTGACAGCATGTATCTTCTCTCCTAACATGACTAACTGTTCGTCCCATACTTCAATCGAATCCTGATCAAAAGATCTGCTTTGAAAAAAATCTTTTAATAACTTATTTCTCTGCTGCAAAGCCCTGTTGTAACGAATTAAATTATCAAGATATTCCTTATCGTATTGAGAAATAACGCTATCCATAAATTTCCTTCGTTCATCGCTACCTTCTGTAATTAAGCTAATATCGAGAGGTGAAATTATAACAATAGGTAACAACCCAATATGATCTGAAAGTTTTTGATATTCCTTTTTATTCCTTTTAAATTGCTTCTTCTTGTTTTTCTTTAATCCACAATAAACATTTTCATGTTTACCTTTCAAAGAATAATCACCTTGAATTACAAAAAAATCTTCGTCGTATTTTACATTCTGACTATCAATAGGATTTAAATAGCTCTTACACATCGACAAATAATAAATAGCATCTAACAAATTTGTTTTACCAACACCATTTTGCCCAATAAAACAGTTTATTTTTGGTGAAAAACTTAAATCTGACTGACTATAATTTTTGAAATTAATAAGTGATAAATCCTGTAAATACATCTTGTTTGTGAATTTATATGCAAAGATTCTTATTATTCTATTAAATTAAAAATGAAGCTTTCAATAAATATCAATTTTTATAAACAAAATATTTTAAAAATTCCCCAAAAGAATTACATTTGCGGTTCAAATGTTTTAAGGATAATATTTTAATTACACGATAATAATGAGTAAAAAGAAAGAAGCAAATCAGGATCAGTTTGAATCAGTTGAAAATGCATTAAGTAAAACAGAGCATTACATTGAGGAAAATCAGAAAAGTTTAACCATAATTGTTTTAGCTATTATAATAATAGTTGGTGGTTATTTAGGATATAAACGTTTTGTTGTTACACCAAAAGAAAACGAAGCAAAATCACAAATATGGATGGCAGAACAACATTTTGCTAAAGATTCATTCAACTTAGCTTTAATGGGTGATGGAAACTATCTTGGGTTTCTTGATATTATTGATGAATATAGCATTACTAAATCAGCTAATTTAGCTAATTATTATAGCGGAATTTGTTATTTACATTTAGGACAATATGAAGATGCTATTGACTATCTCAAACAATTTGAATCAGACGATAAAATGATTGCTCCTATTGCTTACGGTGCAATTGGAGATGCTTATCTTGAATTAGATAACATTGATGATGCTTTAGTTTTTTATAAGAAAGCTGTAAATATTTCTGAAAACAACTTTACAACTCCTGTATATTTAATGAAACTTGGTTTTGTTTACGAACAAACTACAGAGTATAAAAAAGCACTTGAGGTTTATAAAAGAATTGAAAAAGATTTTCCAAATAGTACTGAAGGAAGACAAATTGCAAAATATATAGCAAGAGTTGAAATGTTGGTTATGTAATAAAAATCAATTCACAATATATTAAAAATCCTGATTTATCAGGATTTTTTTATACATAAAACTTAACTTTGTTGAAATTAAACAATTGAAAAATGGCTACAAATCTTAAAAACTTATCAGATTACGATATAAAATCAGTACCATCGGCCAGCGATATGAAGTTTGGTATTGTTACAGCTGAATGGAATAGAGAAATTACCAACGCATTGCTAAAAGGAGCTTTTGAAACTTTATTAAAGCATGGTGCTAAAGAAGAAAACATACTTAGGAAATATGTACCAGGTACTGTTGAATTAACTCTTGGAGCCCAATTTATGGCTGAATATGCCGATTTAGATGCAGTAATATGTTTAGGTTGTGTAATTCAAGGAGAAACTCCACATTTTGATTTTGTTTGTCGAAGCGTAACACATGGAATTACCGAGCTTAATCTTGAGCATAATATTCCTTTTATTTTTGGTGTTTTAACAACAAATAATCTACAACAAGCCATTGATCGTTCAGGAGGGAAACATGGAAATAAAGGTGACGAAGCAGCTATTACTGCAATTAAAATGGCGCAATTGCAATTAGATATGGAACAGCTTAAAGAATAATTAAATCCTTATTAAAATAAGAAAGCCAGTTCATAATATTATGAACCGGCTTTTATTTTTTGACATGGACGTTAATTCCTAATTTTCATATATATAATATTTCATGTATAAAAAAAGATTGCCTTTAGGGCAATCTTTTATTTTGAGCGGGAGACGGAACTCGAATACCGAATTTTAGTAAGTTTCACTTATTTAAAAATTCGTGCATCCTCGAAAAATAAAGAAAATCAAAGATTTTCAATTTTTCGGGATCCGCGACCTTCACTGAATTCATTCTCAATAAATTCCAAGATTCTTTTCTGACTCTTAAAATTTTTTATTTTTCGTTCTAATTTTATGGCTTCGGATCTTGTATTACAGCTTATAAAAAACTCTAAAGTCCATGGCGTTCCTTTTGAAGTATATTTTTCACGACCTATATTATGTCTTTTTAATCTTTCAGAAACATCTTGAGTTTGTCCAATATAGAACTTATCAATTCTTTCAGATTTTAATATGTATACGAAATATTTCATGTAATAAAAAAAGATTGCCTTTAGGGCAATCTTTTATTTTGAGCGGGAGACGGAACTCGAATCCGCGACCCTTAGCTTGGAAGGCTAATGCTCTACCAACTGAGCTACTCCCGCAATCTTGATGTGTATTTTGTGGGGAGAGCAGGATTCGAACCTACGAAGGCGTACGCCAGCAGAGTTACAGTCTGCCCCAGTTGGCCACTTTGGTATCTCCCCAACAATAATAATAAAAAATGAGCCGATAGGCGGATTCGAACCGTCGACCTGCTGATTACAAATCAGCTGCTCTGACCAACTGAGCTACATCGGCATTTTTTAAAAAGAACGTTACTTTATTAGCGATGCAAAAATATTAATTTTCCAATAAAATCAAACTATTCCAAGCAATTATTTACAAATTTTTCTTTAATCTTTTAACAGTAGAAAATATACTATTGATAATGAGTTTTTTAAAAAGAAAAGCTTCACAAATGTGAAGCTTTTTCTGAAATCAATAATATTATTTTTTAGGTGGTTTATATCCTTTCTTTTTAGCAGCAGCCTCCAATCGCTCCTGCCATTTAGACTTTTTAACAACCTTTTTCTTATTTTCATGTAGTTTCTTCAATATTGCATCATCATCTACAAAACGACGAATAAATACTGTCTGACCTAATGTTATAACATTCGACAAGAAATAATAATAACTTAATCCTGCTGCATATCTATTAAAGAAGAATAGCATCATTACAGGCATCATATAAGTCATCATAAATTTCATGCCAGGCATTTGCTGATTTGAATCATTCATCTGACCAGTATTTAGTCTTGATGAGAAAACAAGCGCTATAGCCATTAGAATGGTAAATAGACTTATATGGTTACCATAAAAACTGCTAATTAATGGAATGTCAATATCCCATGAAAATATTGAATCGTATGATGACAAATCATCTGCCCATAGAAATGCTTTTTGTCTAAGCTCAATTGATGTTGGAAAGAATCGGAACATAGCAAATAAGATTGGCATCTGTATAGCCATAGGAATACAACCACCCATTGGGTTCACTCCTACTTTTTTATACGTAGCCATTGTAGCTTGTTGCTTCTTCATTGCATCTTCTTTCTTAGGAAACTTCTTATTTATTTCATCAATTTCAGGCTTAAGAACACGCATCTTAGCAGTAGACAAATATGATTTATATGTTAACGGGAACAATACCAATTTAATAAGGATTGTAAGTATTAATATTATTAAACCATAATTTGCAATATAGTTATCAAGAAAATTGAAAACAGGTATTACAGCAAATCGGTTTATCCATCCAAATATTCCCCAGCCAAGTGGAATTATTTTTTCAAACTCAAGTTTCTGTTTCTTTAGGGTTGTATAATGGTTTGGTCCAAAATAAAAAGAAAGAGGAACTGTTGATTTAGCACTATACTCAAATGGAATCCCAATAGTAGATTTAAAATGTTTTAAATACTTTGCTGAATTTTCTATATTATTAAACTCAATTACTGCATTAGTGAAATAGCTATCTGCAACTAAGATTGTTGAGAAAAACTGTTGTTGAAATGAAACCCATTTTAGTTTTGTATTTAACTCTTCTCGTGATTCATCTTTACTTCTTGATGTTAATGTATTTACCTCATCCTGATAATATTTATACCCCATTGTTGTATACATATTTTCATTCTTTGCACCTTTTTCCTGTTGAGGAGAAAACATTGAGAATTTCAAGTCAATTACACTAAGGTTTCCGGCAACTACTTCGTTTATACCCACAAAGTTTATGTCGAAGTCGACCTTATAACTTTCAGGATTTAAAGTGTATACATACTCGATATATCTGTCTTCGCCTGCATATAAACGCATTTTAACCGATTGTGAGTTTTTATCAACCGGAACAAAAAATAAATCATTTGTTATGATACTTCTATTTTCAGAGAAAAAGTTTAATCCGAAAACAGTAGAGTCACCATCAAAAAGCATAAGTGGTTTCTTTGAATAAGTTGTATAATCTTTTAATTCAACTGAATATATTCTTCCACCCTTATTACTAATTTTAATTTTGAGTAGTTCATTTTCTATTACCGTAAATTCCTGAGTTCCTTCAGCAGCACCCGCAAAGCTTCCAAATTGGTTCTGAAAATTTTCTTCAGCTATCTCACCAGATTCTACACTCTCAGTTTTTGTATTTTGTAATTCTATTGCTTTCGCCGTTTCTTGTTGTATAATTTGTTGCTGGCGAACTATCTCTAGTGAATCTCTTTTATAATCAGCTGCCTCTTGTTCCTCTTTCGAAGGCTTATTTAAGGTTGTCCAAAGAATGAAGATTCCCGCAATCACTATAATTCCTATAATCGAATTCCTGTCCATTTTATTCTTTTCTATTAATTTATTCTGATTTATAATTTAATCTTTACTTATTTCCTTTACAAAATTCACAAACAAAGGATGTGGATTAACAACAGTACTTTTATACTCAGGATGAAACTGAACACCAACAAACCATCTGTGTTCAGGTATTTCCATAATTTCAACTAATCCAGTATCCGTATTTAGTCCAGCTGGTTTCATACCGGCTTTTTCAAATTTTTCAATATAATTATCGTTAAACTCGTAACGATGTCTGTGTCTTTCCTCTATATGTTCACTATTATATATTTCAAAGACTTTTGTATCTTTCTTAATATCACAAGGGTATGAACCTAATCGCATTGTTCCACCTTTCTCCGTTACTCCTTTTTGTTCCTCCATCAAGTCAATAACCGGATTTTTAGTAGTTCTGCTCATTTCAGAAGAATCAGCATCGGTTAATCCGAGAACATTTCTGGCAAATTCTATAACCGCACACTGCATTCCAAGACAAATTCCAAGAAACGGAATATTGTTTTCTCGAACATATTTAACTGCACTAATTTTACCTTCAACACCTCTTTGACCAAATCCTGGTGCAACAATTATTCCTTGTACATTCTTTAATTTATCTGCAACATTTGATTCAGTGATCTTTTCTGAATGAATGCTTTCTATTTTAACCTTACACTGATTTACAGATCCTGCATGTACCAATGATTCAATAATAGATTTATATGAATCTTGAAGTTCGATATATTTACCTACTAATCCAATCGTGATTTCTTTTTTGGGATTTTTAAGCCTGTCAATAAACTTTTTCCATTTTTCAAGCTTAGGCTCTTCGTTTTCAGGTAAATTTAATTTTTTAAGTACAGTTACATCAAGTTTCTCTTCTTTCATCAATAAGGGAACTTCATATATTGTAGAAACATCTATTGATTGAATAACCGACTCAATATTAACATTACAGAATAACGCTACTTTTTTTCTAATATCAACTGTTAAAGGATGTTCTGTACGTAATACTAAAACATCTGGTTGAATACCATTTTCCAACATTACTTTAACTGAATGTTGAGTTGGTTTAGTTTTCAATTCACCTGATGCTGAAAGGTAAGGTACTAGAGTAAGATGAATGACTAAGCTATTTTGCGGCCCTAACTCCCACTTTAACTGACGCACAGCTTCAATATATGGAAGTGATTCAATATCACCAACAGTACCTCCAATCTCAGTAATAACTACATCGTAATTAAACTTTTTCCCAAGAAGTTTGATATTTCGTTTTATTTCATCTGTAATATGCGGAATTACCTGAACAGTTTTACCAAGGTAATCACCTCTTCGTTCTTTATTAATTACTGTTTGATATATTCTACCGGTTGTAACATTATTAGCCTGAGTAGTTGGCAAATTAATAAACCTCTCGTAATGGCCAAGGTCAAGATCTGTTTCTGCTCCATCTTCCGTAACATAGCATTCACCATGCTCGTACGGGTTTAAAGTTCCGGGATCGACATTAATATATGGATCCAGCTTTTGAATTGTTACAGAATATCCTCTAGCTTGCAATAATTTCGCGAGAGATGCTGAAATAATTCCTTTTCCCAATGAAGATGTTACACCTCCTGTTACAAATATGTATTTTGTTGCTGACAAAACTATTTATTTAAATGTTATTATAATTATTTATTCTGAATCAGATTTATCTATCATTCTGATTTTTTCTTCTAATACATTAATTTCCTTTTTGGCACTTTCAATCTTTTCATGATAATCCTTCAGCATTATCTTTGCCTCTTCAGAATCAGCATTAAAAAACCCTATGTTATTTTCCCACAAAGAAATATTGCTTTCAAGTTTTTTAATTTTATTGAAAAACTTATCACGCTCGTGTCTTATTTTTCCTAATGATTTTGGCTTATGCTGAAGTGTTTCAAGTCTGGTTTGAAATTTCAGCAAATTCTTTTCTGTATCACCAACTTTTAATTTATCGAATTGCTTATTTAGTTCTTCTCTAAATTCATTCTGTATTTTATCTTTCAGTTTGTAAGGAACAAATCCAACTTCAGAAAACTCTTCTTGAAACTTTTTAAGTGCTTCGTAATTTATATTTACATCAGAAGTAAATTCATAAGATTTAACCTTTTCAATAATTTCCTGCTTCAATTTCAGGTTTTTATCGTATTCCTGATCTATATTAGCATAATACTCTGATTTTTTATTGAAAAAATGATCGCAAGCAGCTCTAAACCTTTTCCAAACTTTATCTGATTGTTTCTTAGAAACAGGTCCAACTTGTTTCCACTCATTCTGAAGATTTATTAACTCCTTTGTAGTTTTCTTCCAGTCAGTACTATCTTGCAATAATTCTGCTTTTTCACAGAATTCTATCTTTTTATTTAAATTATCATCTTGTAATTCTTTATTTTGAGCATAAAATTCTCTTTTCTTACCGAAAAACTTATCGCAAGCATTTCTAAATCTTGAGTAAATTTTATTATTATCCTTTTTGGGTGCAAATCCTATTGTGCGCCATGTTTTTTGAATTTCAATTATGTCATTTGTTTGCTCAGACCACTCTTTATGAGAACTATTCTCCTTGATTACCATCTCCTCTACTTGTACACAAAGACCTTCTTTTCGTTCAAGGTTATTTTTTTGTTCATCTTTAAGTCCTTTGAAATAATCCTGATGCTTTTTATTAATAATTCTGGTTGCTTCTTTAAAACGCTCCCAAATAACATCTTTTTCTTCATTTGGAACAGGACCAACTTCTCTCCACTGATTATGAAATTTCTGTAATGACTTAAATGCTGCAACAACAGATTGTTCTTCAACTAATTTCTCTGCTTTATCGCATAAACCAATTTTAACTTCAAGGTTCTTTTTCAGATCTAAATCCCTGAGTTCTTTATTAATATTAATATAATCGTAAAATTTTTCTACATGATGATGATATGTATTCCAAAGATCTTTTAACTTTTGTTGTGGAACTTGGCCTAATTCTTTCCATTTTATCTGAAGGTCTCTGAATTCCTTAAATGTATCTCCTATTGATTCATCTTTGTTAACTAATTCTTTTAATTCCTCAATTATAGCATATTTCTTTTCAAGATTTACTTCTTTAACTTGCTCATGTTGCTTGTTAAAATCCGCTTTAAGTCTTCTGTATCTTTTAAATAAATCTTTTAATTCCGTTTCAACCGGATCTTCATCAAGTACAAAATCTTCAATATTCTCTCCCGTACCTAAAAAATCTTTTCTTTTCTGTTCATTCAGGGCTTTTTGCTTTTTATAAAAAACAGCTTTAATTGCTTCTACATCTTTTCTGATATCATTTATTGGCTGTGTGTCGATAATATTCGACAATTCCTTAACTAAATCTTCTCTACTGAATTTTGAAAAATCAATTTCTTTAAGGTCCGGTTTATTATCCTCAACAGGCTCATTTTTTTCTTCAGTTTCATCAATCTTAGATTCAATAACCGTTTCCTCTTCAATCTTCTCAGAAGAAACAGGTGATTCTGTTTTCTCTTCTTCTGATTTTTCTTCAGATTCTTCCTTTTCAGTTTTTGGATCTAAGTTTTCATCCAAATTTAGTTCTGTTTTTTCGTTTTGCTGTTCATCTTGAACAGAGTCAGAGTTTTGTAGATCTTTAGTGCTCATAATACTTGTTTTTCCTAATAGAAATGATTTAAGATAATCACCTGTTTATTTACAGGATACGAAAATAAATATTTAACTACTAATACTCAAAGAATTTTAATAATAAATACTAAAATTAATAAATATACAATTTATTAATAAAACCCTGAATAAAAAAGACCGTTCATAAAATATGAACAGTCTTTTCTTCAATCCCTAATTTTCAAACAGTTACTATTTAAAATTTGAACCCAAAAGTTAAAATAAAATTATTTCGTATATTTTCAATTTTTGCTAACTCGTAATTAGAATCCCAATCATAGGCACTTATATAATAATCCGATCTCTTTTGCGAAAAGGCAAAATCGATAAAGAAGTTTTTTTCACGATATCCCAAGCCTCCTGACAAAGTTATTTGTTGATAATCTTCATTAATATATTCATTAGTATAAGGGCTTGTAGAGTATCTTCCTCCTGCTCTGATATAAAGTGGGCCTGTTCTAAATTCCGCACCAGCTCTTAAATTATGTGTTTCCTGGTAAATAGTTTGAATGTTCAAATTATCCTCAATTACACCCTCACTATTATATTCATCATCCATGCTCATTTTTGAGTAATCAGCATATTCATAATCAATATCAATTAAACCAATTTTGCCAATTTGTAATCCAATGCTACCAACCGCTCTTAGAGGTGTACTCAGATTGTAATTATATGTCTGGACAGGAGATTTTGCATCTGTTTGCGGATCTAAATCAAAATATCCAAAAACTTCGTTATAAAACTCCTGGTCCAAATTATAAAACGTAGGCAGATGCACAGATGCACCAATTCTAAAAAAATCTATAGGCTTGAAAATTGCTCCCAGTTTTAAAGTATATCCTGTTCCTTCAGTTTTTGAATGTTCGCGAAAGTCAAATCCATACATATAGTTTATTGGCATATTTATAGTTTCATATTCATAATGTGAATAATACTCATCGTATCTTAATCTTGTTACGCCAATACTAGCACCAATATATAATATATGTGCATAATTTCCTCCAAAAGAAAAATTAAATTCACTTATCGATCCCTCCCTTTCAATAATCTTTCTTTGATTGATTTCGAAATCAGGATTATGTTCCCATTCGCTGTCAACCAGAATGTAAGCTTCATCATCAATCTCATTATAGAAGTAACCACTAGTCGAATCAATTATATAAGCATCCCATAATAAATACTCATACATTCCATCAAGGTAGTCAGCATCCGAAGGTGTCGTAGCATAATTAGCATTGGCAATAAAAGCCTCCATTAAAGTAGAATTATTTACTCCGCTAAAATGTACATTATCATTAAAATCGTTTATACGGTTAAAGCCAACTCCAAAATTAAAATTAACCCAACGCGTATCAGTATTTTCAAGATCATATGATGCTACAAAACCCAAATTATTAAAATTCATATTATAACTGCTTTCATCAATTTTATTATTAATATAAGTTGATGAGTTTGAGTTATATCCCATTCCTGGAGAGAACGAAAATTCAGAACTTCTGTAAACACCTAAACCCGCCGGATTTATAGCAATTGCAGAAAAATCTCCACCAAGCGCACCAAAAGCACCCCCCATTCCTACAAATCGTGCTGTTCCACTATAATCATTATTTGAAAATCTAAAAGCATTATCAACATATTGTGAATATGAAAAACTAAAATTAATTAATGTAATTAATAAAATTAAGAGTATTTTTTTCATTTTATTGTATTTTATTTTTTAAAACTGATTATCAAATATCGGCTATTATCAATTTATTATCTTCTACCTCCACCAGACCTTGAAGAACTACCAGAGCTCTTAGATGACGAACCTGAGCTTCGACCTGATGAACCAGAACTCCTTGTAGAGCTACCTGAACTTCTGGAAGAACTACCAGAACTTCTTACAGAACTGGAGCTGCCTGATGATCGGTTAGAAGAACTTTTTACAGAAGAGCTGCTAGATGTTCGTTGATTATTTGAGCTTCCTGAACGAGAACCTGCTGTAGCATTCCTATTTGGAGTATACGTTGATCTTGAAACACCCTGACTACTACTTGAATTCGCATTTGAGCTTGCAGGTCTGTTATATCTTGTAGTAGATCGCGAAGTTGCATTATATGTTGACCTTGACGTACTTTGAGGTCTTGTATAATTACGATTTGATGCATTTGAAGTTGCTACTCTGGTTCGAGTTCCTTCTGTAACAACTCGTGGCGTTGCTACATTGCTAGTTCGTGTTCTAGATAATGTTCCATCCGTTCTTTCCTGCCTTACTGCCTGCCGATCAAGACCTGATTTCACTGTACTTGAACTTCTTACATCTCTTCCAGCATATGTCTCAGGCAATTCTCTGGAAATTCTATCAGATGTAGATCTTCTTACTGATGTTGAAGACAAAGATCTCTGTCGGTAGGAATGAAAAGAAGAACTGGCATAATTATCATTATTAACAGAATAATATGTTTTATATGGGTTGTAATAAGAATAATATGGGTTGTAATAATAAGAAGAATAATAAGAATTATAATATGGTGAATAACCATAATAAAAAGGGTCATAATATGCTCCGAAATATAAGGAGTTATAATGAGCTCTCGGTGGCCAATAACCAAAACTTGAAGAAATGTAACGTGGCTCAACCCAAACTTGATCACCTATAATTACAACATTATAATAAGGATCGTTTGCATAAATTGATGCATACCTGTATGCATCTGTAGTAGTTATAAACAAGTAGTTTGAACCATAATAAAGACTATTTCTTGCATTCTGTCTTCTTTCCCATGCTTCATCGTAATCATCTACAATAATATTTTTAAACGAGTTTATTTCTGAATCATCAACCACAATAGTTGTATCAATCTCATTAATAGATTCGTCTTCAAGAATATCAGTTATTTGCTGATCGTAATTATTCCCAAATATTGTTGAAGAATTATTCCTTTGCAAATTATCGACATTTAATTTATTATTTGCTATGACCTGGTCTTTTGGCGAATAATATATGTCATCATTTACAGTGCTTTGTTGCAGTGATGAACATGAGGCGGCGATTATTGCTAATAAAAATATTAAATAAGTTTTTGTTTTCATAATGAACCTCCTGTTTCGTTATATTTTATAATTTATTTCTTTATTTTTGCTGCTTAAAATTAATAGTTAATTTCGTTTAAAAATAAGCAAAAATCATACCAAAACATGGCTAAAAAACTAATAAAAAGAGAGGAAAATTATTCGCAGTGGTATAATGACTTAGTAATTACTGCTGATCTTGCTGAGAACTCAGCAGTTCGGGGTTCAATGGTTATTAAACCTTATGGATATTCTATCTGGGAAAAAATGCAGGCAGCACTTGATAAAAAGTTTAAGGATACTGGTCATTCTAATGCTTATTTTCCACTTTTTATTCCAAAATCATTTTTCTCAAAGGAAGCTAGTCATGTTGAAGGTTTTGCTAAAGAGTGTGCTGTTGTAACTCATTATCGATTAAAAAAAGATGAAGTAAATGGTGGTATAATTGTAGATCCTGATGCAAAACTTGAAGAAGAATTAATTGTTAGGCCAACTTCTGAAACTATTATCTGGAATACATATAGAAACTGGATTCAATCATACCGAGATCTTCCTATTCTCGTTAATCAATGGGCTAATGTAGTTCGTTGGGAAATGAGAACAAGATTATTTCTAAGGACTGCTGAATTCTTATGGCAAGAAGGCCATACTGCTCATGCAACAAAAAATGAAGCAATTGAAGAAACTGAAAGAATGATTAATGTATATGCTGATTTTGCTGAAAATTGGATGGCACTTCCAGTTATGAAAGGAAGCAAATCTGAAAATGAAAGATTTGCAGGAGCCCTTGAGACATATGCAATTGAAGCTTTAATGCAAGATGGTAAGGCATTGCAGGCTGGAACATCTCATTTTTTGGGCCAGAATTTTGCTAAAGCCTTTGATGTTAAATTTGCCGATAAAAAAGGAAAACTGGAATACGTATGGGCTACCTCATGGGGTGTTTCTACGAGACTAATGGGAGCTTTAGTAATGGCTCATTCTGATGACAACGGATTGGTTATTCCTCCAAAATTAGCTCCAATACAAGTTGTTATTGTACCTATTTATAAAGGAGAAGAACAACTATCGCAAATTTCAGAAAAGGTAAATATTATTAAGAAAAATCTTGAAGCTAAAGGCATTTCTGTTAAATTCGACGACCGAGATACACAAAAACCAGGATGGAAATTTGCAGAATACGAGCTAAAAGGTGTTCCCGTAAGAATTGCAATTGGACCACGTGATATTGAGAATAACACCGTGGAAATTGCCAGAAGAGATACTCTTGAAAAAGAAACTAAATCTCAGGATGGAATAGAAAATTACATTGAAGAATTACTTGTAAAAATTCAAGAAAATATATATCAAAAAGCATTAAAATTCAGAGAGAATAATACATTCAAGGCAGATACCTATGACGAATTTAAGGATATTATTGAAAATAAAGGTGGCTTTGTTTTAGCTCATTGGGACGGAACTCCTGAAACAGAGCAAAAAATTAAAGAAGAAACAAAAGCAACTATAAGAATAATTCCTTTGGATGCAGAAGAAGAAAAAGGGGAATGCATATATTCAGGCAAGCCATCCAATAAAAGAGTTGTTTTTGCAAAAGCATATTAAAATATCTATTTAATCTATAGAACAATGACTGAAAAAGATCAAAAAGAGCAAATCCTTTCCGCATTGGAGATGAAATCTCTTGTAAAACAAAAGGTTTATGATCAAACTTTTGAAGTTTTTAATTTACTTAAAGAAATTTTACAAGAAATAAAAAATGAATTTAATTCCAAAATTCAGGTAAAAGATACACGAGTTGGTTTTGAATATAAAGAAAGAAGTCAGTTTGAAGTTGAGCTTAAGGTTGCTGGCGACATACTTATTTTCAGCATGCATTCAAATATTTTTGAATTTGATAGAGAGCATAATGTATGGAAATTAAACTATGTAAAAGAAAACTCTTTATATAGTTTTTGTGGAATAATAAATGTGTATAATTTTCTTTCTGATTCTTTTAAATATAACAGACTTGAAGATTTAGGTTATTTAATTACCCGATTATTTATAAATCTTGAACAACATTTCTTTGTTGAAGGTAAACGTCAACAGGAATATTTATATAACAATTTTGGCAAATCAATCTTAACAAAAGAAATTCTTAAAGATATTATACTAAGAATAATCAATTATGCTATAGAATTTGATTTATTAGTTCCTCCTTACGATAATGTAAAAATTGCATCTGTTGGTCAGCTAAACGAAAAGGTTGAATATCATAAAATGAAAACAGGAAAAAGATTAGGATTTAAATTTAATTCCGATGATGTATCTTAACTTTACTCAAATAACAATTTTATTTAGAAAAACTGGAATTTAAATATAATTCCAGTTTTTTTGCATCATTTTTAAAACTGAATCGTCTTTAGGTAAAGTTGTTGTTTGAAATCGTACACCTATTGTTACATTTTCGTACGATTACTTAAAACGAACAAAACACACAAGACACTGTTATACAGCAGCTTTAACAACATGGCACAAAATGTGTTAAATAAAATATAGTTCAATTAAATATTAGAAAGTCATGGTAGTAGATTTAAAAGCAAACGAATTAGTTTTAAAAGCGGGTGATTCAAATTACTTTGCAAACGATAAAAATGTTGATGGAAAATTAATTTTAACAAATCAACGTGTGTACTTCAAAACAAAAGAAAACGAAAACTCAAATTACAATCTGGAAATAATGCCTGGAGATATTCAGGAAATTTTATTTTTTAATACCATGAAAGTCTTTCCTAATGGTCTAAATATTATACTTAAAGCAGGAAGTGAACTAAAATTTAAAATAGGAAAAAGAAATTCGTGGGGAAAAGTTTTAAATAAGATTTACT
>DAOUTQ010000093.1 GCA_030668615.1 Bacteroidales bacterium | reverse complement strand
GGCAATAGGTGGAGACAAATCATATATAGAAAATCAAGCTTTGAAAGCATTTAATGAGTCTGGTGAGAACTTTCTTAAACGAATTGAACCAAATTTTTCTTGGCAGGAATATAGCGGTAATGTACATATATATGATATTAAAACTAACAAATGGACTACATCAAATTTGAAGTTTAGTGAAAGAGCATACCATAATATTCATTATTATAATGATAAAATATATGTTTTAGGAGGTAAAAAATTATCAACAAATAGAGTTTATGAATATTTGCATGATGAAATTGAAGTATATGATTTAAAGAATGATACAATTGTAATTGATTATACAAATCCACATCAAGCTGCAAACTTTGCTTCATTTTTTTATAATGATAACATTATTGTTTTAGGTGGTTCAACAAAGATTAATACAGGCGGACAAAAAGAATACTCAAATAAAGTTCATCGGTATAATTTAGAATCTGGATATTGGTATGAGTTAAAAGATATGCCGAGAGCTAAAGAAACGAAAGGAATTATTGTTGAAAATAAAATATATTTATTTGGAGGATTTAATATTACTCCGTTAGGACAAATAGAAACTTATAACTTAATTGAGGGAGAATGGAGAATTGAAGGTGAAATGCTCAACGCACTTGAAAGACCTGCATTAACGTATCACGATAATATAATCTATATTTTTGAATATGGAAGAATCTATACTTATAATATAGAGAAACAGGAATTAAATGAGTATTTAATTGATTTGAATCTAAAATCTTCTGAACTTTTTTATAAAAATAATAGACTATATATATTAGGAGGTTTTACAGAAGAAGATTATTCAATTAATCCATCATCAAGTCTTTTTAGTATTGAATTAAACGAATTTATTGAAACTAAGATTATCCATTCAACAATCTTCTAAATATATCAATTAAATACTCATTTAATAAAGTATTAAGTCAGGTAACTTTCTCACTGCTTGATAATTATAGCAATTTTTTGTGTATTTAATATAATAATTAAATACAGATATCAAAGTTGAATTTAACTTGGGTTTGTCGTAACTTGTTGAATTATAAAGTGAAAATGAAAAAATATGAAGAAATTTATTTTTACAAGCAGATTTAGGTGGTTGTTCATTCTGATTTAGGTAATGGTATTGTAAATTTAAAATTACTTCCTTTTCCTACTTCGCTTTCAACCCAAATTTTTCCATTATGTTTTTCAACAAATTCTTTGCAAAGTATTAAGCCTAAACCAGAACCTTTTTCATTCTCTGTTCCTTTTGTAATGAAATCTGAATCAATTTTAAAAAGTTTATTTATTTTTTCTTCAGATATTCCAACTCCATTATCTGAAATCGTAATTTCTATTTGTTTTTGGTCTGGAATTGCAGAAATATTTATATTACCGTTTATATTAGTAAATTTTATTGCATTGCAAATAAGATTTCGTAAAACTGTTTTTAACATATTCGCGTCTGCATATACTTCAATATTATCTAGGTGTTTATGATTTAATGATATATTTTTAATATTTGCCGTTGGATTTGATATTTCTATTATTTCTTGGATAGCTTCTAACAAAACTATTTTTTCGGGTTTGAAAATGGTTTGTCCTATTTGTGATTTTGCCCAATTTAATAAATTATCAAGTAAAACAAGTGTGTTTTTTGCAGATGAATTTATAATTGCTGAAAATTTTTCTGATTCAGTATTGTCATTGTCTTTAACATTCTCAATTAATTCTTCAGAATATCCTATTATGCTATTAAATGGACTTCTCAGATCGTGTGCAATTATTGAAAACAATTTGTCTTTTGTTGCATTTATTTCTTTAAGTTTCAGTTCACTTTCTTTCACATTATTTAATGTATCAATATAAGCTGAGAAAGCACGTTTACGAGTGTATTCAAATATTAAAATAAATATATTCACTATAGGAAAGGCTAATAAAAACCTTAAAAGAAAATCTGTAGGATATTCGTTTACTGCAAAACCAATAGGATTTATAATGAAAAATATTGTTGTTAGAAAAAGTAATATATTATAAATCAACCCCTTTTTTAAATCACTTAAAAGTATTGCAAGCGGCGAAAATACGAAATACCATAAAACACCTGAATAGTTAACACCTATAAAAGCAAAAAGTATAACGCAAAATATAAAAAAGGAAGATATTAAAAGATGAGCAGAAACTGCTATGTTTCTTCTAAATGTAAAGTAAATAAGGTTTGCAGTAGTTAATGAAAATAGTAAAAACAGTGATAAAATATAGAATATAGACCTTTTTTCATTGTAACCATCAATCGTAAAAAATAATGAAGTAAATATTCCTATTGTACTAAAAGTAAAAAGCAAAATAGTTTTTCTCGATTTTTCGTTTTCTATTTTCTTAAAAATATTTATAAAATAATCCTTCATTTATCAATTGCTAAATTAGAAATGAAATTAGTATTTCTTTTTGTTTGTTAAGTAAATGAATTGATGTGCAGTAAATTAGTACAATAAATTTACAATATTTAAATATATTAGTCAAGTAAATAGCTTAATCTGAAATGATTAAGTAACGGCTATTACTTGATGAATTTTCAGGATATATTGTAAACTTTATAACTCCATCCTTAGGGAAGTATGGTGTTTTTTCTACATCACCCATATAACTACATTCTGCTTTTACAGTATGACTCCCACTTGGAACACTCCATTCTCTTGTATCTTCACCATCTACATCACCAATAAAGTCACCATCAAAATATATTTCGGCATCTACAGAAAGTTGGTTTTCTACAAGAAGACCAGAATCTCCAGATATCTCCACTTCATCTTCTTCACATGAGGTAAAAGTAATTGCCAGTGAAAGAAATGAAAATGACATTATTAAAAATAAACCTTTTGTAAATTTCATGATTTCTTAAATTAATACTACGTGATACTTTTATTATCTGTTAATTTAACTCCGCATTTGTAAGTTGCGAATAATGAGAGATTTGCTAACGGGAGCTTTAAGAATTTCAGAAAAATTTAATTTCTAAATTAAGCTCTACGTCTTTTAAATTTATTGATTACAAAAGTTGTCAAAAATTAAACTCATTTTTTATTGAAATTACTATTCATACAAAATTTTAGGCCTATAGGATTGTTTTTCAATAGCCTAACTTTACAAAATTATGAAAAGTACAATGAAAAGTCAATTATTATAAGGTATTATTTAACACATAGAGTTTCGATTTATTTTTGCTCTGATAAGGTAAATAAGGGCACTTACTACTCAAGTTAAAATGCGGATTTTTCTAATTTATAATTATTTTCAATGTGTTCGCGCAAATTATATAAAAATGTAAATGGTGTATCCACAATTTTTAGATTTGCCAACCAGGCAGGAACATAACCTCCAGGCTCAACATGCATTTGATATTCTAATTTAGTTTGATTTTCACTAATAGGAGTTATTGTCCAAAAACCAGTTGATTTAGGAATTCGAACCACATTCTTTTTTAAAGGAATATATTCTGGTTTATTTTCAATAAGAATCTTAATTTGCCTTGATTTTGAATTCGTATCAACAACTGTAAATTGATATACTATATCTCTGTCTTATTCAACACCTGGAACATCTGCTGGCGAATGGTATTTGCCTGCTGTTGATGAATTAAGCAAAGTATATCATTTTAAATATGAAATTAACAAAGCCTTAGATACAAATAGTTTTGGATCAGCATTTTACTGGACTTCAACAGAGCTCAGTTTTAATTATGCCTGGTATTATCATATGGAAATTGGTTATTCGAATAACAATAATAAACTTAATTCTTATATGGTTAGGGCTGTAAGAGCTTTCTAAGAAATAGAAAAATAGCCTTCCTCTTTTCTATAAATATTTAGATTGAAATGTGATCTATGTATTACTATTTCTACTAATATTGGATTATTACTTTTACTAAATTTTGTTCATGGCAGAATATTCTGTATTTTCATTTCCTTAAAACGAAACGTTATGAATTCATTTGGTACCATATTCAAAATAAGCATTTACGGAGAGTCTCATGGGAATCAGGTTGGTGTATTAATTGATGGCTGTCCTGCTGGATTAGCTATTTCCGAAGATGACTTTTCTGATGATTTACTTCGTCGTAAAAGCGGAGCAAAAGGTACAACACCAAGAATCGAAGAAGATAAGCCAATTATTGTTTCTGGTGTATTTAATGGATATACTACAGGAGCTCCTATATTAATTTCATTTCAGAATAAGAATGTCAAATCAGAAGATTATAAAGATCTATTTAGTTTTCCTCGCCCTGGTCATGCTGATTTTACAGCCAAAATGAAATATGGTGGTTTTAATGATTTTCGTGGCGGAGGTCATTTTTCTGGTCGTTTAACGCTTGGTTTAGTTGCTGCAGGAGTGATTGCAAAAAAACTCATTAATCCTGTTTCTGTAAAAGCTAAACTAATTGAGGCTGGAGGAGAAGCTAATGTTGAAAAAGCAATTGATAATGCACTAAAAAATGAAGATTCAATTGGCGGAATTGTGGAATGCATTGCAGAAGACGTTTCGGTTGGTTTAGGCGAACCTTTTTTTAATTCTGTCGAGTCTGTTTTAAGTCATATTGTATTTTCAATTCCTGCTATTAAAGGTATTGAGTTTGGTTCAGGTTTTAGTTCAGCAAAAATGTTTGGAAGCGAACATAACGATCAATTAATTGATGCTTCCGGGAAAACCATTACTAATTTTGCTGGAGGGATAAATGGAGGTATTACCAATGGAAATCCTTTAATATTCAGAGTAGCCGTTAAGCCAACTTCAAGCATTTCAAAAGCGCAGCAAACTGTAAATTTAAGTACTGGACAAAAAGAAGAATTGAAAGTTACAGGCCGACATGATGTATGTATTGCATTAAGAATTCCTGTTGTATTAGAAGCAGTAACAGCAATTGTTATAGCAGATTTAATGATGCTTGAACATAAAATTCCTACAGTTATTTCTGATAATTAAGCACACTAAGCCCATATTTAATAAAATCAAAATGAGAAAATCCTTAATTATTGTAGTTATTAGCTTTGTATTAATAGTATTATTAGTAAATCAGTTTGTTGATGCTCCAACATTCGATGATCCAAAAGAAAAACT
The DNA here is from genome assembly GCA_030668615.1 of Bacteroidales bacterium. Classification (GTDB taxonomy): domain Bacteria; phylum Bacteroidota; class Bacteroidia; order Bacteroidales; family UBA12077; genus UBA12077. Next base: position 8,601 of record DAOUTQ010000093.1, on the reverse strand, counting down.
GGAATTTGTTATTAAAGAAAAAAGAAACGAAAGGCTGGATCTAATTTATCTGGAGATTTTAGCAAGCGATTCTCTCGATATAGACTATCACTACGGTTTAATTTCAAGTTATTTCTCATATCCGCCATCGAATCGTACTATTAAAGAGCAAGATTTAATTGATATATATTGGGCATATACTGAATTTTCAGAAAAGCACGCAAATGATATAGGATTTTATTCTCTGGGATTGATTTCATCAATGAAACAAGATTATAATAATGCTTTAATATACTATACTCAGGTTTCAAATGATACTTTAAAATATTTAAATAACTCCATAGGAAGAGTTTATTCTGAATTAAACGATTTTAACCAAGCTGAAAAATATTTTCTGAAAGCAATCAAATCAAAGGGAAATGTAGAAGGTGCTTATTCAAATCTAATTAATAATTATTATTCACAGCGCAGGCTGGATGATCTTTATGAACTTCTGAAAAATCGTGAAGCAAGAAAGTATTTCCCTTCTGAATTAAAAAGATATATGTATCTATCTAAATTTAACTTACTTAGATATTTTGAAACAGTTTTTCAACATACTTATCAGAATCAAAATTTAGCTGGATTTCTTGGAGCTTTACTGGTAATGTTATGTTGGTTATTTTATTTACGTCGAATAGATATATATGAACCTGAAAAATGGAAACATATAATACTGATTTTTATTCTTGGAATAATCTTCTCTGAATTTACGTTTTTGTTAAGCGATTTAAGCTCAATGTTTACTGGATTTAACCTAAATGGAGGAGTGTTTAACGATTTATTTTATTGCATTATTGGAATAGGTGTGATTGAAGAATTGGTAAAAATATTACCTGTAATACTTCTATTAAAATATACCCGTGCTATTAATGAACCTGTTGATTATCTGGTTTATGGATCGGTTTCGGCATTGGGTTTTGCTTTTGCCGAAAACCTGCTTTATTTTAACAGTTACGGACCGCAAATAATAATGGGAAGGGCATTAACAGCAGTTGTGTTTCACATGTTTTTAACTTCACTTGCTGCATATGGATTAATGCTAAAAAAGTATAAATCAGGAAAAGGTATTTTAACTGATTTTATTAAATTTTTTGTTCTTGCAGCAATAATTCATGGATTATATGACTTTTGGTTAATTAATCAAACAGCAAGTCGATTTGCTTTATTATCAATGGTTATTCTTGTATTCTGTTTTTCATTTTTTAATACTTTAATATCAAATTCCTTAAGTAATTCGGATTTCTACGACGAACACATCCATTTGAACAGAAGAAAACTTCAGAATTATCTCGTTTACGCTCTATCGTTAGTTTTGATGTTTCAGTATCTTTCTATCGCTTTTAAATTTGGCCATGAAGAAGGCTGGCATAGTTTAAAATCCTCTTTAATCTCCGGTGGTTATCTAATAATTTTTATTTCAGCTAATTTAGGAACAATTAGTATTAAACATCGTAAATGGAAGCCTTTACAAATAAAGTTGCCTAGGTTTACCCTTAAGTTGGATCATAATCCAAATGATGTAATCGGAGAGGAGTTTGAAATAAAAGCGATATCAAAAAATAGAGATTTAAAGAGATTATGCCCAAATAAAGGTAAAATTGTAAGAAGAGAAACCGTATCTGAAAATCCTGATTGGTATTTATTTGAGTTCGAAAATAAAAAAGAAATACTTGAATTTAACGGAAGATACATTTTAATTAAAGCAAAAGCGCCAGATAAACCAATACGAAGTAATAGAAATACAGAAGTAGCAGTTTTTGTATTTCTTAGCGATGAGAAAATTGACCAGGAAATAAAGCTACGTGAAGATTTCTTGTTTAAAGGTTGGGCGAAATTGACGTAGTTAATATAATAGAGATATTAATAAAATAAAAAGGCTGCTAATTCTAGCAGCCTTTTCTAATTATAATTAAGTTTATTTATTGATTTATAAGCACTTCGTTGCTATATAGTTTACCATCAATAACAACCTTTACAATACCATATTTAATATCTTTTTCTATTTTCAGTTTGTTGTAATTCTCATTGATTTCCTTTTTGGAAATTAACGATCCGTTTAAAGAATAAACCTCAGCATATGCATTTTGCAAAGTAGTTAAATCAAAGTTTTTAAGTTCAATTATAATGTTTCCATAAGAAGAATAAATCTTAACTTCTTTAGCATTTATATTATCTATTCCAGTTGTATTATTGTATGTAACTGTTAGTAAATCTGATGTTTCGTTTGGATTCCCTGCATTATCTTCTGCAGCGTCTGCACCAACAGAAATAGTTAACTCTCCTTCTTCAATAGCTTCAATATCTGATGTGAAAACGATATTATCTGTTGAACTTAAAGATTGTACAGAACCATTTGTTAGAATTATATCTGTTTGTTCAAAGCCAGTTACTTCTTCCGAAAAAGTAATTTCAATATCAAATTGTGCTTCTGTTACACTTGTGTTTTCAGTACTTAAAATAACAGTAGGCGATTCGTTATCTTCAGCTGTAAAACTCCAGTAATTTTTAGAAGTTATACCTGCAAAATCATTTCCGCTTGTTCCTTTGAAAGCATTCTCGTCAATAAGTATGTAGTATTCTGTTTCACTTTCAAATTCATTTGCAGGATTAATTGTAATAGTGGAAGTAGTGTTCCCACTTATCTTGCCTGAGAGTACATCAACAGTTTCAAATTCACTGTTATCACTCACTCTGTAAATAATTAAATTTCCTGTGTTTGCAACAACATTTTCATTAAATTCTAAGGTAAGTTCTGTATCAACAGAAATTTTTAAAGAATCATCGTATGGATTTAAACCATATATACGCGAATAATAATAAGGCTCTGGTGTATTTCCCATTATAATTTCAGGTATAACCATATAAGCTAAAGAAGACCACGAAAAATTATCAGTGCAATTATATGAAATACCCATGTTATGATATGCTATTGAAGTCATTAATGGAGGTACATCTGCTTCTTCAGTAATAGAAAAGGTAAAATAATTAATAGAATCATAAGGACTTGTAGTAAAATTATTTAAAGAATCTAAGCTATTACTAAAACTTTGACCATCAAGGTTTACAAAATTACCATAATCCTGTAATCCATCAGAAAATATGAATATAACTCTTTTAATATCTGTTGAGTTATCTTTGAATAGTTTGTTTTTAGCATCTAAAATTGCTTCACCTAGTGCAGCATTCCCTGATGCTGTTCTTGGTGTAATATCATCCAATACTTTATCATACGATGTATTCACAGTTTCGTCGCTATTTGAAATCCGGATAAAATCCTTATCAAAATTAGCAATGTCAGGATCTATAGTACTCGCATTAAAGTATGTCATGCACAACGAATCTCCTTCTTGTTGATTTACCTCAAGAACATTAATTGTTTTGCTAACGGACTCTTTTAATACATCAAGCTTATTGGTAACTCCATCGTCAAGGTTTAAATTCATGCTTTCCGATAAATCAACAACAAAAGCTGCCTTTATAGGTTTCCTTTTTATTGGAATTTTAACTTTGAAGATTTCTGGCAATGAATCAGGATACTCAACAGTTACATTGAATTCAATATCAGGATCGTACATAAAATTGCATAAATACTCTACATAGGCATTAATTTCTCCATTTTCTGTTATGGTAAGCGATGATGAACTTTCAGCTTCGGTACATTGAAAAATAACACCATTTACATCAAATGATGTGTTTAACCTGTTCAAACCAGACGTGATTGGCATTAAGAACGTGTATGGTGTTTCAAGTTCAATTGGAGGTAAAGTAATCACACATTCTGAACCTATAGGATCAGTCCCACAAACAACTGGCACATCAAATTCCGGACTATTTAAGTCAATGATATGTGTTATGGTAGGAAAAGTATCATCAGTTGTAAAAGTCCAATAATCTTTTGAAGTAATTCCAGCAAAATTATTTCCACCAGTTCCCTTGAAAGCATTTTCATCAATTAGAATATAATATTCTATTCCTATTTCAAATTCGTTTGTAGGATTTATTGTTATAGTTGAGGTATTATTTCCGCTAACTTTACCAGAAAGAACATCAATAGTTTCAAATTCAGTGTCATCACTTGTTCTGTAAATAACAATATTTCCTGTGTTTGCAGCAACATCCTCATTAAACTCAATGGTTAAATTAGCATCAGCTTGTATATCGGTAGAATCGTTATAAGGAGATAAACCACATATTCGGGTTGCAGTCTCATTTATATTATTTCCGTCAAGTAATTCAACTAATTGGTTATCAATAAAAGAAGTAAACTCATCAGTTACTCCATCAACATGTAATGATATACCATTATTGTTATGAGCAATAGATGCCATAATCGGAGAAACGTCAGCTGCTTGTGCTGTTGTTACTGTTATATAAATAATGCTGTCTTTTGAATTTGTTGAATAGTTACTTAAAGAGTCTTCAGTACTTTCAAAACTAACTCCATCGAGTTTTAATTTATTGCCATAATCCTGTAATCCATCGGAGAATAAGAATACAATTCTTTTTAAATCAGTAGACTTATCATTTTCAATCTTTTGTTTAGCATCCAATAATCCTTCTCCCATAGCTGCCATTCCATTAGGGGTTCTGGGATCCAGGTCATTATATACTTTCATAACTGACCAATTGTTAGGATCAGCATCTGAATTATCAACTACAATAAAACCATCGGAAATTGGTGTGCTGGGTTGAATTACTGTTGAGGAGATATATGTCATAGCTAATGAGTCACCAAGTTCTTGTTGGAATTCTTCAAGTTTAGAAACAAGAGCATATACAGCATTTTTTAAAGCATCAATTCGTGTTCCCGTTCCACCTTGAACAGAAAGTCCCATACTACTTGATTCATCTATAGTTAGGACAACTTTTACAGTATCCCTTATGATTGGAATAATAAATTGCTGTTGTTCTATTGGATTTATACCATCATCTACATGTAAAGTAAAATTTAATGAATTGCTGGTTCCTGAAGGACATCTTTTCGTTACAAAAAAATCAACAACGTTAGCGACATTAGATATTGTATGATTATTAGTTATCTCAGAACAGCTTCCAGCAACAGTTGAGAGTATAAAATCTTGAGTAGTAATGGGTACCGTTAATGGAATTGTTATAGAATAATCTTCGTTGAATCTTGCAGGCGGAAGCGAAATTACACAGCTACCTCCGGGGCAATTTGAAAAAGTTGTACCTGATGGGTAATCTGCAGGATCTTGACTAATCATAGTCTGGCTAAAAACCTGAAAAGAAACAGATACAATAAAAAGTAATAGAAAAGTCTTCTTTAATAAGTTTACAATTCTCATAATATATTTTCTTAAAGTGTTTTAAGCCGCAAAGATAATTTTAAAATGAATTAATTATAATATCTAAAAGCAATTTTGACCAATATTAGTTTTTTAAGGATTAAATATTTAAAATTAATTTAAATTACAATTTATTCATCAAAAGCTTTTTAACTAAATTTTATTTAGAAAATATTTTATATATAATTGACAAATAATCCTTTTTTAAATCACACCATTATGAAAAAAATCCTGTTAACACAATTATTATTTCTATTGATTAATGCTGTTTTTGCTCAGTCACCTGATTATTTTAATTATCAGGTAGTAGTGCGAAATAGTTCGGGTGAATTAATTCAAAATCAAGATATTGGTTTTCAATTTACAATACTGGAAGGATCTGCGCTGGGTGACCCTGTTTTCATTGAAACTCATCTTAACCAGTCGAATGGTTTTGGACTTTGTAACCTCAAAATTGGCGATGGAACTCCGGTTTCAGGTAGCATAGATTCGATCAACTGGGGCTCAAATAGTTATTTTCTAAAAGTTGAGTTAGATCAGGCAGGAGGAAGTAGTTATGTAGATATGGGAACATTTGAGTTATTGTCGGTTCCTTTTGCATTACATGCTAATACAGCGTCAAATCTGGGGTCTGAAAATATTTATATACCACAACCAGATACACTTTTTGCTGTTAAAGATCATGAAGGAAATGTTGTTTTTGCAGTATTTCCCGATGGAGTAAAAGTAATTGTTGAAGAATCTTCTAAAGGAACAGTTGGTGGTTTTGCTGTGAGTGGTCGCAGTCCAACCAAAGCTGGAGAAACAGATATATTCAGAGTTACACCCGATAGTACAAGAATATATGTAAATGATACAGTTCAGGCTAAAGGAACTGTTGGTGGATTTGCTGTAAGCGGAAGATCTCCCACCAAGGGAATTAATGAAAATTATTTCGTTGTAACTAATGATAGTACAAGAGTTTACATAAACGATACAATTCAGTCAAAAGGACGTGTCGGCGGATTTGCAGTGAGTGGTAGATCTCCAACAAAAGGATTCGGAAATGATTATTTTATTTCTACTCCGGATAGTACAAGGATATATGTGAATGATTCTTCTATGGCCAAAGGACGGGTTGGAGGATTTGCTGTTAGTGGCAGAAGTCCTACTAAAGGTACATTAGACCCAATTTTTACTTCAAATTCGGATAATACACGAATTTTTACTCGCGATACCATTGCAGGATTTGGGGTAAAAAATTCAAAAGATGGCATTCAGACTAGTTATATGCAGCTTAATCCCAATAATTATTTTATTGGACATGATATTGCTTCAAATCTAACAACTGGTGTAAGAAATTCAATTTTTGGCTATAAAGCAGGTAACGGTCTAAAACAAGGAAATGATAACATTTTTATTGGTAATGAAGCAGGATATACTACCGGTTCTGGTTCGACTGCTGCAAGTGATAATATTTTTATAGGAAATGGAGCGGGGTATAACACGGGTGCTGGAGTCGTAGGAGGAAATCAAAATGTTTTTATAGGAAATAGGGCTGGTTATAACTCAACATTATGTGTAAGAAATGTTTTTATTGGTTTTGAAGCTGGTTATGCAAATACAACAAAAAACTATAACACTTATATTGGTGATTTGGCAGGAACAAAAGGAACAGGAGAACATAATACTGTTATTGGTGCCCATGCTGTTTCAAACAATGATTTTGGAAGTGGAAATGTTGTACTTGGTTATGTTGCTGGTCGTGATATGGTTTCAGCTAATAATGTATTTATTGGAAAGGGTGCAGGTTATAATAATTCATCAACTGCAGGTGGAAATGTTTTTATTGGTCCTTATGCTGGTGAATTCATACCAACTGAAGATAATAGGCTGGTAATTTCGAGTTGGAGAAATATTAGTATACCTCCTTTAATTTATGGGGAGTTTGATAATAGAAAACTCATTATTGACAATAAACTTGGAATAGGAATAGACCCTGATTCTAATACACTAAGTGTAAACGGAACAATGAAATTAGGAACTAATGGATCAACAATAAACAATATTATCAGGCATACATATACTACTAGTGTGGGCACAGGAGATATTGATGCCTATGCATCATATACTTTCCCTTCGTTTACAGTAATTGGTGCAACAACTGGAGCTACAGTATCGGTATCACCAGGATCAGATTTGCCGGATGGAATAGTAATTAGTTATGCACGAGTAACGGCTGCCGATACAGTAATTATTAAAATACAAAATGCAACAAACGGCATTTTAAGTATTTCTTCATCGGTTGATTGGTATTTAACAATAACTCAATAAATCATTATTCATCGATTTAGATTTTAAGCTATTAATCAAAAGCTGTTTAACTAAATTTTATTTAGAAAATATTTTATATATAATTGATAAATAATCCTTTTTTAAATCACACCATTATGAAAAAAATCCTGTTAACACAATTATTATTTCTATTGATTAATGCTGTTTTTGCTCAGTCACCTGATTTTTTTAATTATCAGGTAGTAGTTCGGAATGCTTCTAGTGAATTAATACAAAATCAAAATATTAGCTTCAGATTTTCATTAATTGAAGGTTCTGTTGCCGGACCGGATGTATATGTTGAAACTCAGCTTAAATTATCCAATAGTTATGGCTTGTGCAATCTTAAAATTGGGAGTGGAGCTCCTGTATCAGGAAATTTTAGTTCTATTAGCTGGGGTGAAAACAGTTATTTTCTGAAAGTTGAAATAGATACTATTGGAGGAAGCACATTTCAGGATATGGGAACATTTGAATTATTATCAGTGCCATACGCTTTACATGCAAATACAGCTTCTAATCTGGGAGGTGAAAATATTTACATTCCACAGCCGGATACTTTGTTTGCAGTGAAAGATCATGATGGAAATATTGTGTTTGCTGTTTTTCCCGATGGAGCTAAAGTATATGTTAATGACATGGCAAAAGGCAATGTTGGTGGCTTTGCAGTAAGTGGTCGTTCTCCTACAAAAGCAACAGAAGAAGATATTTTTAAGGTTACTCCCGATAGTACAAGAATCTGGATAAGAGAAGATTCAACTAAAGGAAGTGTTGGTGGTTTTGCTGTAAGTGGTCGCTCACCAACAAAAAGTATTATAAATGATTATTTTATTACCAATCAGGATAGTACCCGAATTTATGTAAACGACTCCATTTCATCCAAAGGAAGTGTTGGAGGATTTGCTGTTAGTGGCAGAAGTCCTACTAAAGGTACATTAAACCAAATTTTTACTTCAAATTC
>DAOUTQ010000184.1 GCA_030668615.1 Bacteroidales bacterium | reverse complement strand
TAAAAATGATTTTAAAAATGGAAGTTCTGACTTTATCTCATTCAGCCTGAATAATCTGGTAATTCGATCGATCAATTCATAAATAGGAAGTTGCTTAATCTGATCAATTGATTCAATAAATTCTTTTGGGAATAACTTTTCCAGCCAATTTTCTTGCTCATCATTTTTATGATTTCGCAACAGTTCATGCAGGTCGGTATTCAATAATTGATCTGTTTGCAAATAACGCTTATACTCGTATGCAATAAACGACAAATTGATTTCATCCTTCGGATCAAGAATATATTCAAGAATCGCAACGATAAATTTTACCAGCGATGAATTTGCCAAAAACAAAGAATCGTTCGAGATAAAATCAAATTTATATTTCGACTTGTTCTGGTTTTTATATTCGATAAGTGTGTTTGCAATATCCTGACCTTCTTTTCCTGATCTAACCAAAATAGCAATGTCATTCAAATGAAATCCTTTTTCTTGCAATTCCTCAATAATTATAGGCAGTCTTAATTTTACTTCATCTTTCCACGAATCATATTCCTTTTCCGATAAAAAAGTGTGATTTATATATCCTCCATTTTTGCCATTATTGGGTGGAATATTCTGAAAAACATCCTGATATGCTTCAGAAATCTTTGTTTCGTATGGATTTGTAGAATTATCCAATTCTTGAAACTCACTATTAAAATCCTGCTGAAGAATTTGAGATGAATAGCAAAAAACAGCATTGTTAAAATCAATAATATTTTTCTTGCTCCGCCAATTGGTATTAAGGGTTTGTGCTTCAGGTTCATATTGTGCAAAATCTTCCTGAATTTCATCTGAAAGGATTTTCCAGTCTCCATTTCGCCATCTATAAATAGATTGTTTAATATCACCAACTACAAGGTTTTTGCTTCCTTGCGCCAAACTATTTCCAATTAAAGGTTTAAAATTATGCCATTGTGTTTTCGATGTATCTTGAAATTCATCGATCATAAAATGCTTGTAAATACTTCCTGTTTTTTCATAAATAAAAGGAGAATCATTATTATCTATGATAATTTGCAACAATTTTGCAGCATCAGAAATTAGAAACAGGCTGTGTTCTTCGCAGTATTCTCTTAATTTCCCTGAAACATCTGATAAGATTCCAAGAGTATGAATGTATTTTAAGATTTCAGTAGACGAATAGTATTGTGTTTTATTTGATTCATAGTAATGGACAATTTCATTTAAAGAATAAAATAATCCACTGTCTAATACTTGTTCAATAACATCCTTTTTATCACTTTTTTGCGTAAACCATTCGTTATAATCTTCAGTACCATTTATTGTTCTTGTTTTTAATTCGTAATCATGGTTTTTGATTACCTTGTTAAAATAATTAGGGACGCTTGATTTTCCCCATTTGAAATCTTCAATAACAAGTCCATTGTTTTTAATTAAATCCAAAGCTTTGGTGGCGATGTTGGTCATGTTATTTTCAAAGCCAATCTTAATTTGCTGTAATTCTTTAATGTATTTATTAAGAAATTCCTTATCATTCATTTTGGCAATGAGTTGTTGGTCAAAGGCTTTGTAGCTTTCTTTAAAAATTTCTTGGGCAAGTTTCAGAATATCATTTTTAAAATCCCATTTATTACCTTGTTCAATGTTATCTGAAGCTAATCCTGAAAGCCATGCAAGTAAATCTTTATTCTCATCGAGATCCATAAGTAAATCATCAACAACTTTCGATAAAATCTCATTTTGATTTAATTCAATTGAATATCCTGGCTGAATTCCGACTTCACGTGTAAATGATCTAATTATTTTTTGAAAGAATTTATCAATTGTGCTAACCGAAAATTTCGAAAAATCATGAAGAAGCAATGTTAATATTTGGTTTGCTTTTTGTTTAATTTCGGATTCTGATAATTTAAATTCCGTTTTAAGGCCCTGCAGATACTTTGATTCAATTCCTTTGGCTAATTTATTTAATTCGCCTAAAATCCTGTTTTTCATTTCAGCTGTAGCCTTGTTTGTGAAAGTAACAGCTAAAATCCTTCGGTAATTTTCAGGATATTTAAATAACAACCACAGATACTCTTCAGTAAGCTTAAAAGTTTTTCCAGATCCTGCAGACGCTTTATATATAGTCAGTTGAGACATTAACGTATATTCATTTGCTTTTATAAAATTAGTTAAAAAATATTCTATTCAAGAAAATTGTTATTAACATGATGCAAGCTTTAATTTTGGACTTTAAATTCGTAATTCTAAATTCGTAATTCCTAATTTATATAATATCTTTGCAAACGAAATTATTAGAGCAAGAAAAGAGATGAAAAAAGTCGTTATTGGAATGTCGGGAGGAGTTGATTCAAGTGTGGCTGCATATCTTTTAAAACAACAAGGTTATGAAGTAATTGGCTTATTCATGAAAAACTGGGACGATGCTTCTGTTACTTTGTCAAGTAGTTGTACTTGGGAAGATGATTTGCTTTTTGCCGAAATGGTTTCAAAAAAACTTGATATTCCTTTACATACAGTCGATTTAAGCGATTTCTATAGGAAGAGAGTTGTTGAGTACATGTTTTCGGAGTATGAGCGTGGAAGAACTCCAAATCCTGATGTTTTGTGTAATCGCGAAATTAAATTCGATGTATTTATTGATGAATGCCTGAAACTTGGTGCTGATTATGTAGCAACAGGTCATTATTGTAGAAAAGAAACAACAGAAATAAATGGGAAAGTAATACACAGACTATTAGCTGGAGATGATCCAAATAAAGATCAAAGTTATTTTTTATGTCAGTTAAGTCAGAAGCAAATTTCGAAAGCTTTATTTCCTATTGGTGATATTTTAAAGCCTGAAGTTCGAAGAATAGCCGATGAACAAGGTTTGGCTACTGCAACACGTAAAGATTCACAAGGAATTTGCTTTGTAGGTAAAGTTGATCTTCCAACATTCTTACAGCAAAAGTTACAAGCTAAAAAAGGTGATATTGTTGAAATTCAAGAATCTTATTACGAGAATTTAAATGTATCTGATGATATAAAAGAAATATCTAAAGCATATCAATACAAGCGTGAAGATGGAAATGTTATGGCAGAACATCGCGGAGCATATTTTTATACTATTGGTCAGCGAAAGGGACTGAATATTGGTGGTACAGGAAAACCAATGTATGTAATTGCGATTAACGTTGAAGACAATATTGTTTATGTTGGTCGTGGAGATGATCATCCGGGATTATACCGTAAAGCACTTTTCATTTCAAACGATGAAATGCATTGGGTACGGCCAGATCTTAAACTTAATGTAGAAGAATCAAAAGATTATTTGGTTCGAATACGATATCGCCAGCCATTGCAAAAAGGTACTTTAATATCAAAGCCGGAAGGATTTTATATCAAATTTGATGAACCACAACGTGGTGTTGCTCCGGGGCAGTTTGCAGCCTGGTACGATCAAGATGAACTTATTGGTTCGGGTGTGATTAATTAAAAAACTTGAGAAACAATCTTCAAGTAACTAATTCTTAATAATATGCAAAATCAGGGATTCATTCAGGTATACACTGGAAATGGGAAAGGTAAAACAACTGCTGCATTAGGACTTGCTCTAAGATCATATGGTGCAGGGAAAAGAATTTTTATCGGGCAATTCATAAAAGGTAAACATTATAGCGAGTTGAATGCAATTAAAAATTCCCTGAAAAATATTGAGCTAAAACAGTATGGGCTTGATTGTTTTATTGTAAATGATCCAGAAGAAAAAGATTTTATAGCAGCTCAAAAAGGACTTGAGGAAATGAAAGAAATCATTTTATCAGGCAAATATGATTTAGTGATAATGGATGAATTGAACATAGCCCTTTACTATAAGTTATTTGAAATTGATCGTGTACTTGAGATTTTAAAATCCAAACCAAAACATGTTGAGATAGTGATTACAGGAAGATATGCTCCAGAAAAAATACTTGAGATAGCTGATCTGGTTACAGAAATGAAAGAGGTAAAACACTACTTTACTAAAGGTGTTGAAGCCAGACTTGGTATTGAAATGTAGAAATTTGGCATTCGATTTTTATGATTTTCCTTATTAACATTTGTGATTTATATATACTTAATTGAAATTTCCTGATTCGAGAATAAATTGCTAATATTGTTACCTTTTAGAAATTAGCAATGCAAATGGAAATAGAAAGTATAAAAACTGACGAAGGTAAAACACTTATTCATTATTTCAGATGGTTACAAGAGATTATTGGCTGGCGAATGCAAAATATGCAAAATGCTGACTTCAGTTCTTTTCTTGAACAAATTCCAATTCCTGTTGAAAAAGACAAATCTGTTTTTTCGTCTATTGTAAATGATTATAAACTCAATGAAGATGAACAATTAGTTGTTCTTTTGAGCTTAGCTCCGTATTTTCTTCCGGGCTTTATTAATTCGTTTTTTGATTTAAATTCAAAGTCGCCTAAAGCGGAATTATTTTTTAATAAAAGTCTAATTAACAAATCTTTATATCCAAGTATTGAAACTGCCATAAGTTTACTTGGTGGAACAAATATTGAAAACAGACAGGCATATTTTCAATTATTTAATGCTGATTCAAAACTTTTTAAAGAGGATTTAATAGCACTACCAACTCCACCTCACGGTGAACCATTTACACGAGCTACATTAACTCCGGGACAAAGTTTTTTGAATAACATTATTTCGGGAAAAAACAGGGGTCCTGAATTTTCTCATGATTTTCCTGCTACGCTTATCGAATCTGATTATTCGTGGGACGACCTTATTCTGGATTACGAAACCAGAACCCAACTACAGGAGATGAAAGAATGGTTAGATTATGAAAATATATGTCGTAAAAAAGGACTTGAAATTGAAAAGTTTAAGTCCGGATATAAATGTTTATTCTTTGGAGCTCCCGGAACTGGTAAAACGTTAGCCGCGTCGCTCATTGGTAAACTAACAAACCGTAAAGTATATAGAATTGACTTATCTGCAGTAGTTTCAAAGTATATTGGCGAAACTGAAAAGAATTTAGCACGAATTTTTGACCGCGCATCACACGGAAACTGGATTTTATTTTTCGACGAGGCAGATGCTTTATTTGGCAAACGTGGAGCAACACAAAATGCGCACGACCGTTATGCAAACCAAGAAGTATCGTATTTGTTGCAACGATTTGAAAATTACGAAGGAGTTTCTATTCTTGCTTCTAACTTTAAAGATAATATTGATACTGCCTTTTACAGACGTTTTCATAGCATAATTCGTTTTAAAAATCCGGAAGCTGACGAAAGATTAAGATTATGGGAGGTTCATTTACCAAAAGGTTTTGAGTTTGCCAGTGATGTTGACTTGATAGAGATTTCACGAAGTGTTAAAATTAACGGATCAGGAATTTACAACGTTATGCGCCGTTCGTGTATGAAAGCAGTTTTAAATAACGATATGCTCGTAAGAGGAAGTGATATGTTAGAATCTGTAAAAATGGAATTTGCAAAAGAGAATAAACTTATTTAAGAATTTAGAATTCAGAATTCAGAATTGTTTAAGTAAAGAATTACAATTTTTTATTTATTTTTAGATACCCATAAAAGTTAGTTTAACAGAAATGTCTCAGGAAAAATCCGAAAACACATATACCGCTCCGAATCAGCAGGTTCAAAAAAGCCAAAAGGAAAAAACAATGGATGCGAGCCGCACTAATAGTTTGGCAACTATTGATATAACACAAGCAACTACTTTAGAGGAGCAGGCATTAATAATGCAAAATAACCTCGAGAATGCAAATTCATCCGCAGCATATACAGATAGTATTGCAAATTATGAGGTAGGGAAATATCAGGCACACGTAATTGTTGCAGAATCACCAAAAGAGGAAAAGAAGAAAGAAGGTTACAT
>DAOUTQ010000012.1 GCA_030668615.1 Bacteroidales bacterium | reverse complement strand
ATAATATCCATAATATATACCAATATTAAACCCCATTTTATTATCCAATCGGGGTTTGTAAAAAGAAAAAAACAATCCTCCCCTTACTACATAATAATCATCATGAAATATAGCTTTCCCGCCACCAACACTAATACCCTTTTTTACCTCATACTTGTTAGCATTCTCATTAGTTTTTACTTCAAATTCTTCATTAATGCATGAATTGTATTTTTTAAATAATTCTATTAAATCGGTGTTTTTAAGTTTTAATTTTTCAAGTGAATAATAAACTTTAGTGCATTTTGACATATGATACTGAAGAGTTGTTAAATACTTTTTAATCGTTACCATAGCTTTTTGTTCCGAAGGAATATTTTCTCCTGGTCTTGTGGTTAATACTGTTTTTTCCTCTCTTATTTCATACAGCAGATTAAAATTATCATCCGTAGTAACCAGGTAAAAGTCTCTATTTTTAGTTTTTTTATTTACGATTGAATAAAGACTTAATTCTCCCTTTACAAGCGCTTCCACAAAATAAACACCTCTTAAGCCAATCGTATCATTTACATTTTTTGACTCAAAAGTTTTTTCTCCAGAAATACCATATTCAATTAATTGTTCTGGCAAATATTTAATAGGTTTTTCGTTCTCATTCTTAGAAAACAAACAAAATAGAGAACCATTAAGATCTCCACTATATTCAATAAACCCATTTATTGTATCTCCATCATGATTCACTATATATCCAGGATGCTTGTGAGATTGCGCAAAGGAATTTAAAGAAAAAGTAATAAGCAGTGCAAAAAGTAATTTGTTTCTCATAAAATAAAAGTTGAATTTTGAATTGAAATGCGAAAGTATAAAAACTACGGATATTTTTTATTAAAAAAATGAAAATATTATTAAACTATTGTAATAATTGTGTAGTCCTAGTGTCTAAAGTTTAAATCTGATAAATATAAACGAGTAATAACTTTATACAATTTAATGAAATGAGTAAAATTTTTCTGAGTATTCTAATAGTATTTTTTTCAATAAACGCATTTTCTGAAGATACTAATCCAGCAGAATCAAGTTTAGGATCATTAAAGGGATTTGTATTTGATTCCAATTCAAATCAACCTTTAGAATACGCAACAATTGCGATGATAAGTAAACGTGACAATAAAGTTATTAATGGTACAATTACTGATCAAACCGGATTTTTCAAAATTAAAAATGTTGATTTTGGGATGTATAACATTGATATTACGTTTATCGGCTATAAAACCAAGAGATTGGAAAATATTGCAATCAGACCAAATGATAAAAATGTTGATTTAGGTCAGATAACTCTGGAAGCAGCTGTTGAAGAAATTGGTGAAGCGGTTGTTGTTGCAGATCGTCCAACTATGACATATAAAATTGATAAAAAAATTATCAATGTTAGCCAGCAACATACTTCTGCATCAGGAACAGCTGTTGAAATTTTGGAGAATATTCCTTCTGTAACGGTTGACATTGAAGGAAATGTTAGCCTGCGTGGAAGTACGAGCTTTACAGTATTAATAGATAATAAACCAACTGCACTTGATCCAAGCGATGCATTAAGTCAGATTCCTGCAAGTGCAATTGAAAATATTGAAGTAATTACAAATCCATCAGCAAAATTTGATCCGGATGGAACATCCGGAATAATTAATATTATTACAAAAAAACATAAACTCCAGGGTTTTAATGGAATAGCTAATTTAAATGCCGGAATGCATGAACGTTATGGTGGCGATTTCCTTATTAACTGGAGAAAAGAGAGAATAAATATTTTCGTAGGTGCCGATTTCAATAATCGTAATAGGAAAGGTCGTCATAATAGCGAGAACAGAACTATCTATAATGATACTACTTCTTACATATTATCGGATGGTGATTTTGAACGGGGAAGACAATCATATAGCGTTCGCGGAGGCTTTGATTGGACATTAAATCCGAGAAATTCTTTAAATTTTGAAGCCCGTTTAGGAGATAGAAGTAGCATAAGATCCAATTTTACAGATTACAAGGAATACACAAATCCGGTTACAACAATTGATTTGTATAATAGTGAAGAAGAGTCGGAGAGAGGAGGCTTATATTATAATCTTAGTTTAGGATATACTCATAATTTTTTAAAAAAAGGACATCAGTTATATACTTTATTTAATTATAGAATGAGAGATTTTGGAGAAGAATCTTTAAACAAGTTATTTGATGAATCGGAAATTTTAACAAGTGGCCAAAGATCATTAGAATCCGGGCCAAGCCAATCTTATCGTGCTCAGGTGGATTATACTTTACCATTACAGGAAAATAGCAAATTCGAAGCAGGTTATAATGCAAGAATAGATAACAGTGAAGAACTTGCTGAAATGTATCAATATAACCCTGCAACAGATGTATTTGATTATATGACAGAATTTATGCATGATGTAAGCCATGAAAGTGATATTCATGCAATTTATTCAATATATTCTGGAGAAACAGGGAAGTTTGGGTATCAGGGAGGATTACGTGGTGAATATACATACAGGAATATTACATTACAAGAAACAGGAGAATCTTCAGTAATAGATCGTTTTGATATTTTTCCATCAATTCATTTTTCATATAATACAGAAAAGGAAAATCAGGTAATGGCCAGTTATTCACGAAGAATTCAAAGACCCAGAGGCTGGTATCTGGAACCATTTCTAACATGGTCTAATGCTTATAATGTAAGGATAGGTAATCCTGATCTGGAACCTGAATATATAGATTCATATGAATTAAGTTATTTATATAAATTCGGAAAAAATACTTTCTCAACAGATGTTTATTACAGAATTACAAATAATAAAATAGAACGAACCCGAAGTGTTTATGAAGAAAATGTTTTTCTGAGTTCGTATGAAAATGTAGGTAAAGATTATTCATTAGGTATAGAATTAATGCTTGGATTAGATATCCTTAAATGGTGGCATATTGATTTAATGGGAAATATTTATGATTATAAAGTAGAAGGAGAATTATTAGGTAGTGATTTTTCAGAAAGCAGTTTTAACTGGAATTCCAGATTTAATAATACTTTACGTTTAGGAAAAACAACGCGGGTACAATTAAACGGAATGTATAACAGCCCGACAATTACTGCGCAGGGTGAACGAGATGGTTACTTTAGGACAAATCTGGCTGTCCGTCAAAGTTTCTATAAAAATAAATTGGCTGCTACATTGCAGGTTCGGGATGTATTTGGTACAATGCGTCATTCTTCAACTTATGAAGGTGTTGATTTTTATTCGTATTCACATTACGAGCCAAATACCCCTTTTGTAACATTAACTTTAGCTTTTAAAATTAATAATTACAAACCTGACAGAAAAGGCAGATCAAATGGTGATATGGATGATATGGGTGGTGATGAAGAGTTTTAGATAAAAGAGGTTGTCTCAAAACCCATGGAAACGTCTCTGGACTTTCCATCGGGAATTTATAAAATGCTAGCATGTAAATTTCACATTTCTATGTCCTCTGGACGATAGAAAGTGATTTTGAGACAGCTTCTTTTTTATTCTGTTTTTTTAGAAGGGCAGGTACTAAAACCAAAAATAGTATAAAGCGGGCAAAAGCTTACAAAGCTTGTTAGTACAAAAATACCTGCAAATACCAATAATACAATTCCAAATATTCCTGTTATTACTTTAAAGTAAAATAATAAGGCAATAACAATTGCAATTATAATTCGAATTACCTTATCAGCAATACCCATATTTTTTTTCATAATAAAATTGTTTGGTTAAACTTTATCTACCTAAACAACATATTATCAAGAATGTTTAATTTATCTTTTTAAAATCCAGATTTTGAAAATGGAAATCACCTGAAGGCAAATCAATTTTAAATCTTTCTACATTTTCTGACTTATTAAGTTCAAATTGAATAAGACCAAAAGGCAAGAATGGATCTTTAAATTGGACTTTAAAAGTATTTTCTGACCAATGTTCTAATTTACCAGTGAAAATTAATTTTGCAGGTAATAAAGTAAGAGTTAATTCATTATTTTCATATTCTACTGATGCATCTCCATACATTTTATCATTATATGTCCCTGCATACTTTTGCAAAGCTAAAGTAGGTTTTGAATCAGGATTTCTACTTGCAATTCGTTCTTCTTCGAATTTCCTTATTTCACTTTCCGATTCCAGTTTTTTCGACAAATAGAAATTAACCCAGTCGTTGGTATAATGATTTGTAAGAATATCAATAACTGAATAAAACAACGCATCGTTAACATAAAATTCAAAGCCATTATTTAAAATTATTATCCCGAGGTTTTCTTCTGGTACTAATGCTACTTTACTAATATACCCAGGCATTCCTCCATTGTGTTCTATTATTTTTAGTCCGTTATAATCATATGTACTCCATCCTAAAGCATAGTTTCTAAAATGGATTCCAAAACTTTCTTTTTCATCTGAGACAGAAAGTATAGTATGAGCTGATGTTAAAGTTTTAATGGTTGATGGTGAAAGAATTTGTTCGCTTTTCCATTTCCCATCATTTAATAACATCATTGTCCAGTTTGCTAAGTCACGTGCGTTTGACCAAATTGATGCTGCGGGTTTTCCTGCATCAAAATCATAATAGTTTATTGTTGAATCATTGTAATGTGGAAAAGCTATTTCTTCTGTACCATCAAACTGATCATTTGAAGTTCGTGAACTATTCATTTCAAGTGGAGTTAAGAAGTTTTGTTGAATGAAACTTTCCCACGATTTCCTGGAAACTCTCTCAATTATTTCACCAGCAATCATGTACATATTATTTTGATATCCAAAATCTGTTCTAAAATCATAAATCACAGGTAGATATTGCATTCGATTTATTACATCTTTATTTGAATAATCGGTATTATACCAAAGTAAATCGCCATAGAAAGTTCCCAGTCCAGTTCTGTGTGATAAAATATCCCTGATTTGTAAATTTTCAGTTATATATTCATCAGATAATTTAAACTCAGGAATATAATCAATTACTTTATCGGTCCAGTTTACAAGACTATCATCAACAAGTTTGCCTATAGCAGCTGCAGTGAATGCTTTTGTACATGATGCTATATTTAAAATATCATTATTATCTAAAAATTCAACAGTATTAGAATTCTTATACCCAAACGATTTTTCGTATATTATTTCATTGTCTTTTACTACTAAAACACTTATTCCTGTTGGATGAAATTCTTTAAATACTTTTTGACTTATTCTGTTAATTTTCTGAAGATCATCTTCTTTCTTTTGCAGAAATAGAACTATTGGAATTACTATTACTAATAAAAGTGGGAGAACAAATTTGACAATATTCTTCATTGTATAGTTTTTAAATGATAAGAGCCAATTAAAGTAATTAATTTATATTCAAAAATCAATTCTGCGGATATATTTAAAATAATAACCCGAATCTCAATATTGAAATCCGGGTTATTTCTGAATTATTAACTTAAATTATTCGTATCGTAACACTTCGGCAGGGTTAATCTGGGCTGCCTTAATGGTTTGTAATATTACAGTACTAAGAGCAATAATGAATATGAGTATAATACCTATCGCGAACTGAACCCAGCTAATATTAATATGATACTCAAAATCAAGCAACCACTTTTCTGCAATATAGTAAACCAGGGGAACGGCCAAAATATTAGATATTAATACCCATATCATAAATTGCTTTGAAAGCAAAACGGAGATTTCTTTTAATGATCCTCCTAAAATTTTACGAACCCCTATCTCTTTAATTCTTTTTTCGATTGAGAATGATGCTAAACCATATATTCCCAAACATGAAATAAGTATTATTAATCCAGAGAAATATAAAAATAGCTTGCTCATTTGTATATCTGATGAATATTGATTGTAATAAGCATCTTCCAAAAACTCATATTCAAAGTAAACTTCGGGAAATAACTCAATCCATTTATTTTCAATAGCTTTAAGAACTTCTTCAGTTTGATTATCTTTAATTTTAATACCCATTACATTCATCATGCTTGCCATGGTTTCACTATCTTCCTGGAGAGGTAATATAATGGTTGCGTTAATTTTATTTTTTAATGACTGACTATGAAAGTCTTTGATTATACCAATTACAGTTCTTTTTTCATCGCTACCCATTGGTATTGATTTTCCAACCGGGTTTTCCAAGTTTAGTTCTTTAACTGCAGTTTCGTTTAGAATAACAGATTCAGTTTTATCAGAAGGATACTCATCTGAGAAAAATCTGCCCTCAATCACCTTTATTTGCATGGCATTTATGTAGTCTTCATCTACCTCCATACGCTGAATAAGTAGATTTTCATCAGATCCTTCTGTTAATGGGATATTCTGCAAAGCTAAATGTCCGCTTGCTGAGAAGGACGATGCACAACTTACATACGAGACATTATTTAATGTTTCCATTTCACTTTTTAAAGTTTCATATCTTGGAAGAACTTCTTTTTGACTTATTGGTAGAATTACTAAATTGTCTTTGTTAAATCCCAAATCTGTTGATTTAACAAATCGAAGTTGAGCAAATATAAATAATGTGAAAATTACTAATGATGAAGCTATTGTAAATTGAAGAATAACTAAAATTCTTCTTAAGTTAATACCCGAGTTTCCATTAACACCATTTAGATTGAAAACATCTTTTGGCGAAAACTTCGATAAAAAGAAGGCGGGATAGCTTCCTGAAATAAATCCTATGAAAATTGTAATAAACAAGAGAAATCCAAAGAGTTTGTAATCAGATAAGAAAGATATTTCCAACGTTTTTCCAATGAAATTATTTACTGCAGGATTTAATAAATGAGCTGTGACTATTCCAATGATTAATGCGATTAATGTAATTATCATTGATTCGCCAATAAATTGGTAAACTAAGTGTTTTCTATAGGCACCAAAAACTTTACGCATCCCAACTTCTTTTACTCGGTGCATATATCTTGATGTTGAAAGATTCATGAAATTAATGGCAGCAATTAAAACCAATATCCCTGAAATAGTAAGAAAAATCCAAATGTATTTTTTATTTCCTATTGGCTCTAAACTACCTGAAATATCTTCGCTAAAATAAATATCGCTTAAAGGCATTATACTTATATCATAAATTGGCTTAAAATGATCAGGAACATTTTCATCAACTAAGGCATTCATTTTTTCAGAAATATTTTCTATGTCTGTATTTGGTTCAACAAGTATATATACGTAGTCATCCTGAAACTCCATAAAATTATCGTTGTTAAATGTTCCGGCTAATTTCTTTTTAGCATCAATTGTACTATATGAAATAAGGTATTCACAATATATTTGAGTGTTAAACGGAATATCATCTAAAATCCCAGTAACGGTGAATTCATCTTCATCGTCAATTGTAAGTTTTTGCCCAATGGGATTTTTATCTCCAAAATACTTTTGTGCTTTTTCTTTTGACAATAAAATAGAGTAGGGGGCACTTAACACAGTTTTTGGATCGCCAATTGCTATTTTGTAAGTAAATACATTGAAAAAGCTTGAATCTGCGTAATATAGATTTGTCTCGTTAAAAATTTGATCATTTATTTCAAGTTTAAATTCTTCTGTATTTCGAATTCTGACATAATCTATTACTTCGGGATATTCTTCTTTAATTGCTTGACCCAATGCAGGTGTACTCATGGCAAGGGTTATACTATTATTACCCATATTGAAATGCGTAGTAACTCTATGAATTAAGTCTTTGTTTTTATGAAATTTATCATAACTTAATTCATTATTTACATAAGCAAAAATGATTAAGCTACTTGCAATACCTGCAGCCAGTCCAAAAATATTAATTAAGCTTACTTTTTTGTGTTTAAGAATGCTCCTTAAGGAGATTTTAAGGTAATTTTTCCACATAACAATTTAGATTTAAAATTCTTGACCAAAGTTAGGTTAAGTTTATACCTAAAAATGTTAATGAAATTCTAATAAAAGTTAAATAAATGTTAAAAATAGAGCGGATTGTAATGTATTTTCTATCCTATTAGATGTTTATCAATTGTATTAAGTAATTTTTCGGTGCCAATAGGTTTAGAAATAAAATCATTTGCGCCTGCTTCAAAACTAAGATTTTGGTCTTCAGGCATTGAATAAGCTGATTGAACTATAATTGGAATCTTTCGCTGATGCTCTCTAATCTTACGAATAGCTTCCAGACCATCCATTTCAGGCATTTTAATATCCATTAATATTAAATCAACTTTATAATTGCCCATGCAAATATCTATGGCTTGCTGGCCGGTTTTTGCCCATAATAATTCAGCTGAAGTTTTACGAATGATCATATTAAGAAATTTGAAATTACTTTCTTCATCCTCAGCAATTAGTATTGTTTTATTATCCCATTTATATTTCGAAGTACTTTTTTTAATTACCGGCTTTTCTTTTGAAGTTAGTTCTACGGGTCTATACGGTATCTCAAAGTTGAATACGGAACCCCTATCTAATTTAGATTCCAACCAAATTTTCCCACCCATCATTTCTACAATATTCTTAGTAATCGTTAAACCCAGACCAGCGCCTCTGTAAATTTTTTTCTTAGTATCTTCAATTCTATTAAATCTTGAAAATATCTGATTCTGTTGTTCTGGTGTTATTCCAATTCCGGTATCTTTAACAAAGAATTGAATCATATCTTTATTTATCCGATAACCAAATTCAATAATTCCAACTTCTGTAAATTTTATGGCATTACTTAATAAATTTTTCAAAACCTGTTGTAATCGATATGGATCTGTTTTTATAATAAGCTGATTAAATAACAGTTCTTCGCTAACTTTTAATGTTAACTTGTCGTTTGAAATAATATAATCTTCAAATTCTATTAATAGGTCATTAAGCACCTGATTAATAGCGCAATCTTTTTCGCTTATATCCAATTGGCCAGCTTCTATTTTTGATATATCAATAATATCATCGATCAGATTTAATAATGAGTTACTATTTTTCTTAATTAAACTAGCCAGTTCTGCTTTATATTCTTTTTCTATATCCTGATCATTTATTAAATTCGAAAAACCAATAATGGCATTCATCGGAGTTCTAATTTCGTGCGACATGTTTGCCAGAAATGCAGATTTTAACCGATCAGATTCTTCTGCTTTATTTTTAGCAATTTCAAGGTCGCTTGTCCGCTCATGAACTAAATTTTCAAGCTTTTCCTGTTGATGTTCAAGTTGCTCATTAGTTTTTTCAAGATTTTCTGCCTGAGTTTTTAATTCTTCTTTTTGAAGGCTAATTTCATTGGTTCTTTCTATAACTTTTTCTTCAAGATTTCTTTTATCTTTTATTAAATTCTTTGTTCTCAGTTTTATGAATGTAAATATGAAGATAATACCCAGAAATACTATGAAAATTATAAATCCTTTTGTTTTATAGAATGGTGGTATTACTTTTATTTCAAGTTCGACCGGATTTTCATTCCAAACTTTATCATTATTGCTTCCTTTTACTTTAAATGTATATAATCCAGGATCAATATTGGTGTAAGTTGCTGTTCTATTATTATTTGCATCAATCCAGTCTTCGTCAAATCCTTCAAGCATATATTCATACTGATTCTGCTGTGTGCTGGTAAAATCAAGTGAAGCAAATTCAATAATAAAAAAGTAATCTTTTTTTGTAAGTTCAATAGGTTTGTTTTCAAACTGAACTTTTTCAAAAGGCAACAAATTATTTACCCAGTCTGACTTGTTCAGAATTCTAAAATCAGTAATAACAACTTGAGGAATAAAAGGATTGCTGCTTACTTCCAAAGGATTAAAATATGTTAAGGCAGAGTTGCTTCCAAAGTACAAATTGCCATTATTACATTTCAGGATAGCATTTCTATTGAAACCACTACTTTCAAGTCCATCATTATAGGTGTAATTAATTAATTTATTATTCCAAGGTGAGAATTTTGATAAACCTCTTGATGAACTTATCCATAAATTACCCATATCATCTTCTGTAATTCCAATAATCATATTACTTAACAGATTATCATTTTTTGGATGCATTGAAAAAGTTTCTTTTTCCGTGTCAAATATTATGATTCCGCTTGATTCTGTTCCAAGCAATAGATTTTTGTTACGATCTTCAAAAATTATTAATACATGAAGGTTTTTTTTAAATTTTGTAGAGTCAAATTCTGTTGGTGAGTAATTAATAAACTCTTCCTTTTCAGGTAAAAACTGAAACAAACCACCAGCATACGATCCAATCCAAAGTCTGTCCTGACTATCCAGATATAAGTTACTAATGTAGTTATCAATGAAAATTAAAGAATCAGTTTTGTTTTGGAAATAATGTTTAAACGTATAATCCTCAGGTTTATCAGCTTTAATAAGTTTATTCAATCCATTAGCTGTGGCAATCCAGATTATTCCGTTCTTATCTTCAATAATAGTGTTAATTTGATTATTACTAAGACTTGAGTTATCTCCTCGTTTGCCGAGATATCTTGTAAAGTTATATTTACCGTTTTTATATTCAATTCTGTTTAACCCACCTCTGTATGTTCCTGCCCAAATAATACCCTCTCGATCGACTAAAATGGCCCATACTCTATTAACACTCAAAGAATTATTATTTGAAGGAATGTTTTGGAAATGAGTAAAAACTTTTGTTTTTGGATCATACTTAGAAATACCACCTCCATCAGTTCCGATCCACAGATTTTCGTTTCCATCTATATCAATTGCCATAACACTGGGATGTGGCAGTGTATTTTTAACTTCAGGATTGTGAACAATATTTCTAAATTTACGTGGTTTAAGATCCAGTTTATTAATACCGCCTCCACGTGTTGCTATCCATAAATTTCTCGAATTGTCTTCGAAAATATATTCAATTCTGTTATGGCTAATACTTGTTATATTATTAGGATCATGCATAAAATTCATGAATTTGCCGGTTTCAGGATCAAACTTGTTTAAGCCTTCCTGATATGTTCCTATCCAAAAATATCCATATGAATCTTTTGTAATAAATTCGCAATTATTATCACTTAAACTGGATTGATTGTTCGGATCATGTTTGTAATGTGTAAAAGTTTCGGTTTTTGAATCAAATTTACTGATACCAGTTTCTCTATAAGCAATCCATATTATTCCGTCTTCATCAGCAAATAAATGCTGAATACTATTTGAACTAATACTGTTAATGTTTTTTGGATCGTGTGTGTAAATTTTAAAGGTTTCGTTGGATGGATTGTATTTATTTAATCCATTTCCTGTCCCAAACCATAATTCTTTGTTACTTGTTTCACAAACACATTTTGCACGCAAATCGCTGAAACTTTTAGGATTATCAGATTCAGGGTGAAAACGTTTGAAATTCTCTTCTTTTTTATTGAATTTGTTTAATCCCCCGTTGGACGTTCCGACCCAAATATTGTTTTGGTTATCTTCAAATACAAATAAAATCTGATTATTGCTAAGGCTATTCGGATCACTCGGTTTATTTGAAAAGTTTGTAAATGTGTTTGTATTAGGATCAAACCTGTCAATTCCACCTCCAAATGTTCCAAACCAAAATATTCCCAAAGAGTCTTGAATCATTTTCCCGAAATTACCTGTTGTAAGAGAATTGGGATTATCTATTTCATGCCTGTAAATATTAAATTTGTAACCATCGTATTTATTTAATCCATCCTGAGTACCAAACCATAAATATCCTGATTTATCCTGAATAATTGTGTATACATTGTTATGAGAAAGTCCGTCTTTAATTGATAACTTTTCAAAGTTATATTCAATAGAGTTTTGGGAAAATAGTGATACAGAGACTATGTTAAGAATGAATATAAGTAAAGTTAATCGAAATGCTTTATTTTTTAAATCAGTATTATCCATAGTCAGTAAAGATTGGGTTAAGTCTTTTCTATTCACCAATTAAAAATGTTGACAACACTTCTAAGAGTTTATTTGCTTTTATAGGCTTGGATAAGTATGAATTACATCCGGCTTCAAGACTTAAATGCTCATCATTTTCCATAGCATAAGCTGTTTGAGCAATTATCGGAATTTCGGGATGAGTTTTCTTTATCATTCTTGTGGCTTCAAGACCATCCATGTTTGGCATTTTTATATCCATAAGAATTAAATCTGGCTCATACTGTTTACATAAATCAATAGCCTCCAGACCGTCTTTGGCCCATAAAATTTTTGCTTTTGTCTTGTTTAAAACCATTTCGAGGTAACGGTAATTACTGTCTTCATCTTCAGCAATTAGAATGGTTTTATTACTCCATTTATATGTATTTGTTATCATGGAACTTTTTTTTATAGTTTTTCACTCTCAGCTAATTTAGTAAAAGGTAAGGAAAAATAAAAGGTTGAGCCCGTATCTTTTTTAGAATCGACCAATAATTGCCCACCAAGCATCTCGACTAAGTTTTTACTAATAGCAAGACCCAGTCCGGCACCACGGTATAGTTTCTTTTTACTGGTCTCTATTTTACTAAACCGATTAAAAATTTCTTTTTGTTGCTGGTCTGACATACCTATTCCTGTATCTTTTACATAGAATTTTAATTTTGGATTATCATTACTATTAATCAGTGAATAGCCAAATTCTATCGACCCGGCTTCGGTAAATTTGAGTGCATTGTTGGTTAAATTTGATAAAACTTGTTTTAACCTTAAACAATCTGTATGAATCGTTATATTTTTATATCCTTCAGGTATATTTATTGTTAATTCTATATGACCCTTATTTAATTGCAGTTTCCTTTCATTAAAAACTTTGAACAAATCATTTAACGCTTCGGAAACAAAACAATTTGTATTTTTCAATTCGAGCTGTTTAGATTCAATTTTTGAAAGATCAATAATATCATCAATTAATCTTAAAAGAGAGTCACAATTATTGTATATAAGGCTTGAAAGTTCATCTTTTTGTTCTGTTGATAATTCTGGATCGTTTATCAGCTCAGAGAACCCAATAATTGCATTCATAGGCGTTCTTATTTCATGCGACATGTTTGCTAAAAATGAAGATTTTAGCCTGTCAGATTCTTCTGCTTTTTCTTTAGCGATTTCTAAGTCTCTTGTTCTCTCCAAAACAAGCTTTTCCAGATTATTTCGATGATCCTCTAGCTCCTCCTTTTGTACAATTATTTCTTCGTTTTGCGAAAGAATTTCTTCTTTTTGTTGTTCCAACTCAATGTTTTTAATTTCAATGTCGTCTTTTTGCTTGCTTATTTCCCGGGTTCTTTCTTTAATAATTTTCTCAAGACTTATTTTTTCTGCTTTTAATCTTCTTATGTTAAGTTTTACTATTATTAATATAAGTAAAAAAGCTAATAATGAATAAATTAAGTAGGCTAAAGTATTATTATACCAGGGTGCTGAAATCTCGAAATTATATTGAAAAGTTTCACTTTCAATATTGAAAATGTTCTTTGCTTTTACATTAAAAATATATTCACCTTTGGGCAGATTTGTATATTCTTTTTCTGATTTCAAGGACCATTCAGACCATTGTTTATCAAAACCTTCAAGGAAAAAGCTAAATGTTGTATTTTCTTCGAAACAAAAATAAGGAGCAGAATATTTAAATGTTAAATTATTGTTTTTAAAAGACAATGGAACTGAATTAGTATAGCTTAATGCATTCTCATTGTTAAAATAACAACTGAATATTACAGAATCGGAGTGAACGAAAATATTTTTTAATAATACAAAGAACTCTTGATTATTTTGGGGTGGAATTTTTTTATCAAACCTGAGGATTCCTTTGTGTAAACCAAACCAGGTTACGGTACTATCAATGAATATAGAATTTTTATTTCCATAATCTCCAAACATGGTATTAACTGTCTGAAACGCTGATTCATCTAATAGATAGCTTCCATCATCTTGTTTTAAAAGAATTCCTCTACCTTTATCTGAATCAAACCATATGTTTTCATGGTTAATCTGCATTGTGTAAATCCATCGGTCCTTACTTTTAAAAACATTATTGGCAATGTGTGGCTCAAAAGTGTTTTTTTCATTGTTAAAAACGTAAATTCCTTTTTTGGTTGCAACTAAAATCCGGGTTTTGTGTAAATAAAGAATGTTCCAGTTTAATGAAGGTAATCCGTATGAAGTATCATAGTGAGTAATAAATTTTTTGTAATTATCATGTACTTCACTATTAAAAAAATCAGATTTAATAAAAATTATTCCTGAGGAATTTGTTCCTAACCACACATTTCCCTTTTCATCTTCAACAATGTTTCTTATTTCAGCATTTACATTTATTTCTTTATTAACTTTAATATTTATCTCATTATTTAAACTTCCTGAAATTAGTTTTGAGTTGTTTGCTATATATATATTGTTAAGATAAATTGAGCTTTTGAGAAGTGCAAATGCTTGTTTGTCAACAATTTTTATAGCTTGTTTATTCTTAATAAGAAAAACGCCATCGGCTGAAGAAACAAATAGACTTTCTTTATGAGGTTTATTCTGATCTTTAATTATATTAAGGTTCCAGGCCTGGTTGTATATTCCACTGATTTTAATAAACCCTTCATTTGTTAAATAAAAAACTCCGGTTGTTGTTCCAATATATAGTGTACCCTGAAATCGGATAACAGATAAAACTGTACCTCTTATACCTGAAGTTTCATCTAAATGTGTTATCGGACTTTCGATTTTAACATTACTTATTCCAAATCCTAATTCTAACCATAGATTGTTATGTTTATCAAGATAGGAGTGGTAAACCTCATCTGCTATAAGACCATTTTTTGTATTAATGTTTTGAATAATATTACCCGAATCATCAATTATTATTGCACCTTTTCCTTTTGTGCCTAAACAATATTTATTTTTGTTTAATCTTAAGATATGATATAATTGATTGACCTGTAGGATTTTTTCTGCTTCGGTCTTTAGTTTTTTCGGTTTGAGATTGAAGATTGGAATATTGTTTACAATCTTTACAGCGCACACGTATAGCTCGTTAGAAGTTCCGACTAATAATTTATTATCACTATATGATACAATTGACTGCACTCTTTTGTTAATAAAAAATTTGCCGCCCGATATTATTACTGCGGAATCATTTTTTAATAGCGCCAGTCCTTTATCAGCTATCTGTAAATAGATTTTATTATCAACACAAAATGACTTACTTGTTAGATTTTTAATATTTATTGCCTGAATATGGTTGTTTTTGAATTTAAAAATTTTAGAT
This sequence comes from Bacteroidales bacterium, assembly GCA_030668615.1. Lineage (GTDB taxonomy): Bacteria > Bacteroidota > Bacteroidia > Bacteroidales > UBA12077 > UBA12077. The sequence continues at coordinate 22,569 of DAOUTQ010000012.1, read as the reverse complement.
TCGGCCTGAAAGTAAACCTCATTTTCGATGATAAAAATATTCCAGACATCTAAAAAATCACGATCATTTATCTCTATCAGGCCCAATAATGATACAAAATTGAGTTTCCCCGAAATATCACTTTGTAAATAACCAAAATCTCCCTTTGCACCAACAAAAACCCTGTCTGAAGTATCGATTGCCAAAGAACGTACAACCGTATTATTACTTACCGGAACTGTCTCCCATGAATTACCGTCATATATTAATACTCCGTAATTGTTGCCAAAATACATTATACCCAGTTTGTCCTGAACTACAGACCAGTTTTGAGAAGCAGCATTATAATCTTTAGGAGAATAATTTTGAATTATCGGATTTCCTGTTTCGGAATAATATTGTGAGAAGCAGCTATAAATAAAACCAAAAAAAAGAATTAAATATATTACAACTGCTCTCATATGTAAAATGTAAGATAATATTGCTTCGGTTTAGGATGATAAATTATCGAAAAAATATATATTAAGCAAATTAGATGAGCTGTTTTTTGATGTATGAGCTTAAATTGATAACAAATAATTTAGGATTCGTTTAAGTGTGAATTGTAAAATAAAATGTAGATCCTTCTCCCTTTTTTGATTCAACCCAAATTTTACCACCCAGTAATTCTACTAAGTTTTTACTTATAGCTAATCCTAATCCCGCGCCTCTGTATAATTTCTTTTTATCGTCTTCTATTTTACTAAACCGTTTAAAAATATATTCCTGCTGTTCTTCTGACATTCCAATACCTGTATCTTTTACAGAAAATATAATTGAGCTATTTTTTTTATTTTTTATTAGTTTATATCCAATTTCAATTTTTCCTTCTTCAGTAAATTTGAATGCATTATCAATCAGGTTTGTTAAAATTTGTTGTAATCTGCAAGGGTCTGTATATATAATTATATTATCAATATTATTTTTCACTATGCATTTAATATGTTCTTTTTTAAGTTTAAGCTTTTTTTCCTGATATACGGGCAATATTTTATTTATAATTTCATTAACCGGGAATTCAATTTTTTTAATGATTAGCTGATTTGATTCAATTTTAGAAAGGTCAATAATATCATCTATTAAATGCAAAAGATTATCACTATTTTGATTTATTTGATTTGAAATTTCGTTTCGTTGTTTTATCGGTATTTCAGGGTCAGTAATTAAGCTTGAAAATCCCACAATTGCGTTCATTGGAGTACGAATCTCGTGTGACATGTTGGCCAGAAATGAAGATTTTAAACGATCGCTTTCTTCTGCTTTTTCTTTGGCGAGTCTTAATTCAGAAGTTCTTTCATCTACAATCTTTTCCAAATGATTACGATGTGTTTCAAGTTCATCATTTTGCGCAAGAATTTCTTCGTTTTGTTCAAAAATGGTAGTGTTTTTTTTTCGTAACTTATATCTGATAGTAATTAATGAAATAATTATAAAAACAGATATAAAAATAATAAGATAAGACAAAATTTGCCTAATATGCATTTTTTCCAGCTTGACTGTTTTAAGCTCGTTTTCTTTTTCCAGATTCTCTATTTCAAATTGTTTTTTTTCAGCCTGATATTTTGCTTCCATACTCTCAACTTCTTTCATTTTTTCAGTGTTAAACAAGCTGTCTTTGGTTGAAATGTATAATTCCTGGTATTTAAATGCTTTTTTGTAATCTTTCAAGCCTTTATATGCTGTAATAAGTTCGAAATAAGCACCATTTTCTTTTATAAGCGCACCTATTTCTCTGGAAATTAAAGCAGCCTTTTCAGCATGCTGTATTGCTATTAGGTAATTATTTTTCTGAAGCTCAATTTGCTTATTTGATTCAGCAATTTGATTATGTAACTTAGCTATATTGTTATGAATTGATGAAATATCATATTTGTTCCCTAATTTTAGTCTTATATTTAATGCTTTATTATGAAATTCTTTTGCTTTTTTGTAATCTCCTGTTTTCGTGTAAAGTAATCCCAAATTGCTATATGAAGCACTAATCCCGATTTTATAATATTGTTTAAGATAAATGTCAAGCGCTTTTAAGTAGAATTTTTCTGCAAGTATCCAATTATTTTGTTCATAATAAATTATTGCAAGATTGTTATAACAGTTTGCTGTATAACTACTATGTTTTATTTCTAATGCAAGTTTTAAGGAATTTTGATAGTATTCAATGGCTTGCTCATAATTTTTTTGGTATAGATGAACTACTCCTATGTTGTTCAGTGTTTTACAAATTTCATATTTGTTATTTAATTTTTCTTTAATATTAAGACTCTTTTGATAAAATTCCAGAGCCATGGGATAATTTGCTTCATGATAAAAGACCCATCCAATACCATGATATGCTTGGCTTATTCTTACACTATCTTTAATTGCTTTGGATAATTCAAGGGCATTTTGGTAATTTTTAATTGACAGGTTATAATTATCGGAATATAAATTTATTGCACCAATATTACTTAATGCATCTATCACTCCCCTTTTATTATCCATTTCGCTATAAAGGTTTAACGATTTTTGGTTATATTCCATGGCAATTTTATATTCTCCTTGTTCTTTATAGATTTTTCCTAGAGCACAATAACAATTTGCTAACCCTTTTTTAAAATCTATTTTCTTTGCTAATTCAACACCGCTACTAGCATAATTCAGTGCTGAGTCAGTGTTTTGATCAATTAGTTCGTTCGATATATTATATAAAAAATTTACCTTAGTTGAATCTTCTTTAGCTTTCTGAAGTTCGAAAATGAGGCTGTCTGTTTTTGATTTTTGAGCAAAAAGATTATTGTAAGTAAAACATGAAAGGATCAATAATAACCAAATTTTTATTATAATATTTTTCATCAAAGTAAAGGTCATGTATTATAATTATTAGCATAAATTATCGAAAAAAAAGAACTTTAGCAAGAAGCATGCATGGTTTTTTAAGGTTTGCAAATCGATATTTAAGTAAGATAAGAATCCAGTATTGCTAATAATTGAGTTTTTCTTATTGGTTTTGATAGAAATGCGTCACAACCTGAATTCAGGCTCTTTTTTTCGTCATATTCCAGAGTAAAGGCTGTTTGCGCAATAATTGGAATATTTTTACCCATACTTTTTATTTTTCTGGCTGCTTCCAGCCCATTCATTATTGGCATTTTAATATACATTAAAATGAGATCTATTTTGTTGTTTTCAACTAATTCTACAGCTTCTAATCCGTTTCTTGCATGATATAGTTTTGCTCCTGTTTTTGACAGTGCAATATTTAAATGACGGTAATTTGAAAGCTCGTCATCGGCAATTAGAATTGATTTTTTATCCCAATAATAGTTATTGTTTTTTTTCTTTGTGTGTGAAATTTCATTTTCGTAAATTTCTGATGTATTATATGGAATATTAAAATAGAATGCTGCTCCAATGTTTAAATCCGATTCAACCCAGATTCTTCCTCCTAATTTTTCCACAAGATTTTTGCAAATACTTAATCCCAAACCCGCACCTCTGTATAATTTTTTTCTGGAAATTTCAGCTTTTGTAAACCTATTAAAAATTCGGGTTTGTTGTTCTTCGGTAAGGCCAATCCCAGTGTCTTTTACATAAAATTGAATATGAGGGTCTCTGAAAGTATCAAACAGCTTGTACCCACAATGGATTTCACCTCTTTCGGTAAATTTAAAAGCATTATTCAACAAATTTGTTAAAATGTTCTTTAAATGTTCTTCATCAGTATTTAATTCTAAAACAGTTTCATTCAATTCATTATCAAGAATTAATTTTGCAGAACTCTCTTTTAAACTTTCTTTTAAATCCTCAAAATCTTCAAAAACATCCTTTAGAATTTTATGTATATCTACCTTATTGATTTTTGCCTTAAGTTGTCCGGATTCAATTTTTGAAATGCTAATTATATCTTCAATAAGTTTTAATAAAGAATTTGTATTCTGAGTAATATGAATAGCCATTTCCCCCTTGAGAGAGTCTTCTACCTCAGGATCAATTAATAGATTTGAGAATCCAATTATAGCATTCATTGGAGTTCTAATCTCGTGTGACATATTAGCTAGAAATGCAGATTTTAAACGATCCGATTCTTCAGCTTTTTCTTTAGCAATTTCTAATTCTTTTGTTCTTTCTTTTACAAGACTTTCCAATTGATTTCTGTGTTGTTCTAGTTCTTTATTGGCATTTTTTAGTTTTTCGGATTGAGTAACAATTTCCTTTTGCTGATCCATTACCTTGTTTAGGTAATATGTTTTTTTATCATTCGTTTCAATTAATGCATTGTAAGTTTTTTTTCTAACAACCTCAAAAATTATTGCAATGGCTGAAACGGCAATAAAAGTAGATATGAATCTTGATTTCAAGTTAATACCGTAGTCAACCATAAAATCGGGATCTGTATAAAAAAGAAAAAGTGTACTTGTTAAAAGAATAACTATAAAGAATACACCTCGTTTTAATCCCAGTATAAACAAGCTAATTACTGGATATACGTAAAACCAAAGAAATGCAGTATTTTCTTCGCCACCATTAATTAAAAAGAAATGAAGCAATGCAGTAAGCATTATAACCAGAAAATAACCAGTTGCTATAAAGTTTTTTGTTACACGCAAATAGAAAAATGCTATGGAAGTCATAAATGCACAAGAGAATACTATAATAGCATAAAAGACATCGAACTGGAGTATTGTTTTAACTCCATAAAAAACCATAAATGTAATTCCAACAACCGAAAATAAATTAATTATAATGGTTTTTCGTAATTGTTCCGACTCAAAACCACCTGACAATCCTCCGGTTACAATATTGTTTATAAGTTTATAGAGTTTGTTCATGATTCCTTATATAATTACTTCTCGAAATATTTTTTTATTGTTGACAATAATTTTTGCCGTTGGATCGGTTTTGAAAGATGTTCTTCGCAACCTGCATTAATGCTTAATTCTGAATCTTCTTTTGACGAAAAAGCGGAGACAGAAATAATTGGTAATTTGGGTTTTGTGTGTTTTATAATTTTCGTTGCTTCTAAGCCATCCATTATAGGCATTTTTATATCCATTAAAATTAGATCTATTTTGTAATCTTTACACTTTTCGATTGCCTCTTTACCGTTTTCAGCTCTCAATATTTTGGCATTCGTATTTTTTATAAGCATTTCAAGAAATCTGTAGTTACTTTCTTCATCTTCAGCAATAAGAATGGTTTTGCCAGACCAGTTCAGATCTTTCTCAATTACAAGAGTTTTTTTGATATCAGTCTGTTTTTCTGAAACTTCATCGTGAAAAGGAATAGTGAAATAGAATGCTGCACCTTCCATTGGACTGGATTCAACCCAAATATCGCCATTAAGTATATTAACAATGTTTTTACTAATCGCCAGACCTAATCCTGCTCCACGGTAAAGTTTCTTTTTGTCGTCTTCGATTTTAGTAAAACGCTTAAAAATATGATTTTGTTGATCTACTGATAATCCAATTCCAGTATCTTTAACAAAAAACTCAATGCTATTTCTTACTGTAGTAAACCCAATTTCAATTTTACCTTTTTCAGTAAACTTAATTGCATTATTGATTAAATTATTAAAAATTTGCTTAATTCGGTAACTGTCAGAGAACGCATTAATAGTATTTTTAGGCACTATTAAGTTGAATTGTAGTTTTTTAAGTTTAATGATATCGTAAAATGAATTATAAATATCTTTTAATGAATTATTAAGATCGAATTTAGTTTTTTGAGTTTTAAATTGATTCGTATCGATACGTGCAAGTTCCAGTATATTGTCAATTAAATTAAGTAATGAGTAACTATTAGATGAAATTTCTGAGATAAGATTATTCTTAACTTCTGTTTCGAGATCATCTTCACCAAGCATATTTGAAAAACCAATTATTGCATTCATAGGAGTCCTAATCTCGTGTGACATATTTGTTAAAAATGAACTCTTTAATCGATCTGACTCTTCAGCTTTTTCTTTAGAAATCTTTAAATCTTTAGTTCTTTGGTCAACTTCTTGTTCCAATTTGTTTCGGTGTTTTTCTAGCTCATCTTTTTGTGATTGTATTTCTTCATTTTTTTGTAAAATTTCTTTTTCTGCATTTTTTAGTTTTGAAATATCAGTATCAACAAAAATTAATTTTTGAATTTCCCCTTTTTCGCCTAAAAAAGGTGTTAATGTGGTTTGTAAGTTTTTTATTTCTCCACTTCTAGTTTCTACTAATGATTCATATACAATAGACTTTTTTGTTTCTTTAACCTTACTCAGAATATCTTTGATATTGGGATTTGAACTCGCTTGTACAACATTGCTTCCATGTATTTTTTTTCTTTCTTCAAGCGTATATCCAAATAAACGGAATAAACTTTCATTTACCCATTCAAAATTTCCATCAGCATCACAAATTGTAACGGCATTGTCAGCTTCACTTGCTACTATTGAAAGCTTTTGAAGCTCTTTATTCTTTTCTTCTAAAATTTTATTTGTTTTTTGTTTAAATAAATATCTGCTATATAAAAGAATAATTAAAAGAATAATTAGTACTGAGAAAATAATTAATGAATTGCGAACTATTTTTTGTTTTTCAAATTTGGTGTTTTGTTTGTCTATTTCCTGTTGTTTCTGAGCCGTTTGAAATTTAGCTTCAGCTTCTTCAATTTGTTTATTTTTACTTTGATTAAATAAACTGTCATTCAACTCTGTTTTTAATTTGAAATATTTCAGCGATTTATCAAATTGCCCAAGTCCTTCATAAGATATGGACAGGATTTCATATGAATCCATTTCTTGATATAATCCACCAACAGAGTTTGCGATGCTTAATCCTATATGAGCATATTTAATAGCCTGGTTGTATTTTTTTATTTTTTCAGCACTATTATTAGTCTGTTCTGCAATTTTATTATTTACGCTTGCAAGATTGCTATATACAGAAGATATTCCTTGTTGGTCGTCAACCAATATTTTTAATTCCAGTGCTTTCTTATAATAGTCTAATGCAAGGTCTAATTTGTTTATTTTCTCATACAGCATTCCCATATTGTTATAACATAGTGCGATTCCTTTCTTATCATCTAATTTTAAAAGTATATCAAGAGATTTGTTATAATATTTTAATGCTTCATAATATTTTTTTTGTTTTTTATAAATAATAGCCATATTGTTAAGGCATCCTCCTATGTCTATTGAATGTTCTAATTCATTATATATATCTAATGCTTTTTGAAAATATTCTAAAGCCCGATCGTAATTGATTTGTTTCCAGTGTACCAAACCAATATTATTATAACCTTTTGCAATTCCTGGTATATAATTAATATTTTCATGATTTGTTAGCGATAGTTGGAAGTATTCTAGAGCCTTACTGTAATTGCCTCTCAGAAACCAGACAATGCCTATTCCGTTGTAACAAAAACCTATACCTTTTTTACTCTTTAATATTTCATTTTTATCTGCCGATTCAGATAGTTTGATATAAATTACCAAGGCTTTGTTATATGATTCTTCTGCCAAATCAAGATTCCCACGCCCCCAGTTAATCGCTCCTATATTTTTATATAAACTGGCTTCACCTAACTTGTGATTATTTATTTTTGCCAGCTCAAGTCCTTTTTCTGCGAAAATGGCAGCAGAATCAGGGAGTGTTCTTCCCAGGATTTGTGTTAAATCTATATATGCATTTACTTTTGTGGTATCATTTGCATTTGAGTTTATTATTTGCAGCAAACTATCTGCTTTTGAACTGTTCTGTGCATTTAAAACAGGGATTACAGGAATCAAAATAATGAATAATATGATACATTTTAATTTCATACATCAAGGGAATCAAGATAAATACTTATTTATTAGTTCCAGTAACTTTGGCTTTCTTATTGGTTTAGCAATATAGTCATTACATCCTGCTTTAATACTTATTCTTTCATCATTTTCCATAGCAAAAGCAGTCTGGGCTATAATAACAATATCTTTATCAATTTTTCTAATTCTTCGTGTTGCTTCATGACCATCCATATGTGGCATTTTTATATCCATCAATATCAGATCTATGTTATTTTTCTGGAATTTTTCAATTGCTTCAATACCATTTTTTGCTCTTATTAAATTCACATTTGTTTTTGAAAGCACCATTTCCAGAAAACGGAAGTTACTTTCTTCATCTTCAGCAACTAAAATTGACTTGCCTGCCCAATTATAAATATTTTCTTTTTGATTTTCTTTTAATATGTTATTCTCAGATACTTTTAAATAGGGAATTGTAAAATAAAATGCAGATCCTTTCTTGAGTTCTGATTCTACCCAAATATCTCCACCAAGCAAATTCGAGATGTTTTTACATATAGCAAGACCCAATCCTGCACCTCTGTATAGTTTCTTTTTATCGTTTTCGAATTTTGTGAAACGGCTAAATATCTGACCCTGTTGTTCTTTTGATAATCCAATACCTGAATCTTTTACAAAAAATTGTATAGATGAATTTTCATTTTCTTCCTTGAGTGTATAACCAATTTCAATTTTCCCACTTTCCGTAAATTTTAGAGCGTTGTCAATAAGATTGGTTAATATCTGTTGTATTCTTATTGGATCGGTATAGGTCGTAAAATTTAAATTTTCAATACCAGGCTTAAAAACTAAATCAAGGTCTTTATGATGAAGTAGTTTTTTCTTTTCAGAAAAAGTTTCAAACAATTCGTTTAATATTTTATTAATTTGACAATTCTTCTTGTAAATTTCTAATTGTCCTGCCTCAATTTTTGCAATATCAATAATATCATCAATCAAATGCAGTAAGGTATTGCTATTATGAATAATATGTGAAACTAATTCATCTTTATCTTCTCTGACAATATCATTGTCGTTTAGTAAATTAGAGAAACCAATAATGGCATTCATCGGTGTACGAATTTCATGCGACATATTGGCAAGGAATGCAGATTTTAATTTATCAGATTGTTCTGCTTTTTCTTTTGCAATTTCTAAATCAATAGTTCTGTCTTTAACTAATTGCTCAAGTCTGTTTCGATGTTTTTCCAGCTCTTTATTCTGTTCTTCGATAAACTCTTTTTGCTGATGTGCAAAATCTCTTTGTGCCTGAATTTCATCTTTTTGTTGCATAACCTCCATTTCAGTAAGTTTTAACCTGCTGATATCGGAATCTATAGCTATCAATTTAATCACATTTTCATTTTCGTCTAAAATGGGAGTAATGGTGGTTTGTGCCCATATATTTTTTCCGGATTTTGAGTGATTAAGAGATTCGTATATTTTACTTTTTTTGGTTGTTAAGCAATAATTTATAGTTTCATTAATGGTTGAACCTAGACTGAAATCATCCATTGTTATATAACCTGATTTCTCTAAATCATCCAAAGTATAGCCATAAAGCCTTGTAAAACCTTCGTTAACCCATTCTATAATTCCATTTGGGCTTGCAATGGCAATTGCATTATCTGTTTCCCTTGCAACAATAGACAGTTTTTCCAGTTCTGTATTTTTTCTTTCAAGCTCATCGGTTTGTGCCAGAATTTCCTCCTTTTGTTGATTTATTTCAAAGGTCCTTTTCTCAACAAGCCTTTCTAATTCTTTGTTTAGATTTTTTAATTTGCGAATACTGATTCTAACAATAATGAAAATTGAAGTAATACCTAAAATGATATATCCAAGATATGCAATTGTTGATCTATACCATGGTGGAAGAATTGAAAATTCATAGCAAGCTTCTTTACTTACCTGATTATAAATGTTTTTTGCCTTAACTTTAAATGTATAGTTGCCTTCAGATAAATTTGTGTATTCTTTTTTAGTATTTAACGACCAATCCGACCATTCTTCGTTATATCCAACCAAACAATACTGATATTCAATATCCAATTCGGCATTAAAATCAGGAGCTGCATAATAAAAGGTCAATGAATTATTTTCATATTCTAATTTGTATTTTAGCTGTTCGTTTTGCTCATTAGAAAATATTCTTTTGTTATTTTGATACTTAAAATAGTTGCCAAAAAAAATGGTTGAATCCGATTTGATAGTTACTTTTCTAATATAAGCATGTATTTTTTTAGTGTAGTTTTTATTAATGTTAGGATCGAACTTAAACAATCCTTCCGATCCACCAATCCATACACTTCCATTTTCTTCAAGCTGAAATGATAGCACCATCATTTCAGGTATTCTGTTAAAAGGGGTTGAATTCCAGAAATAGCTGTTGTCAGGACTTTTAGAAAGAATACCAATTGATCCATTTATTTTATTTAATTGTGATATCCAAACATTACCCTGTTTATCTTCAATAAAAGAAAAGATATCTTTTTGTTTCCCTTTAAATATGTCTTTGAAAGTATCGTCAGGGTAAAATTTGTCTTGATTATTGTTGTATTTATAAATACCGTACTCAGTACCAAAAACCAGGTCGTTTTTAAATTTATAGATTAAGATGTTTTTTAAAGAAGGGAATCCATCTTCAATAACATATTCTTTTATTTCTTTAGAATTTAATAAATTTTCTGATGGTTTTATTCTAAGAACGCCATTTCGGAATGTACTTGCCCATATATTTCCATCTTTATCTTCAGCAATACTTCTGACACTAATGCCTGTGTTGGGAATTATACCTTTATAATCAAATAAACCATTTTTATACTCTAAAATACCAATATTATCACCTGATCCAAAGTAAATTAAGTTAGGATTACGTTTTGATTGGTAAAAAGTAAATGAAACACCTTTTTCAATAACTGGATAAAGTTTTTTATTTTTTATTTCAAAAATACCTTCGGAAACACCAATCAATAAAGTTTCTTTATTTCTTACAGTATCTTTATGAATAATGAAATTCCAGCATTGTGTAATAGGAGCATCAATTTTAACTGGCTTGTTATTTTCTAAATAATATACACCCTGATGGGTTGCAATATATAATGTTTCCTTAAACCTGATTGTCGATAAAACAATTCCAATTAAACCACTTGTTTCATCCCAATACGATAAAGGTAAAGATGTTTCAAATTTTGCATTTCCTTTGTTTAGTGCCAACCATAAATCACCATTGTTATCTATGAATAGTCCATGAACATTATTCGATTGTAATCCATGTTCATTGTTAAGACTTCTTGTAACTTCCCCATTTTTATTTATAAATAAACATCCTCCATTGTTAGTTCCAATTATTAATTCATTATTGTTTAAAACAGATCTGTATGCAGAATATTTTTTTATATAATGATTAGCTTCACATTCTAAATATTTAAATTCATGTTCACCATTGCTTGTAATTTTAAATGAGAATAATCCTTTCTGATTATCCGTAAGCAGAACTTTATTTTCAATTTGTTGAGCAATATTAAAGTCAAACCCTTTTAATTTATTGCCATTTGGAATAAGTATAAGGGAATCATTTTGTAATTTATATAAACCATTATCAGATTCATAAATATAAATTTCATTGTTATAAATGAAATCTATATTTATAGGAGATTGAGATTCCCAATATTTAAAACCTTTATCATTTAAACGGATTAAATAATTTGGACTTCTGAAATATATGTCGTTATTTATTATTTGTATGTTTGATATTATTCCAACTTGATTACCTAAACCTAAAGAATCTGTAATTGAAACAAATTCAATTTTCCCAAAATCATTTGGTTGCAAGTATCCAAGTTCATTAATACCAGCTGCATATATTAATCCGTTTTTGTCTTTAGCAAAATCACGTATTGTAACATTGTTTGGGACCGAAATCATTTCCCAATTTTTCCCATCATAAACTAAAATACCATTCCCGTTAGCGATATACATAAAACCTCTGTCATCCTGTATAGCTGACCAGTTTTGCGAATGACCTTTGTAGTCTTTAGAGTAATAATTTGTTATAAATGGGCTGCCGGTTTCGTCTTGTGAAATTAACGAATTAGTTAAAAAAAAGAATATAATAGCAATACAAGAGGGTAATATTAGTTTCCTTCTCATGCAATAATGGTTTTAGGAATTCTTCTAAAAAGTATCTAAAAAAAATATTAATTGCAAGAATAGTCGACAGAATTAGATAATTATTTGACGAGAAACAGATAAATTAGTTTAAATGAATAATTTTTGAACGCAACGAATCTTTCAAAAAATGAAGTAACAATAAGCTGTTAATATAAGTTTTTATTTTCCGGCATAACGATCCAAAAAATAATGTACACAATAATACCTGGAAATGCAGCGCTAAAAATACTTACTACCAAATAGACTATTCGTACCAGTGCAATATCCCATCCGAAGTATTCGGCAATTCCTGCACAAACACCTGCAATAACTTGATCATGTGATCTTGTGAGTTTTCTGTCGTACATATTAAGATTAATTAATACTCAAATTTAATAATCTTTTATATAGAATTAAAATTCCACTAACAATCACTAAGAATCCGCAAGAAAAAATAATCCAGTTAAAAGATTCAGGAATATATTGAACAGAAAGATCAAATAGTTTATCACTTATTTTTCTATTTTGAAATTCTTGAAAAGAAATATGATTTATCAGAAATCTGCAGTAATCCCAAATAAAAGATACAAAAACAATAACAGAACCAGATATTAGAATAATCCATTCCTTTCTTGATATTTCTACATTATTTTGGGTTTTAATATTAAAATGATAAATAACTAAAGCCAATATTATCATTAGAAAAGATATTAAAATTGGAGTAATAACAGGTCCTGTCCAAGTAACAGGTAAGAGAAATAAAATATCCCAGGTTAATAAACTTTCAGGCCATCCTAAAATTAAATATAGAAATACGTAATAAATAATATCCCAAACAGCAAAAGAGTAAATAAACCATGCAAATCGTTGTGAAAAGTTTTTTCCGGCAATTACACCAACCGATAAAAGCATAAAAAGTGAAGCAAACTCACGAAGTAATTCGGTTATACCTATGAAATTATCAAAAGGGACTAAGGGGAAATTAAATCCTGATGGATAATACAATGCTCTCAAATAAACTACAACGGAGCCTTCGAAAATTCCCATTGTAACAGCAAAAATGCTTACCCAAACTAATATTTGATGTTTTTTCAAACCTATTTTTTATTTTAAAGGTACGTGACAATTGATAATAAGTCAATATTTATATATAGGAACGTAATTGTAAATTGCTAAATTGCCGCTTAAAATGTTAATTTTGCAGAGTTTTAAATTGATCAAATAAAATAGAAGTGCTTTACCCCGAGAATTTTGAAAATAAAATAGGATTTGATAAAATACGAGATATGCTTAAAGGTGGATGTTTAAGTAATCTTGGACGTATGCGTGTCGATAAAATAAGATTTTCAGCAAAATATTCGTTTGTTGAAACTCTTGTAAATCAGGTTGATGAGTTTAAGCAGATTATGTTAATGGAAGATGATTTTCCCTTAAATCACTTTCTGGATTTAACTCCTGCATTAAAAAAGATAAAAATTTTAGGAACATATCTTTTAGCCGAAGAATTATTTGATCTTAAACGTTCACTTGAAACAATTAAGGCAATTTTAAATTTCTTTAAATCACGAAAAGAAGAAAATAAGTATCCTTATTTGCAAAAACTGGCTGATAATGTTAAGCTTTATCCATTTATATTTGATCGTATCGACTCAATTATAACAAAGATAGGAGATATAAAAGATAATGCATCCCCAGAATTAAATATTATTCGAAAAGATATTCGAAATAAAGAAGGAGCTGTTTCAAAGCGATTACATTCTATTTTAAAAGAAGCTCAGAAAAGTGGGATTGTTGAGCAGGATGTGACATTATCTGTTCGAGATGGAAGAGCCACTATTCCAGTTGATGCATCAAACAAAAGAAAAATAAAGGGTTTGATTCTCGATGAATCAGCAACTGGTAAAACGGCATACATTGAACCTACAGAAATAGTTGAGCTTAATAATGATATTAAAGAGCTTTATTATGCCGAGCGGCGCGAAATTGTAAAAATATTAACTCTTTTTACCGATGATATCAGACCATATATTGATGATTTGTATTTTACATACGAATATATGGGAACCATTGATTTTATTCGCTCCAAGGCATTACTTGCAAATAAATTAAATGGAATAAAGCCTATTTTTAACAATCGGCCGATGACACAATGGAGACAAGCTGTTCATCCATTACTTTATTTATCGTTTAAAGAAGAGTCGCGAACAGTTGTTCCTTTAGATATTTTACTAGATTCTAATAATCAACGAATATTACTCATTTCGGGACCAAATGCCGGAGGAAAATCTGTTTGTCTGCAAACGGTCGGGTTGTTGCAATATATGTTTCAGTGCGGTCTTCTGGTTCCAATGAATGAGAACTCAGAAATTGGATTGTATCAAAATTTATTTCTGAATATTGGTGATGATCAATCAATTGAAAATGACTTGAGTACGTATAGTTCTTATTTGCTGAATATGAAAAACTTTTTGAAATCGGCAAATAACAATACTTTGGTTTTGATTGATGAATTTGGATCAGGAACTGAACCTATGTTGGGTGGTGCTATTGCGGAAGCAATTTTAGATTCTATAAACAAGAAAAAAGCACAGGGAGTTATTACAACACATTATACATCCTTAAAACATTTTGCATCCTCAACTCAAGGAATAGAAAACGGTGCAATGTTGTTTGATACAGCTAAAATTCAACCACTTTTTAAGTTGTCAATTGGTGAGCCGGGCAGTTCATTTGCATTCGAAATTGCTCGAAAAATTGGATTACCCGAAGAAATACTAAAAAATGCTACAGATAAAATAGGTAAAGATCATATCGATTTTGATAAAAATCTGAAAGATATTCTTCGCGACAAACGATATTGGGAAGCTAAGAGGGAAAGTGTAAGAAAAGCAGAAAAGAAACTGGAAGAGCAAATTGCAAAATATACAGTAGAGCTTGAGCAGGCAGAAAAATCGAGAAAAGAAATACTAATAAAGGCAAAACAGGATGCTGAAATATTACTTGAAGGTGTAAATAAGCAAATTGAAAACACTATTCGTGAAATAAAGGAAAGTCAGGCTGAAAAAGAAAAAACGAAAGTTGTGCGTAAAAAGTTATCTGATTTTAAAGAAAAATTAGGAGCGATTGATTCTGAAGAAGAAACTCGCATTAATCGCAAGATTGAGAAATTGAAACAACGTGAGCAAAATGGAAAAAAGAAGCCTGAAAAACAAAAATCAGAAAAAGTAAAAGAGCCAAGTGTAAATTCATACGAAAAAGGTGATAAAGTAAAATTATTTGGTCAGGATTCGATAGGCGAAGTTCTCGATGTCAACGGTAATAGTATTATGGTTGCTTTTGGAAATATGATAACCACACTTGATATTAAACGTCTTGAAAAGATATCAGAAAAGGAATACAAAAAAATATCAAAGAAAAATACTGGTTCCGGATCTGGAGTAAACTATGATTTTGGTGAACGTCGTCTGAATTTTAAATCAGAAATTGATGTTCGCGGAAAGCGTGCCGAAGAAGCTTTACAGATAGTGAATGATTTTATTGATGAAGCAATTGTAATTAACATGGGCTCAGTAAAAATTTTACATGGTAAAGGAGACGGTATTTTGCGACAATTAATTCGTCAATATCTTGCTACTGTTGATGTAATTAAATCATACCACGACGAAAGCGTTCAGTTCGGAGGATCAGGAATTACCATTATTGAATTTGAATGATCATAAAATTTTGTAAATTTGGGATAAACTAAATCCTTAGCCATTGATCTTAATATATTCAAAACAATCCTCGTCAAGACTCGATTATATCTTGAATTTCATATGTAAAGATATTTATGGAGTTGATTATAAACTCACCACAAATAAGGATGAGTTTTTATCATCAGATTCAGCAAAAATTAATTATTCAGAAGAAAGTATTGAGGGAAGCATTCAGATAATACCAATAAATCTATTATTCGAAACCAATATTCTGCAAAAGAAGATTAAAGTTTCTGAATGGGAAAATCAAAAAATATTTTTTCAAACTTCAGAAAGTACTGAAATACCATTTGATATATTTGCTGCAAGTTTCTATTTAATAAGTAGGTACGAAGAATATTTGCCATTTAGAGCAGATCAACACGGCAGGTTTGAGGCAGATCAGAGTTTGGCAGGTAAAAACGGATTTTTACGTGATCCAGTTGTGGATCAATGGATGTGTAAATTAGGTAAAATATTGACTGAGAAATTCCCGGATTTTAAACCTTGCGAAAGAAAATTTAAATTTATTTCGACAATTGATATTGATAATGCTTATGCATATTTGTATAAAGGAACAGTAAGAACGATTGGTGCTGCAATGCGTGATTTATTAAATCTGGATTTTAACGAAAATATCAAACGTTTTCAGGCTTTAACAGGAGAAAAAGATCCTTTTGATACTTACGGTTATTTGGATGCCCTGCATAAACAATATAATATTAGTCCTTTATGGTTTTTTCTTGTTGGTAATTACAATACTTACGATAAAAATCTACCCTTAGATAATGAATCATTTCAGGAATTAATTAAAGAAATATGTGCTGTTTCTGAAATAGGAATACATCCTTCATATGAGTCTAACGAAAGCTTTGATCAGCTAAAAAAGGAGTTTGACTATTTATCAAGAGTAACAGAAAAACCATTAACAAAAAGTCGTCAGCATTACCTGAGATTGTTGTTTACAGAAACATATCAGAATTTATTAAAACTCGGAATAAAAGAGGATTACACTCTTGGTTATGCATCTGATGTTGGATTCAGAGCCGGTACATGTACTCCTTATCAGTTTTATGACTTATACAACGAAAAAGCAACTGACTTAAGAATTTATCCTTTCCATGTAATGGATATTTCTCTTAATAAATACTTAAAGTTAGATGTAGACGAAGCAGTAGAGTTAATTGCTGAAATCATTAAAAAAGTAAAACAAGTTAACGGAACATTTATTAGTTTGTGGCATAACGAATCTTTAAGTGATCACGGTCATTGGAAAGGTTGGGAACCTGTTTACAAACGAATGCTCGAAATCATTTTTGAAAAATAACTTCACCTTGGAAATTCAGCATTTAAAACATTATCAGATTGATACAGCAAAATGGGATTCTGCAATTGAGAATTCTGAGTTACCATTATTTTACGCACTTTCGTGGTATCTCGACATTGTTTCACCTGATTGGGAAGCATTGGTATACGGAGATTATGAAGCAGTAATGCCACTTACAGTTAAAAGCAAGTATGGTTTGCAATATATTATTCAACCAGACTTTGCGCAACAGTTAGGTTTTTTCTGTAAAGCAAAATTTTCAAATGTTTACAATGATTTTATTAGAAAAACTTCTGAATTATATAAGTACAGCAATATTCAGCTTAATTATAAAAATCTGGCAATAACCAATTATAATTTTCAAACACGAATAAATTGTGAATTAAATCTTTCTAAAACATTTCAAGATATATTTAAGAATTATAATACCAACACAAAAAGGAATATTTCCAAAGCAAATAAGAACAATTTAGAATTTGTAAAAGACCTGTGTAAATCTGACCTTATACAATTTACAAAAAGAAATTCCATTGAAAATCTGAGTAAAACTCAATTCAGAAATTTAGAACAAATCATTATTGAATCAGAAAAGCAGGGAGTAGGACAGGGTTACGGTATTTTAAACGAAAAAAAGGAATTATTGGCTGTTGCATTTTTAATAAACAAGTATAACAGATTAACGTATCTGGTTTCTGCTTCAAATGCAGAAGGAAAAGAAAAACGCGCAGGTTTTTATTTAATGAACGAGTTGTTAAAGTTGAATGCAGAATCAAATAAAATTTTTGATTTTGAAGGAGGAAATTTCCCTAATACAGCCAGTTTTTACAAAGGATTTGGTGCAGTTGAAATAAAATATTACGGATTAAAAATAAACAAACTTCCTTGGCTATTACAATTTTTTAAGAGGTAGAAATTCAGTTGTTTAATAGTTGTTTTAGTTCTGACCGTAGATAAATAAAGTCGTCTTTATGTGGAATAAATTCTTTGATTTTTGAATTCGAAGTTTTTATAAATACAATAATTTGGTAGATTACGCTTGAAAAGTAAGCAGTTGAGGCAATAATTGCTGCAGCAATTATACCAAACTTTGGGATAAATATAAATCCTAAAGTCAAGGTTACCACTAATCCAATTATAGAAGCAATTGTATTATGAAAAGGTTTTCCAGTTCCACTAAAATAGGAGCTGAACAAGGTAGACAATGAAATTGATAAAATTCCTACTCCTAAACTTAATATAATTAGTTTAATCATTGAAAAGTCTTCACCAAACAGCATAATATAAACTTTTGATGGAATTAGAAGCGCAGTTAGAATAATTAATAATGTTATAATAAAAGAAAACTTAAGTAATTTTATTGTTAGTAATCTGGCATAATCAATATCTTTTTCATTTGAAATCCGCGAGTATTGAACCATTGACATGCTTTTACTTACAAACCACATTCCTTCAGAAATTTGATTCCCAGCGGTGTAAACGCCTAAAGCACCTCGACCAAGGAAAAATTCAATTATGTAGTAGTTTAATCGGTAATTAAAAAATTGTGCAAAGTTGGCTAACTGAATATATTTACCAAAGTTAAAAATGCGTAAAGTTATTTTAAATGAGAATATTCTATTTGGAAAAGAAACAAGTATTTCTTTTAGAAAATAGCATCCTGTAATAAATGGTAAAGAATAAGAAACATATAACGAGATTATATATGATGAAAAAGTATTGGCTTTAATTAGAAATATTAGAATGCAAAAAACGATGAAAAAACTTATGGTTTGTACAAGTGAAATAATATTCACTTGTTTAATCTTTTCATGTCCAAGCAAGGTATTTATGTTAATACTATTAAAAGATTGAATTAAAGAAAGCACAAGTAAATGAATTTTAAGTTCTTCAGGTATTTTCTTTGCCCAAATTAGGAGTAAGGTGCCAATAATTGCTGTAATAATAGCCCAAATGTATGATGGTACAAGTAAATTTATATTATTCTCACGTGTTGCAAGGTAAACAAGCGCACCACCTCCAATAAAATTATTTATGAGAAGTGTTAAAGCTATTCCAACTAACAAAAGACTTATACTACCATACTTCTCAGCACCAAGGTATTTTGCAGCTATAATTACGATTAAAAAGCTAAATATTGCAATAATTAATCTGGTTGCGACTGTTCCTGCAATTTTTTTTAGCATAGATTATATTTTCAGTATAGTCATGGTTAAAAGTATAAATATCCTATCGATTAACCAACCTCCTCAATTTTTCTTTTAATTGATTTGTAAAATTTGCGGTAATAAAAACCATTTTTTTTGCATCAAAAACAATGTAGTTTTTTGTTATGGTCATGGTGTGAACACCTTTATTAAATTTTGTATTATTAAAAGGATTTATATGTTTTATTGTTACTTCTTCAAACGATGTGTCTGTTAATTTAATAATTTTATTTAAAGCAATTTTTCCTCCATAAGTTTTTGAACAATCTTGTGAAGGTCTATATAATTCATTTTTATGTTGAAATATATTTCCTGCTGGTCTAGACGATTGAACATCGCTTTTTACTGGATTATTTTTATGTGGATGATAATCACCGTCTAATTTATCTGAAAAATAAATGTACAAATGAATAGCAGAGTTTTCTTTTTTTGTAAAAAATAACCACCATTTATTTTGGTAAAATATTGTAGACGTGTCAACTGCACTAACATTATCTATTAACAATTTGTAGGGAACAGTATTATTATTTATTAATTTATATAATTGGATGCAATTGTCATTTGCTGTTTCAGGAATACAATAGTTTACATTCTTGTTATTGAAGATATATGGATATGAAAGGTGAGATTTCTTTTCAATCACTGTTGTAATATCTGAAAAAGCGTTATTTATTTTATCATATGTCATTCTTGAAATATTCCCCTTTGTAATTTTATAATTATAATACTCAAAGAAGATTTCTACTTCATTTTCATGTTCTATAGCAAATGGATCAGCATAATAGTAGTTATTAGCTGGTTCGGGGCACCAGTTAGGAGTAATTTCCGAATCGGTATATAACAGTTCGTCAGGTGACATTTTTACTACACCAATATTCCATTTTTCTGCTTTGAAAAGTTCATTAAAATGAAAGAATATTTTATTGAAAAAGAGCTTAAACAAGAAAAATAACATTTTCAGATTACCTGGTACACGATATATTTTTGCATCGGTTTTAGAAGGAACAGAATTTGAAAATAGATCCTTTCCATTTAATATATTATTGCAAACTTGTAAAGGGAATATGGAGCTTTCAGATAATAATTGATTTAAGTTTTCTGTGTATGAGTGTTTTACTGTTTTGAAATATCCTTTTCTAAGGATAATACCACCGTCCAGTTTATCGTTAAGTTCTTGAAAAATTACTCCATTAATATCATCATTATTATAAATTTCCCAGAATCCTGGAGGACCTCCTCTATATTTTTTTTCATCATCGTGATGAAATGACCAAACACCAAATTTTGCTGCAGAAAGAATTTCTCCACGAATAATATTAAATCCAAAGCGAAGAATAAAGTCAAGCTTATAAGATTTTATTTCATCAATATCTTCTTGGGTAAAATACTCTGAGAATCCTTTGGTTTCAGGGATACAATTTAAAACATGAACATCCTTTAGTAAATCATCTGCTTTGGATATTTTTTTTGCTTCTGGTTTAAAGATAAAACGATGGTAAAAACGAAAAAGAAATTTTGAATATTGATAATTTAATAAATACTGAAAAAATGATTTTCTAATAACAGGTCTATTATCAGCTATTACAAGTACTGGTTTGATATTATTCTTTATTAATAGCTGTATACTTTTTACCTGCCATTTTTGTAATGATTGACCATTATATAAAATCCCAAACCTTAATTGTGATAAATTCGTTGAATTATTATTTTCAAATGCCATTAAAACTAATTTAAAACTTTCATATAAATGTCAAAAAACTGTTTTCCAACAACCTTATAACTGAAATGATCAATAGCATATTGTCTAAGTTTTTCAGAATTGTAATTTGAATTATTATCAAGCAATTTATTAATCGTTTGAAACAATTGATTTTCATTTCCAGGTTCAATCAAAATGCCTTTATCTGAAGATAAGTGTTCTGGAATACCACCTACAGACGTTGAGATAACAGGAATTCCACATGAAAAACTTTCAGGAATAACTACGGGGAAGTTCTCATAATTGCTGAATAAAAGCATAAAATCTGCCTTGTTTATGGCATTTACAAGATTTACACCTTCTTTTAAGCCTGTAAAAGAAATAAATTTTGAGTCAATTTCTAAAAGGTTAGAATATTCTGTAATATTTTCATAATCAGGACCATTACCAATCATAGTAAATTTGAAATCAGTCCTGATTGCGGATAGTTTTTTAATTACACGAAGTATTCCTGAAATATTCTTAGGTTTATCATCAAAACATGAGACATGAATAAAATTTTTAATATCATTTTTTTGTTTAATTCTTGAAGGAAAAAATAGATTCGTATCAACAACATTAGGGATTACATGATAATTTTTATTTTTTAAATTGTGCCTAAGCATAGCTTTTTTTAGATCTTCGCTTACAGTTGTAACTGCGGAAGCTCGTTTTACAACAATTTTAGTAATTATCTTTCTGATTAATCCCTTATATGTGCCTACCCGAGTTTGATATCTTGACCAATGTTCGGTAATAATGTATGGTAATCCATACATAAATTTAAGAAAAAGTGCAAAAGCACCTAATCGTGTAAGTACATTAACATGTACAATGTGTGGTTTGTATTTACCTTTGCAAAGGTAAATGTAACCTTTTAAGGCTGCCTTGTAGAATTGGAATGTTTTAATTAATTGAGATAATCCGGGGAAATTATTTTTAGTATGTTTATAGTATAACCTAATTGTATAAATGTTGTCATCATTATTTGTTTCAAACAAATAATTCCTCTTTTGCTCTGGATCTGGATGTAAATATAAGACAGAAACATCACAATATTGTTTTACAGAACGTGCATGCCTTTCTATAAATAAACCCGGCATAGGGTCATATTTATTGGGATACCATAATGGCAAAAATAAAACATGAATTTTAGGATTGATATCAGTCATATTTAAAATATGATGTTATAATTTAAATACTCTTAGAAAATATTTAATAGAATCCGTTATCTACAAACTATTATAATCTAAAAGATATAGTAATTATTCCATTAAACTCTCAAAATCAATTTCCTTTACCTCGTTTTGTTCTGAAACCTTACCGTCTTCAAATTTAATTGTTCGTGATGGAAACTGCTTAACCATATTGTAATCATGAGTAATCATTACAACAGCTCTACCATTATTGCTAATGTCAAGTAAAATCTTCATTAGATTTTCTGAAGTTTCAGGATCAAGATTTCCTGTAGGCTCGTCGGCAAGAATAATCTCAGGATCGTTAAGCAATGCGCGGGCAATAACAACTCTTTGTTGTTCGCCTCCCGATAACTGATGAGGCATTTTATAACCTTTATAACTCAGATTAACTTTTTCAAGAACTTCAGCAATTCT
>DAOUTQ010000063.1 GCA_030668615.1 Bacteroidales bacterium | reverse complement strand
CTTGTTTGTGAATAACTGTTCTATAAGTAGCAAAACCTTTATTTGGTAATTTTTTCTCATCTTTCACATAACTTGTCCACGATTTAGGAACTTTTCCATACAAATCAGGAGTAATGTTCTTGTTCTCAAAATCTTTAGGCTCTAATAACTGATTCCAATAAAATTCCCAATCACCCTCCAATTTTATACTTTTTATCTCGCTAATATTGGTTAATTCTAAATCCAATAAACCTTCCTCAATAAGGTGACCATTTGATGATAATGCATACGAAAAGCTTGTAAAACAAATAATTGCAGTTAAAATGTGAATGCGAAATTTCATAATACCGGTTTTGTAATAGATTATCTAAAACTAATTCATTTTTATGAAAATCTCGAATTTAAATTAAAGAAATCTGATCTGATAAGTAAGGTATGTATTACGAAGTGATTTTTTTGGTGATAAATTGAGCCCTACGAGTAAAAAACTTTTCCACCAGTTAACAAACTTAGTAAACATTTCAATAACTATATCAAAAAAGTTAATAAAGCGAACAATTATTTTTAATATATGTTGTACAACAGAATTTTATACTTATTTTTGAGCTCGATTTAAAATTGTGTATTTAATAACACGCTCTGTTTTAGAGAAATAAAAAATAATTAAAAATCATTTATATATATAGATAAGAAAATAATTATTAATTAAAATTTGAATTAAAAATGGAAACTATTTTTTGGTTTATTCCTGTAGCATCAACTATTGCATTAGTTTTTGCCTGGTTCTTTTTCAAGGATATGATGAAGAACTCTGAGGGAACAGAAAAAATGAAAGAAATTGCACAACACGTTCGCGATGGTGCAATGGCTTATTTAAAAAGACAGTACAAAGTAGTAGGAATAGTATTTATTGTATTATTTATTATTCTTTTAATGCTGGCTTATTTTGGAATACAAAATCCATTTGTGCCTGTAGCTTTCTTAACCGGTGGTTTTTTCTCCGGATTATGTGGTTACCTGGGCATGCGTACTGCAACTTATGCTTCTGCAAGAACTGCACATGGAGCATCTCAATCATTAAATAAAGGATTAAAAATTGCTTTCCGTAGTGGTGCCGTAATGGGTCTTGTGGTTGTAGGTTTTGGATTATTAGATATCAGCCTTTGGTGGGTGATTTTAAATAAAGTAGTTTACACTGCTGAACATATGCAAGAAGGAATGCATGCTCTTGGCTTAACATTTGTTCATGCAGGAACTACAGATCACGAAAAATTGATTGAGATTACTGCTACAATGTTAACATTCGGAATGGGTGCATCAACTCAGGCTTTATTTGCTCGTGTTGGTGGTGGTATTTTTACAAAAGCTGCCGATGTTGGAGCTGACCTTGTTGGTAAGGTTGAAGCTGGAATCCCAGAAGATGATCCACGTAACCCTGCTACTATTGCCGATAATGTAGGTGATAACGTAGGTGATGTTGCTGGTATGGGTGCTGACTTATATGAATCATATGCTGGTTCTATTCTTGCTACTGCTGCATTAGGAGCAGCACTTCCTTTAGTTGCCGGAGTAGATCCTGTAAAAGCAATTACTGCACCAATGATTGTAGCTGCAATTGGTATTTTACTTTCTATTTTGGGTATTTTCATGGTTCGTACAAAAGAATCGGCAACTCAGAAAACATTATTAAATGCATTACTATTTGGAACAGGAGGTAGTTCTGTTTTAATACTAATTGCTGTAGCTATTTTGGCAAATATTGGCTGGATTAGCTGGGGAATCTTTGGTGCTGTTGTAGTTGGCTTAACTGCCGGTGTTATTATCGGGCAAGGAACTGAATATTTTACTTCAGATGAATATGCTCCCACTAAAGGTATCGCAAAACAAGGACAACAAGGACCTGCTACAACAATTATTGAAGGTATTGCTGTTGGAATGTACTCCACCTGGATTCCAGTATTGACAATTGTATTTGCTATTATTGGAGCATATGGATTTGCTGGTGGATTTGAAAACTTTGCATTAGGTGTATACGGTATTGGATTTGCTGCTGTAGGTATGCTTTCAACTTTAGGTATTACATTAGCAACTGATGCTTTTGGCCCTATCGCTGATAATGCAGGAGGAAATGCAGAAATGGCTAAACTTCCAAAAGAAGTAAGAGAACGTACTGATGCTTTAGATATGTTAGGTAATACAACTGCTGCAACCGGTAAAGGATTTGCAATTGGTTCTGCTGCGTTAACTGCAATGGCATTATTAGCTGCTTACATGGAAGAAATTAGATTATGGTTAGGCAAATTGGCAGGTGAAGGTTTTAAACAAATAGGTGATACCTTATTTTACAATGATAATATTCCTGTTATTGAAGAAGGTCAAAAAGCTGTTGAATTAGCCGGAGCCACAATCTCAGATTTTATATATGCTTATGATCTTACAATATTTAATCCAATGTTATTGGGCGGTTTATTCTTAGGATCAATGATGGCATTTGTATTTAGTGCAATGACCATGAAAGCTGTTGGCCGTGCTGCCGGAGCAATGGTTGAAGAAGTACGCCATCAGTTTAAAACTATTGTTGGAATTATGGATGGAACAGGTAAACCTGATTATGCAAGATGTGTTGAAATTTCGACTCGTGGAGCACAAAAAGAAATGTTAGTTCCTTCAATATTCGCTATAGCTGTTCCAATAATTGTTGGAGTTGTTTTAGGGGTAGCTGGTGTTGTGGGATTATTAGCTGGTGGACTTGTAACAGGATTTACTTTAGCAAGTATGTTAAATAACTCTGGTGGTGCATGGGATAATGCTAAAAAATACATCGAAAAAGGTAATTTAGGAGGAAAAGGTAGCGATACTCACAAAGCAAGTGTTGTTGGTGATACAGTTGGTGATCCTTTCAAAGATACATCAGGTCCGTCATTAAACATACTTATTAAGCTTATGACAATGGTTTCAGTTGTTATGGCTGGATTAACTGTTGCTACAGGATTCTTTTCTTAATAAGTGAACATTATAAAAGAGTAAAGCCGACTCGTTGAGTCGGCTTTTTTTATTTTATCGTTTTAATATTTCATAGTTAGTTCTAATATTTTTATATTTGAGGATAAGCAATTACAAACACAAAAAAATATATTATTATGGGTAAAGGCGATAAAAAAACAAGAAGAGGTAAAATATCAATTGGTAGTTACGGAAAAAGAAGACCAAAGAAAAAAACAACTGTTGCTGCAACAAAGAAACCAGCGCCAAAACCAAAGGTTACTCCAAAAGCTAAGGTAGAAACGAAACCTAAAGCTGCCCCGAAAGCAAAAGTTGAAACTAAACCAAAGGCAACAGAAAAACCTAAAACCGAAATAAAAGCTAAGGCAGAAACTAAGCCAAAAGCAACAGAAAAACCTAAAACCGAAACGAAAGCAGCACCAAAGAAAGCTGAACCAAAGGAAAAGCCTAAAAAAGATAAAGAATAATCGATACTTGATATTGAGAATAGGGTTGGAAATTCCAACCCTATCTTTTTATTACTACCATTATTTAATCAAATCTTCAATTTTCCAAATTAATATTTTACCTTCAGGAGTAGCCAGAGCCAATAATTTTCCATCAGGACTAATTTTACAATCTGCCAATTCAGGTTTTGGATTTGTAAAAGTCCATAGTTCCTGTCCAGTTTTAAAGTCCCACAACTTTAATGTATAATCTTCGCCGCATGTAACCATATATTTCTCATCGGGCGTTAGTTGAACGCTTTGTAGCATATCCTGTGCAGGTATTGATCGAATTAAATTGCCAGTAGAAATTTCCCAAATGTTAATTGTATCATTTCCTGTATTCAATAAATAATTTTCATTATTAAACAATTGAAAAGAACCATTATATCCTCTTTTTTCACTCAATTTTCTTAATGGTTTATATGTTTTTGTATCCCAAAATATTAAGTTTTCATAGATCGATCCACTTATCATTAAATCATCCTTGGAACTATAAGCTATATAAAATACACTCGTATTATGTCCTTCAAGCTTTTGGATTAATTCAAATGATTCAAAATCCCAAATCCTAATTAATTCGTCGGTAGAACCTACTGCTAAAAACTTTCCATCAGGACTAAATGCTAATGCCGAAATAGCATTTTTCATTTTTCTATCAAATTCAGGGTACGGTCCTTTCTTAATAAATTCTCTTGGTTTTGGTTCAACATCGTGTTCCAATTTACCTGAATTTAAATCCCAAATTTTGAAACTCCCATCATGAGATCCACTAACTAAATGTTTACTATCCGGACTGATTTCAATCTCTCTAATCCAATCTGTATGCCCTTTTAAAATATGCAGTTTTGAGAAAGTATTCATATCCCACACTACAACATAATTATCCCATCCACCACTTGCTAAATATTTACCATCCTTGCTAAAACGTATGTAATTAATCTTGTATTTATGTCCAGTTAACTCTTTAAATGGATCTATAATATTTTGACCAATTATGGTAGAAAAAATAGAAAGTAGAACAAAAGTGATGATTACTTTTTTCATAAATGTTTTGGTTTATTCCTTTGCTTGTTCAAAAAACAAATCTTCATTTAACAACTTGATTCGTTCTTTAGCATTTTCAACAACTCTTGGATCAGCGGTAAAAGAATCAATTAAATTACCTCCGCTCAGACTGTCAGGTGTATTAGCCATTGTTAAATAAGCATCATAACAATCTATTGCCAATTTTTTGTTATCCAAATAATAATCATATAGCTGGCCCATTTTAAAAGACAATATTGGGCTTGCATTACTCTTATAAGCCAGTTTCAAATTATCAAGTGCTAATTCGTATTTTCCTTGATTCCGAAAAATATAAGCTATTTCTGAATATATGTTAGAAAGCTGAATTGGTGAAGGAGCTATTAGACTTAAAGAACGATTAAGATTTAAAATTCCCTCTTTTCCAACATTTGAGCGACCATAAGCACTTCCAAGGAAAAAACAAACTTCAGCATCAGTATCGTCAAATTCTCGTGCTATCTCTAAATTTTTAATGGCATCCACAAAAAATTTCTTTTCAAAATAAGAAAATCCGAGGTATTTTAAATTAAAGTACGATGTGTCACCCAGTTCAAGTAATTTTTTTAATCCAACAATAGACGAATCAAAATCCTTGTTAAGGTATTGTGCATATGCTTTAATTTTCATTAACTGATCATCGTTAGGATAGTTTTTTAAGCCTTTGTTACAAGTATTTATTGCATCTAAAAAAAACCTTTCAGAATTCTGTAAGTTTGCTAACTGTCTATACATCCCCAAGTCATAAGGGTTAAGCATCAATGCAATTTCATAAACATAAATGGCAGGTTGCGGTAAATTAATCTTACTTGTACAGTAAGCTTGCTGTTTGTAGTAATAGAAATTCTCAGGATCTATTGCCGAAGCTTTCTGATAATAATGAATGGCTGATCCATACTCACCTGATTTCCGGAAAGTATTTGCAAGATTAATTATCGGTTCTATTTTAGTTGTATCTCTCAGATATTGGCTATAATAAATTTGAATGGCATTTTCATCTTTACCAATAAAATCATATGTGCTTGCTAATGCATTTTCAATTACCGAATTTGCAGAATCCAGCTCATTCGCTTTTTCAAAGTACTTTAAAGCATCAAAATATTTGTATTTAGCTTGATTTGATTTACCCAAATAATAATAAACCTGCCAGTTTGCTGAATCTGTTTTTAATATCTGATTTGCGATAATTATTGCTGAATCATACTGGGTTTTTAAAACCTTTAACTCAAGATTCTGAATTAATTCCTGTTTTTGGGAAAATGCATTAATTGATGCAAAAACTCCCATTATAAATATAAGTTTCTTCATATACTAAAAATTAGGTCCGGAACTAACCGGACCTGAATATTAAGATGTTACTTTAAAGCGAAAACTATTGGGAAGGTAAACCTAACATTTACTTTTTCACCCTTGTCTTCGGCAGGCGTCCATTTTGGTGAAAGTTTGGTAACTCTTAAAGCCTCAGCATCAAGCGAAGGATCTACTCCACGCACAACTTTTACATTTCTCACATTCCCCTCTTTATCAACATCAAACTGAATAAAAACTCTTCCACTAATGCCTTTTTTTTGTGCATCTTCTGGATATTTCAGATTCTTTTGAATAAAAAATCGAAATTCATCAGATTCTTTTCCTTGAAACTTAGGCATTATGTCGGCTGTGAAATAAACATCGCCTTCAATCCCTTCTTCATTTTCAATTAAAACAATTTCTCCATCTTTCCCCTTAATAGTATCATCTACAGCAGACATTTCTGTTGAAATACTATTTTTACTTGAAGCTTTAGCAAAGTCAGCTGAGTTAGTAAAAAAGAAAATAAAAGCTATTGCAAATGGCATTGCCAATACAATCTTTGTTTTTGACATATTTTTTGATTTCATCATGGTTAACATTTTTAAACGGTTTTTAGATAGTGAATAACTAAACCTACTGATTAAACCGACTAACCGACAGTCAGTTACCTGACTTAATAATAATTGCTGATAATCCAACTGATCAAAACCGTTTTCCACGACAGCCTCATCAGCAAGATATTCATGCACTTCTCTGATCGATTTTCGGTACCAATAGATGAAAGGATTAAACCAAAACAGAATAACAAGTACTTCAATAAAGATCAGATCAAAAGAATGTAACTGAAAAGCATGCATACGCTCATGAGCAATAATCTGCTTCATGTCATCGGATGAATACTTATCAGGATTTATAATAATCCACTTAAAAAGTGAGAATGGAACTATGGCATCGGTTGTTTCAATAATTCGGTATCCGTCGTATTTTTGTGGACTGCTTTTTAAAATCATTACAATGATTTTTCCCAATCCAAAAACAAAAAACACTCCCGAAATTAATACCCCCAAAATGTAAATTATATTTAAATAGTTTTTAATAACTGTCCATGTTAATTTTCCTGAATATGCATAAATTATTACCTCATTTATTTCGTTATATCCCTGTTTTATACCTGAAATTTTATTCAAAATATCGTTTCCAGAAGAAATATGATTTGCAAACAATCCTACATTTATATTTAAAAAAGGTATGATTGAAGCAAATAATAACGAGCTTAGTAAATACAATCTGTTTAGTTTAAAAAAG
This sequence comes from Bacteroidales bacterium, assembly GCA_030668615.1. GTDB lineage: Bacteria > Bacteroidota > Bacteroidia > Bacteroidales > UBA12077 > UBA12077. The sequence continues at coordinate 11,508 of DAOUTQ010000063.1, read as the reverse complement.
GTTTCCTTTTTAAGAAAAGCTTTATAAAACAAACAGAATATTGCAAGTATAATTGCAGATTCCAGTATATTATATAAACTTAAATCTATCATTTGTTATTTTTTCGTTTTTGTATTTCTTCTTCAACAATTTTTCTCATTTCTTCAAGATCATTTATAGAAACATCTTCTTCACGTGCAAAGAATGAAGCAAACTTTTTATACGAATTGTTAAAATTCTTGCTTAAAACATCCTTAAATCTACCTTTTCTATAATCGGCAGGAGAAACTAAAGGATAATACTGATGAGTTTTGCCATAGGCTTCATAAGAAACCATTCCCTTCTTTTCTAAAATTCTTACAATTGTCGAAACAGTATTATAAGCCGGCCGTGGTTCCGGAAACTGATCTAGAATATCTTTAACAAAAGCTTTTTTAAGCTCCCAAAGATATTCCATTACCTGTTCTTCTGCTTTGGTTAATTCTTTCATGCAACAAACATAAACTAAAAGTCTTAGTTTTCAAACTAAAAGTCTTAGTTTAACTTTTTTTAACATTTAAAATAAAAAATATTGCCGCTGTAAGTCTTTAATTAGATATACTTTAACTCGCTTGGTTTAATGAAGAAGTACAATCCAGTTTCGTTGCAACAAAGAACCCAGAAAGTACAATTACAGATACAATAATAAATATAATGTGAAAACCAAAAACAGAAATAAGTGCACCTGCCAGTAAAGGAAAGATCATAGAAATAATATCACCAGCACCTGATATTCCTGTATATTTTGCTCTATTATCAACATTTGATATTTCTATCAGAATACCACTTTTAGAAATTTTATATGCTGAAACAAAAAATCCGGATAATATAAATAAGAATTGGTAATAAAACTGATACTGAATAAGGAATAAACTCACAATAGGAATTAGTGCTCCTACAATTGAAGCAGTTTTAACCATAAATTTATAATTCACTTTATGAGCTAACCTATAAAATACAATCCCTGATACTACCATTCCTGTAACACGAAAGACCAGAAAATTACCAATCATTTTCCCTGTTAAATCAAAGTTTTCTTTTGCAAAAAGTATTAAAAAGGGCAAAAGACTTAATGCCAAACCAAAAGTATTTATCAATAACAGATAATATTTCAAATTGCTATTTTGCTTTATTTCAGAGGGAATTTGTTTGAAAAAAGTAATAATACTTTGATTGATTTTAATTTTTGATCGTACTTCTTTTATCTGCCAAAATCCCAGAGATGCAAATAATAGTAAAAATGCAGCCACAAAAAATAATAAACTGTAATTCGAAGGATAATCATAGTTTTTTAAAAGTTCGCGCACAACCATTGCTGAAATAAAAACTCCAATACTGGTTATTGATTCCTTCAATGTGAAAAACTTTTTGCGTTTTTCAGGCTTTACCGATTTGCCAAAAATATCCATATAAGAAATATTGGCAAACGATCCACTTATTGCAAAAAAGGAAATAATAATGAATATGAATAAAATGATTAAATCAGACTTAACATTCTTAGAAAAGAAGAATAAAAACGACAAAACAAATAGAGAGAAAGCTCTTAAATTAATTGCAGTAAGCAAATATCCTTTTTTATAAGTCTTATTTGATAAATAACTTGCAAAAAACAATTGAAAAAAACTTGATCCTCCTAGCAGTATTGCTGTTAATATTCCCAGATGAAACGATGTTCCACCGGACTGTATAAGCATGGCAGGAATAACAGTATCAATATCCATAAAATTACTTGCCAGGGCAAGAAATATTGCATGCCAAAGAAATGATTTGAAATTTATTTTAGATCTTTTTTCAGATAAAGGATTATTCATCTATTAATTAAAATTTAATCCTATAAACACTTTTCAAGTAAAATAGTTTTAAATATATTGCATGTAAATTTGGAAAAACAGAAAGTTATGAAAAAATTAAGCATTTTGTTATTGTTTTTAGCAATAACCAGTTCTTTATTTTCACAAGAAGAAATGAATAAAATTGTATTTGATGAAAATGCAAATCAGGAAATTCTTCTTGGATATTGCGATAAAGATAGCTTAAAATCAAATTCTGTTACACAGTGGTTTTTACCAGAATACAATAGTTATTTAGTTGACAAGGAAACTTTAAAATCAATAGATTCTAAATTAATTCCTGAACTGGAAATTTTCATAGTAATGGGTACTTGGTGCAGCGACAGTCAAAGAGAAGTGCCAAGATTTATTAAAATAATTGAATTCTTAGACCTACAATTGGGTCAACTAGTAATTGCGGGTGTGGACAAAAATAAACAAGCAGAAGGAATCCCAATTGTAAGAATGGAAATTGAGCTTGTACCTACATTCATATTTTATTACGAAGGCGAAGAGATAGGTCGAATAATAGAATCACCAAAAGAAACATTGGAAAAAGATATTCTTAATATAATGTCATCTATTTAAGCATGCAGCAATAATTGGAGAAAATACGTCATTTTTATATATTTGATAAATCATAACTTATAAACTCAAAAACATGGAAGAAAACAAAGCATCAAATGCCGGGCAAGGACTGGGCATTGCAGGATTAGTTTTAGGTATAATTGCATTAATTATTTCATTTATCCCTTGTCTGGGGATGTATGCTCTTGCTCCCGGCGCAATTGCTGTAGTATTAAGCGCTATAGGTTTCTCTCAAGCTTCAAAAGCAAATGTTAAGAAAGGTTTGGTAACGGCAGCCTTAATTATTTCTATAATTGGAACAGCAATTGCAAGCTGGCAACTATACATTTTTAAAAGTGCCCCTTCTAAACTGGAACAGTTCGGAAAAGAATTTCAAAAAGCAATTGAAGAAGAATTAGACGTTGAAGATCTTGAAGATCTTGAAGAAGCAATGGAAGCATTAGAAGGAGAAATTGAAGATCTTACAGATGAATCTATTGATGAAGCAGTAGAGGCTGCTACTGAAGCAATTGAAGAATTTGCCGAAGAGGTTAAAGAAGCTAAAGAAGATCTGGACGAAGACGATGAGTAATAAATATGATTACTTCGTTAAAGAACCTTATCATATTCTAAATATTTGTTTTGCCGGAATAATTATATTGATTTTTATTTATTCCGGCATTTTTTCTGTTGAGAAAAACAATCACCCGATTAAATCTGCTTGCGCAACTATCAAAGGACATCCCTGTAAAAGTGAAGGATTATCGAGAAGCTTTTCTGAGATTGTGCGTTTTCAATTTGAAAGTGCAAAATCCTATAATCAATATGGAATTAAAGTGTTTTTATTCTTCTTTATTCAACTCTTTTTAAGATTTATAGCTTCATTTATTCTTTACAAAAAGGCAATAAAACAAAATACTCTCGTTGTTTTTGATTCCCTACTATCTGTCAGCCTTTATATTTATTGTTTTTGGGGGATAATCTTATAAAGGGATTATAATTAAGGTCTTTATTTTCTCATAATATATTCGTAATTTGTATAAGCCTAAACAATCTAAAATCCTGCCTTAAAAACTCATTTTATGGATGAAAAAGAGGATAAAATAAATCTTAGTTCAATTTATTTTGAGCATTTGTCGTATCCCGTTTTTTATATTTCAAGAAATAAAATCATCGAAGGAAACAATTCGTTTAAGTACAACTTTGGAGCTGAGGCAATTGGTAAAGATTTTTTTTCTATTGCTGATTTGAAAGATACAAATGAAAATAATATCACAACTCTCCTTGACATAGCATTTAATAAAATCTATTTTATTCATCTTAAAAATCCTGAATCAGAAAATATTAATGGGAAAATTTTCTTTAATCATATACCCTTTGATAATAAAAATTATTTAGTTGCAACTATTATATTTTCATTAACAAACAACATAGACTTATCTCTTGAATTGGAGTATGAAAGACAGTGCCGAATAGAAAATGAAGATGAATTAAAACAATATATCGAAGAACTTGAAGCTATAGATGATGCTTTACAAGAAAGCAACCAACGATTTCAAGAAATGACTGATCTTATTCCGCAATGTATTTACGAAACAGATATTCATGGAAGCATAATCTTCTTAAATAAAGCAGGAATAAAACTTTTTGGTTATTCGCATGATAATTTAAAGGAAGGGATTAGTGCTGAAAAACTTTTTGTAGATTATGAGGTTGGACATGCAATGGAAAATCTTCGAAAAATTTTCGATGGAGAAGATTCTCGTGGAAATGAATACCTTATTAAAAGAAAAAACGGTGAAGTTGTTCCTGTCAGAGCTTATGCTTCACGAGTCATGAAAGATGACAAGCCCACTGGTGTTAGAGGTGTATTTATTGATATCACAGATCAAAAAGAAGCAAGGCAACAAATTGAAGATAGTATTGAGTTAATTAAATACCAAAAACAGCAACTCGAAGAACAATACAATTTTGTTATGAAACAAAATATGGAAATTGTTGAAAGCATGAATTATGCTCGTCGAATTCAGAATGCTTTGCTCCCCTCAGAAGAAACCATAAAACAGTTAATAAATGAATATTTTATACTTTTTAAACCAAAAGAAATTGTAAGTGGAGATTTTTATTGGATTACAAGGAAAAACGAGAAAATAATGATGGCAGCAGCAGATTGCACCGGACATGGAATACCCGGAGCTTTCATGAGTATGTTGGCTATTGCATTCCTGAATGAAATTTCCAGTAATATTGAGGACCCTACACCAGCCGATATACTAAATAAATTAAGACAACATATAGTTCACACCTTAAAGCAGGATACAAAAAAAGTTACAACAATGGACGGTTTGGATATTGCATTATGTGTTATCGATACTGACAAAAACGAAATCCAATTTGCAGGAGCCAATAATCCCCTTTATGTAATTCATAACAAAGAACTTATTGAGTACCCATCCGACAAAATGCCAATTGGTTTTGCACATGAATATCATGAGTTTACAAACAAAACAATTAAATTGATTAAAGGTGATACTTTTTATATTTTTTCTGACGGATATATGGACCAATTTGGTGGCGAGAAAAATAAAAAATTTAAGCCTCTTCGTTTTCAGAATCTTATAAAAGAAATTCATGATAAACCAATGGAAGAACAAAAAGAAACTTTATACCTTACTCTTGAAGAATGGAAAGGTGATAAAGAACAAGTTGACGATATAATAATAATTGGATTTAGATATTAAACACTTATATATTCAGCAATATCTTTTAATACTATAATACCAATCAATTGCTCGTCAGGCTTTCCCGTTGGAGTAATAACAAGCGCATCGTAATACCAATTGGCCGGAGGTTTCATATATGAATTTTTATAAATTTCAGCTGCATCGAAAACAGTCATATTACCTGATAAGATTTCAAAATTACCATTTCTTCCGGCATTCTCAAGTACTTCGTTAATATTAACCTCAGATGGTGATACAATGTCTTTTGCAGCTAACCAATCTGCAATATGACTGCTATTTAAAACATCAATTATTACTCCCTTTTCAATTATTGGAATTTGAGAAATTTTATGATCGTGCATAAATTTCAAAGCTTTTGATAGCTTATCATCGGTAAAGCAATAATGGACTTTCTTTTTAAATTTAGAAACCTTTTCTGGATGCTGTATTTGATTCCAGATTCGTTCAATATTTTCAATTACATCATCCAGAGGCTCAGCAATTATTCGTCCGTTAATTCTTGAATTGTGAACCATAACATTTCGTAAATCGGAATATACAAACAGGTCCTCACGATAACGTTTAATAACACCTTCTTTTGCAGACGCTTTTCTGATTAAATCGCCAAAAGGCAAATAATATCCATTATTATATTTTGATTTTAAATGTTTTTCGATAAAATTAAATGTATCGAGGAATTTCTCTGCATTTCGTGACATAGAAGAATTTTTATCACAAATATAGAATATTCTGTTAAGTAGATTTTACAAAATACATTTTCATTTTCCCTTTTCCTTTTACTTCGAGCGGAGGTTGTTCTTCGAAATCAAATTTATCTTTTACGAGCTTATAAGTTGTTTCGGATAAATGAATACGCATTGTTTGTGAGTTGCTTTCAAGCCTTGAAGCTGTATTTACAGGATCACCAAAAATGTCATAAATGTATTTTTTTGTTCCGATGATACCTCCTACGACTTGACCAGTATGAATTCCAAGTCGCACTTCCCATTTATATTTACACTTTATATTTCTATTTGCTAAAAAGGCAATAGAATCAATAGCTGCATTTATTATATTTTCGGCATGTTTAGGGTCGGGAACAGGCATTCCACAAACAGCGATATATGCGTCACCAACAGTTTTAATCTTTTCACAATGATTTCTATCCATAATTGCATCAAAACCTTTAATAATATCGTTTAGTTCACTTAACAAAATATTTGTTGGGATTTGTAGTGTCTTTTCAGTAAAATCAACAATATCACTATAAAAAACAGTAACATTATTATATAACTTTGGATCTGTTTTTCCTGTTTCCTTTAAATCTTCTGCAACTTTTTTGGGAAGTATATTTAGTAAAAGTTTGTCACTCTTATCTTTTTCCAGCTGAAGTTCTTCTTTTTGCCTTTTAATTGTTTGATATGATTCCGAAAGCTTCAGCATTGAATTGACCCTGGAAATAAGTTCCATTTTATCGATAGGTTTTCTTATAAAGTCAACTACTCCTGATTCAAATGCAGTTTTAAGATTTTCTGAAGATGTATTTATTCCGGTACACATTATCACCGGGATATGCTGTAATTCTTTCTTTTTCTGTATTATTTTACAAAATTCTATTCCACTTATTCCGGGCATCTCCCAATCGGTAAGAATTAAATCAGGGAGTCCATTTTCAAGCATCTTTAATGCATCGTTGCCATCCGGAGAATGCATCAACTTTATTTCATAATCGGAATTTTCAAGAATATGTTGAATTACTTTATGATAAACAGGATCATCTTCTATTACTAATATTCTGAATGGCTTCATTCCAGACTCTATTATAACTTGTTTTCAACCAACAATATAGAATATTTTCAGTATTTATCCTAATTCTCAGACTGATCAATTTTCTTTTGTTTCTTTCTTTCTTCTTTTTCTCGGTTTCGTTTTCTTCTAAAAATTCGTTTAATAAATTCTTCAATATCTGATTTTTCTTCATCAAATAAATCGAAAATTCGAGGAGCAGCATGCTCATCAAAATCATTGCAATTTAACGACATTTTTATTGAGTCAGGAATATTAAAAGTATCTCTCTCTAAATATGAGTACGTATTATCCTTATATAAATATTGAAAGAAATTTGCAAAAATTGGTAACGCAGAATAAGCACCCTGTCCGTATGTTGTAGATTTAAAACGAACAACCGGATTATCGCCTCCAACCCATACACCAGCGATTAACGTTGGACTCATACCAATAAACCATGAATCTGTATTGTTTTGTGTTGTACCTGTTTTTCCGACAAAATCGCTGTTGAATTTCCATATTGACCGCAGCCCGTTTGCTGTTCCTCTGTCAACAACGCCCTGCATCATTGCAAGAACTGTTTGTGCAATTTCTGCTTCCAATACAGTATCTGTTGGTTCATGAGCAGGATCGGTATAAAGAATATTTCCTTCGGAATCCTCAATTCGCCTTATTAATCTTGGTTCAATACTTTTCCCCTTATTTAAGAACACAGCATATGATTTCACCATTTCGAAAAGAGAAACTTCACCCGTGCCCAAAGCCATTGAAGGAACCGAAGGTAAATAAGAACTTATTCCTGCTTTATGCGCCAGATCGATTGTTGAATCAATACCTGCCTGAATTAATAATTTTACACTAACTGTATTAATTGAGTTAGCCAAAGCTCCTTTAACCGAATAAAATCCACCATATCCCTCACCTGAATTTTGAGGTGTCCAGTTATCGTAATCTTCATAAACAACACTGTCGTTCTCAAAATAATCGCAAGGTTTAACTCCTTTAACTAAAGCCGATGCATAAACAAATGGTTTTATTGTAGAACCTGTCTGACGTTTTGCAGTAACATGATCATACTTAAAATATTTATAATTTATTCCTCCTACCCAAGCAAGAATATTACCTGATTTTCCGTTCATTACCATCGAACCTGTTTGTAATAATTTAAAATGATGCAGTACAGAATCCAAAGGTGAAATTAGTGTGTCCGTTGATCCATCCCAAGTAAAAATTTCTGTTCTTCGCGGAATTTTCATTTGTTCAATAGCTTTCTCCTTTGACAAACCCTTTTTTCTGAGCGATTTGTATGCTCTGCTTTGCTCAATTTGAAGCGATGCAATTTCTGTGTTATTTTTCCAGGGTTCTTCTCCTTGCCATTGTTCATCAAACTGCTTTTGGAGCTTTATCATGTGTTTTTTTACTGCAGTTTCAAGATAATCCTGCATCTTACTGTTAAGTGTAGTATAAACTTTTAGTCCATCGGTATACAGATTATAATCGCTTCCGTCTGATCTTTTTTTATCCTTTAAAATATCTTTACATTGTTTTCTCAGATACTCACGAAAGTATGGCGCAGGACCTTCGGTATGTGTAAGTTTCCTATAAGTTATATATACCGGAGTCTTTTTTAATTTATCCAGTTCTTCCTTTTTTAGATAACCATACTTATTCATTTGGCTAAGAACAATATTCCTTCGCTTTAAAGCGGCATCTTTATTTGTTCGCGGATTATAACTTGTGTTTGCCTTTAATAAACCAACCAATACAGCTGATTCTTCAATATTTAGCTCTGATGGTTCTTTATTAAAAAAAATGATGGCTGCAGTTTCTATTCCATACGTATTTTCACCAAATGATACGGTATTTAAGTATAGCTCCAGAATTTCATTCTTAGAATATAATTTTTCAATTCGGCGAGCTAAAATTATTTCTCTGATTTTTACAACAGGAATAGTTAATATTCCGTGATCTTTTCTGCCGTAAAGATTTTTTGCTAATTGCTGAGTTAAAGTACTGCCTCCACCTGAGCTGCGATCAAATAACATAATTGTTTTTACTAAAACTCTCAATGTACTTCTTGGATCAATACCATGATGCTCGTAAAAACGAACATCTTCAGTTGCTACTAACGCATCAATTAGATGATCAGGAATATCTTCAAAAGATACGTTTGTTCTATTCTGGTAATAATACCTTCCTAAAAGTTTATTATCGACTGAATAAATATTTGTAGCAGTGTTATTTTTAATTTTTTTCAAATCAGCATAAGTAGGTAAAGATCCAAATACACCAACTTTAACAAGAATAACTAAAGTAAATAAAAGGATTGACAGAAAAAATACTCCTGTAAAAAACAGTTTAAATATTAATTTCTTCCAGTTAGTTTTACTTTTTTTCTTTTTCTTAGGACACATATAGATCGTGTTTAATTACTTATAACTACAACATTCTTTCCTTTATTGTGTCCTTTCTGAGCATATTCATGAGCAACGCTTATTTGTTCTAACGGGAAAGTTTTATCAATATTTACTTTTAGCTTATTTTCGCTAATCCATTGAGCAATAAGATCCAAATCGAAATTATTATGTTTCATTATAAAAGTTTTTGCTTTTTTCCCTTTCGAAAATATTTGATGTAACTTATAAAGAGGCATCTTGATTATCGTATTTATATAATTTGGATTCAAATAAATCCCTTGTGGATTTAGAAGATGTTTTGTTTTGAGGAAATCATAATTACCTGCAATATCGAAAAACACGTCAACTTTTTTATCCAATTCCAAAATATTCTTTTCTTTATAATCAACAAAAGAATCGGGCTTAAATTGCTCTACAAATTCTTTGCTTTTCGAACTTGCAACAGCAATTACCTTAGCTCCCATTATCTTGGCAACTTGAATCGCAATATGACCAACTCCGCCTGAAGCTCCATTAAGTAATACTGTTTGACCTGCTTCTAAATTTACTATATCGCGAAATGCTTGCAAAGAAGTTAACGAAACCATTGGAAAAGCAGCAGCTTCTTCAACGGTTATATTATCTGGCTTAAGTGAAAAACAATTCTCGTGCCCCAAGGCAAACTCTGTTAATGCACCGCCATATTTATTATCTATAGCACCAAAAACAATATCGCCTTTTTTGAATTTATTTATTTCATCACCTGTTTCAACAACCTCACCACAAATATCATAGCCAAGTACAATCGGGAATGGTGAACCGAGTATTAATTTATGATTTCCTTTGCGTTGCTTCCAATCTACTGGATTTAAACCTACCGTTTTGACTTTTATTAATAACTGATCCGGTTTTATTATTGGCTTTTCAATGTCTTTAATTTCAAAAACATCAGGACTTCCAAACTGATTTATAATTGCTGCTTTCATAATTGGTCTTTTGAATTTTTAAAGATAATTTAAAATTCATAAATCTATTATAAATTAAAATTCAAAATTCTTGCATTTAAAATCTCATTTTAAGTTCAAAAAATTAGCGCTTTTCATATATTTTTCTTTATTTTATTAATTGATTGGCAATCCAACTTTTGTAGAATATGGATATCAAAACAACATTCTGGTTTTTTGATCGTATCAAGGAAGATAATCTTTGTCTTTTATACAATGGGAATTTTAGTGATGAAATTACTACTAAATTCATTGAATTAAGCGAACATAATATTATAAACACTGACAGCTTATCGAAAATGAAGAAGAAAGTTTCTTTTTTGATGGCTGAATGCTTTCAGAATATTGTTCGCCATGGAGAAGCTCTTGAAAACAAAGTTGAGGTTGCACCAAATGAAGGTTTCTTTCTGACTAAAAACTGGCAAGACATTTACTACATTACATCTGGAAATATAATTGAGAATAAGAAGATTGACAATGTTAAGAGCCAGCTTGAGAAAGTAAATAGCCTTGACAAAGAAGAGCTTAAGATTCTTTACCGCCAAGTATTAGAAAATCAAGAATTTACTGAGAAAGGTGGAGCCGGACTTGGATTAATTGAAATGGCGAGAAAATCTGGCCAAAAGCTACAATATCTTTTTCAAGATTATAACGAGCGTTTTTCTCTATTTTATAATCAGATATTATTAAAATCAGATCAAGAAACTGTTGAAGCCAGTGATAGTGAATTTGAACTTACTGAATCAATTAGCTTTCATAAAAAGATGATTGACGAAAATATTTTGATAATACATAAAGGAGACTTCTCGCAGGATTCCATTTTTCCTGTATTACAAATTATTGAAGAAAATCTGCAAAAAGAAAAGAAAGATTCTGTTTCAAAAAAGAAGGTTTTCCATATTCTTGTTGAATTGCTCCAAAATATAAGTCATCATTGTTTAAAAGAAGGAAATAAAAAAGAAGGAATATTTATGATTGGTGAATACGATGAATATTTTGTAATAAATACCGGGAATTTAATTAGAAATGAAGACGTAGATAACCTTAAAGAACAGATTGATTTTTTAAATGGTCTCAACGGTAAAGAACTTAAAGATTATTACTTAAGTAAATTGCGTGAAAGAAATTTACCAACAAATGGAGGTGCAGGAATAGGTCTTGTTGATATAGCACGAAGATTAAT
>DAOUTQ010000116.1 GCA_030668615.1 Bacteroidales bacterium | reverse complement strand
ACCTCCCGGACTACCAATAGGATAAATACCTGTTTGATTTCCAGCAATCCCAACAGCACCTGCTTCTATTTTTTTACGTGGATTTTTTTTTCTTGGAGTTGAAATTTTCTCATTCATTCCTCCCAAATAACAGAATCCGGGTGTAAAACCAAGCATATAAACCAAATATTCCAACGAAGAATGAATCTGCACGACCTCCTTTATGGTAATATTATTCTCATTCGCTACTTCAGATATATCAATAGAAAATTCTTTCTCGTAACAAACCGGTATATATATTAATTTTGTTTTCGCATTTTCTGACTTACCGACTTTTCGTTCTATATCTTGCAATCTATTTAATAAATCGGTATAACGTATTTTGTCAGTATTATAAACAATTAGTATTTCATTATAGGCAGGAATCAATTCAATAATACCTTTAATATTCTCATTGTCTATTACGCTTACAAAATTTTTTATCCTTTTGTGAGTTTCAGGCGAAATATCATTACCTGCTTTAATTATGAATGCTGAATCACCAAGAGGAAAGTACTTAAACATAAATCTTAATGATTTAAGCTTTTCATACTTTTTAACTCAACACCTTTTTTTGATATAAAATCATTAAGGGTTATTACAAATTCAAGTGCTTTTGAGTTATCGCCATGCACACAAATGGTATCGGCTTGTATAGGAATTATATTTCCATTGATTGATGTAACAGTATTCTCGGTAATCATTTGATTAACTTGTTTAAGGCAAAGCTCTTCATCGTGAATTAAAGCCCCTTCCTGAAATCTTGACACCAACGATCCATCATCATTATATGTTCTGTCAGCAAATACTTCATTTACTGCTTTTAACCCAACTTCTCTTGCCGCCCGTAACATCTTTGAATTAGCCAATCCTACAAAAATCAATTCAGGATCAATTTTATATATTGCTTCCGCAACAATAATAGACTGCTGATAATCATATGTTAAATCTCTGTATAATGCTCCATGAGGTTTAACATGTTCTAACTTACCACCTAAAGCTTCTGTCATTGATTTCAATGCACTTACTTGATAAAGAATCATAGAACTTAAGTCTTCATTCCTTATTTTCATAGATCTGCGTCCAAAACCAATTAGGTCTGGATAACCCGGATGTGCTCCTATGGCTACTTTATTTTCAAGAGCCAACTTTATTGTTTTTTCAATTACAACAGGATCTCCGGCATGAAAACCACAAGCGATATTTGCTGAAGTAATATATTTCATTACTTCAACGTCATTTCCAATTGTATAGTTTCCAAAACTTTCTCCTAAGTCTGAATTTAAATCAATTATCATATCAGTAATTTTAAATTATACCTAATACACCTAATATACTTCTAATACCAAGTCCAATTGCAATAAGAACAACTATTCCTGCAATTATATTGGATATTATATTGTTTCTGAAATCACCCAATATTTTTTTATTATTCATAACCCATAGTAAGTAAATGGCAATTACTGGTAAAAGTATACCATTGGTAACTTGAGCAAAAACTATTGCTTGTATAGGTTTGAATCCAACAGTGGAAAATACAACTCCAATCAAAAGAATAAACATCCAAACAGCTTTAAACCTTTTGTCTTTTATGTCTTTTTTCCATCCTAAAATTCCTGAAGCAGCATATGCTGCCGCTAAAGGAGCTGTTACAGCCGAAGAAATTCCTGCTGCAAATAAACCAAATGCCAAAAATATTTTCGACCAACTTCCTAATAAAGGTTGTAATTGAACTGCAAGTGCTCCTGCACTTTCAATTTCATAACCTGTTCCCATAAAAGCTGCAGCTGAAGTAATTACAATCGACATGGATATTAATCCACCAACCACGATTGAGATAACAATATCAGTTCTTGCTTCATTCAAGCCAGATTTATCTTTCCACTTTTCCTGAACTGTTGAAGCATGTAAGAATAAATTATATGGAACAACCGTAGTTCCGATCAACGCAACGAGAGTTAAACCCGAGCCTGATGGAATTTTAGGAACAAAAACGTTTTTAAAAATCTCACCCCAATTGGGTAAAATAACAATTGCTGTTGTAATAAATGCGATGCTCATTAATATAACCAGAATAATAAGCATTCTTTCAACTGTTTTATAACTTCCAATTATCATTAATGCAAATGCGCATATACCAATTATAATACCCCAAATATTTATTGAAAATGAGTCAGATAACGAAATGCCAGAAAATCCGGTAATGGTTTCAAGCCCTAATGCTCCTCCAAGTATATTGCCGGTTTCATAGGCTGCATTTCCAATAACAATTGCCGATAAAACAAGGAATGCAGTAATAAACTTTGCAATAGGATTCTTTGCCTGCTCACGCAATGCTTCGCCAAGACCTTTTCTTGCAACAATTCCTAATCGCGCTGCCATTTCCTGCAAAACAATTGTCGCAATTATTGAAAATAATAATCCCCATAACAGAGCATAACCAAACTTTGCCCCTGCAATAGAGCAGGTTGTTATGGTTCCTGGACCAATAAAGGCTGCTGTAACCAAGGCTGCTGGACCAATAGATTTAAATTTTTCAACGATTCCTCTTCTTTTCATTTTGTTCAGTAAAATGAACCAGTAAATTAAGGATAATCTAAATGCTTCGCAAAGATTATATTATCTAATTTAAAAACTGATATTCTTCAGAATAAATTTTTAACATCCATTTAACACGAATTTCTAACTTTATTTAAACAAAATCTAAATAATTTCGTTTATTTGTCAGAGAGTTAGTTTAAAATGTTTAGGAAATTTCTACATATTACAATTTCTGTACTTCTGTTATCTGTAACAGCTGGGTATTCTATTTCTAAACATTACTGTCATAATAGGTTAGTTTCTGTTTCCATTTCACATGAGATTGAAAACTGTTGTGATATGGAAGGAACTTCGAATTGTTGTAGAAATGAAACAAAATTCTTTCAATTTGATGAAGATTTTGTTATTTCTCCTATTTTAGAAAATGATTTAATTAAAAGCATTGATTTATTTGCAGTTTTTTACATTGTATTTGATAATAACTTCTTTGATGAAATAATAACTGATTTCATAATACCAGAATCACCACCTCCAATAAATACTCAAACTAAACTTTCAATTTTACAAACATATCTATGTTGATAATGTTTATGATTTAAATAATTAATCACCTGCATTTCAGGTGCTATATTATGTATATTATAAATAATAAATTAAACATATTGATATGTTAAATAAAATCATAAAATTCTTCTTAGAGAATAAACTGGTAACATTTCTTGTATTACTAATATTCATATTTTGGGGAATAATATCTTCTCCATTTTCATGGGATACAGGGTTTTTACCCAATGATCCGGTTCCTGTTGATGCTATTCCTGATATTGGAGAAAATCAACAAATTGTATACACAGAATGGGCTGGTCGATCACCACAAGATATTGAAGATCAAATTTCGTATCCATTAACCACTGCCCTTTTGGGTATTCCCGGTGTAAAAACAATTCGAAGCAATTCCATATTTGGAGTATCAAGTATTTATGTCATTTTTGATGAAGATATCGAATTCTATTGGAGCAGAACCCGAATTCTTGAAAAGCTAAATTCTCTACCAACAGGAACTCTGCCCAATGATGTTTCGCCCACATTAGGACCTGATGCTACCGCCTTAGGGCAAATATATTGGTATACTTTGGAGGGAAGAGACAAAGACGGGAAGCCTGCTGGTGGATGGGATCCACATGAGTTACGTACAATCCAGGATTTCTACGTTAAATATTCTCTAACTTCTGCTTCTGGAGTTTCGGAAGTAGCTTCAATTGGTGGTTTTGTTAAGGAATACCAGATTGATATTGATCCGGGTGCTATGAAAGCGCATGGAGTAAATATTTCGCAGATAATGGCTGCTGTTAAAAACAGCAATCTCGATATTGGTGCACGAACAATAGAATTTAACAGAGCTGAGTATCTTGTACGTGCAGTTGGATATATTAAAAATCTCGAAGATTTAGAGAAAAGTGTTGTTACTGTTCGAAATAATGTTCCAATACGGTTAAAGGATGTTGCAAAAATTAATTATGGACCTGCAACTCGTAGAGGAGGTTTAGATAAAGGCGGAGCAGAAGCTGTTGGAGGTGTTGTAGTTGCCCGTTATGGCGCAAATCCATTAGAAGTAATAAATAATTTAAAATCAAAAATTGAAAAGATAAGTCCGGGATTACCATCAAAAACATTAGCAGATGGTTCGGTATCTAAAGTTACTATTGTTCCATTTTACGATAGAACCGGATTAATAAAAGAAACTCTTGGTACACTTGAAGAAGCTCTTTCATTAGAAATATTAATAAGTATACTTGTTGTTATTGTACTTGTATTAAACTTGAGAGCATCGTTTCTTATTTCCAGTTTATTACCCATTGGAACTTTAATGACCTTTATCGCAATGCGGCGATTTGGTGTTGATGCTAACATTGTTGCTTTATCAGGAATTGCAATTGCAATTGGCGTAATGGTAGATGTGGGAATTGTATTTAGCGAAAATATTATTCGGCATATAGAACTATTGGAGAATGTTGGAGCTAAAGGAAAGAAATTAGTTAAAGTGATTTACGATGCAACAACAGAAGTTGCAGGAGCTGTAATAACTGCTTTATCAACAACAATAATAAGCTTCTTGCCAGTTTTTGCAATGGAAGCAGCTGAAGGGAAGCTATTTAAACCATTGGCCTATACAAAGACCTTTGCTATGTTAGCTGCGCTGGTAATTGGATTAATAATAATACCAACTCTTGCTCATACTGTTTTTTCAGTAAAAATTAATAAAAACAAATTCAAGAAGATTTGGAATATATTTTTGATTATTTCAGGACTAACTATTTCGATTTTTACAGGACATTATATTGCCATAGCACTTAGTGCATTTGGTGCGAATGGCTTAATGGAAGAAAGATGGACTGAGTCAAAAAGACTTTGGATAAATAGAATAAATATTGCCATTGCAGTAACTGTCGTAATATTTTTTCTTACAAAAGCATGGATGCCACTTGGTGCTCAAAACTCCTTATTTGTTAACTTTCTTTTTGTTATTTCCATAGTTGGAATTGTTTTAGGAATGCTATCGCTTGTTGTTGTTTATTATTCTAAAATCATAAACTGGTCATTAGAAAATAAGTGGAAGTTTTTAGTATTTCCTGCCTTAATCGTTTTGTTTGGGATAAACATTTGGATTGGCTTTGACAAAGTTTTTGGTTTTATGCCAAAATTTGTAAAAGAAACCCGAATTTGGGATTCTGCGAGCAATGCATTACCTGGTTTAGGAAAAGAATTTATGCCATCGCTCAACGAAGGTTCTTTCTTACTTATGCCAACTACAATGCCACATTCAGGAATCGAAGAAAACCTTGAAGTAATAAGGATTTTAGATAAAAAAGTTAACTCAATACCTGAAGTTGATCAGGTTGTTGGAAAATGGGGACGCGTAAACTCTGCCCTTGACCCTGCTCCTGTTTCAATGTACGAGAATGTTATTAATTATAAACCCGAATATATTCTCAATGAATCTGGTCATAAGTTGCGTTTTAAAGTAGATAAAGAAGGTGCTTTTGTTTTAAACGATGGATCAACATATAATCGCAAAGAAGAAGGATTTCGTGTAATTGATAAAGAAATACTTATTGAAGATAAAAACGGAGAATATTTTCGTCAATGGAGAGATGAAATAAAATCACCAGATGATATTTGGGATGAAATCATTAAACAGGCTTCAGTTCCTGGACTTACATCTGCACCAAAGCTACAACCAATCCAAACCCGTTTGGTAATGTTGCAAACAGGAATGCGAGCTCCAATGGGAATTAAAGTATTTGGACCCGATTTGGAAAGTATAGAAAAAGTTGGATTAGAACTCGAACAACATTTAAAACATGTCGATGGTGTTGAAGCTATGTCGGTTTTTGCCGATCGTGTGGTTGGTAAACCATATCTTGAAATGATTATCGATCGAGATGCTATTGCTCGTTATGGATTATCTGTGAAAGAATTGCAATCAGTTATTGGAAGTGCTATTGGTGGAATGACATTAACAACAACAGTTGAAGGACGTGAAAGATTCCCTGTACGATTACGATATGCACGTGAGTTTAGAGATAATCCCGAAGATTTGAAAAGGGTACTTATTCCATCTCCGTCAGGAGCACAAATACCTTTAGGCGAACTTGTAGAATTTGAATATTCACGTGGACCACAAATGATTAAAAGCGAAAATACATTTCTTGTTGGCTATGTAATTTTCGATAAAAAGGATGGATTTGCCGAAGTTGATGTAGTGGAAAATGCTCAGCGTTATTTAAATGAAAAATTAGATAATGGAGAAATAGTTCTTCCGGCTGGAGTTAATTACATTTTTACAGGAAACTATGAAAATCAAATCAGAGCAACTAAACGATTAATGTTGATTATACCTATATCATTAATAATGATATTTTTAATCTTGTATTTTCAGTTCAAATCTGTTATATCTACTTCATTCATTTTTACTGGAATTATTGTAGCACTTTCGGGTGGATTTATCATGATTTGGCTATACGGTCAGCCATGGTTTATGAATGGTGAATTAGCCGGAATTAATCTTAGGAATCTATTCCAAATAAACACTATTAATATGAGTGTTGCTGTATGGGTAGGATTCATTGCTTTATTTGGTGTTGCAACCGACGATGGAGTGCTTATAAGTACTTATATCAAGCAATTGCAAGATAAACGTTCTCCTAAAACTATAAAGGAAGTGCGAGTACTTATTCTTGAAGCTGGTTCAAAGCGAGTTCGACCAGCCATTATGACTACTGCAACAACAATTATTGCATTGTTACCTGTATTGACATCATCGGGAAAAGGTTCAGATATAATGGTGCCTATGGCTATCCCATTGTTTGGCGGAATGACCATTGAAGTTTTAACCATGTTTGTTGTTCCTGTATTATACAGTATGTGGCAGGAAAATAAAATTAAACGTGAACTTAAACATCGTAATGCATAATAATATGAGACAAATAAAATATATATTAGGATTACTATTGATACTAAGTACATCAATAAGTTATGCTCAGGATGATTTAAATAATTATCTACAAATAGCTGCTGATAATAATCCGAATCTTAAAGCTAAATTTAATGAGTATATGGCTGCATTGGAAGTAGCTTCGCAGGTTAAGGCTCTGCCTGATCCACAAATTGCATTTGCATATTTTATTCAGCCAATAGAGACAAGATTAGGACCGCAACAATTTAAAATTTCTGCAACACAGATGTTTCCATGGATTGGAACTCTTAAGGCTAAAGAAAATGTTGCTATACAAATGGCAAAAGCAAAGTATGAAATTTTTGAAGAAAATAAATCGAAACTTTTTAATGATGCAAGGTCGTTGTATTACAATCTATATATTAATCAAAAAGCTATTGACATAACTCTTGAGAATATTGAAATTCTAAATTCATTTCAAAAACTTGCCCTAATTAAAGTTGAGTCGGGTAAAGTTTCAGCAGTTGATGAATACAGAATCGAGATGGAAATTGGAGATCTGGAAAATCAATTGGCTTTATTAAAAGACAAACAATATGTATTTGAAGTTCAGTTTTATAATCTTTTAAATATTGATTATACCGGTCCTGTATCGATTCCTGAAACTTTATGGGAAACAGATATTACATTAACCAAAGAAGTTTTATTAGATAGTATGCTAATAAGGAATCATCAGTTATTAAATATTGAGTTCCAACAAGAATCCTTGCGTTATAAGAAAGAACTTGCCAATAAAAATGGAAAGCCAAGCATTTCTTTAGGTATTGATTACACTTTTGTGGGACAAGGAGAAAACAATTTAGCGGGAACTGATGCAATCGTATTCCCAAGAGTAGGAATTACAATTCCATTGTATCGAAATAAGTATAAAGCAATGGTTCAGGAAGTGGTTTATCAGGAAACCGCAAAGCAATTTGAAAAAGAAAATAAATCAAATCTTTTAGAAAACTTATTTGAAAATATCTGGAAAGATTATTCAGATGCTAACCGAAGAATTGATTTATTTAAATCTCAGCTTGATTTATCCGAAAAATCCTTAAAAATGCTTGAAACAGATTATACCACTGGCAATAAAAATTTTGAAGAACTGCTTCGAATGGAACGACGCTTATTAAAGTATAACTTAGAGTTAGAGAAAGCTCGCGCCGACAAACAAGCATCGATATCATTTATTACATACTTAACTGGCAAATAATTAATAAGATGAAAACTATAATCGAAAATATAAAACAGAATTATAAATTAATCATCGGAGTTTTAATTGTAGGGATCTTTTTTGGATGGTTATTTTTCCATTCTTCGGATCAAGCTACAGTTGCAAAACACGAAATTGAAGGACATGAAGGTCATGACCATGAATCGGAAGATCCAACAACCTGGACATGCTCAATGCACCCACAAATTAAGCAAAATAAACCGGGACAATGCCCAATTTGTGCAATGGATTTAATTCCATTAAAATCAATGCAATCTGATGGCGATGATATTGATCCAAATGAGATTTCAATGACTGAATCAGCAGCAAAGTTAGCTGATATTCAAACAATGAAAGTTGCAAAAGGTATACCCATCAAAACAATTCACTTGCAAGGTAAAGTGCAAGCTGATGAGCGTAATGTAGCAGAATTAACCGCACGTTATGGTGGAAGAATTGAACAATTACATGTGAATTTTACAGGTCAGAATGTTGTTAAAGGACAAAAGTTAGTCACCATATATTCGCCTGAATTAGTTACAGCACAACGTGAGTTACTGGAAGCAATTTCTTATAAAGAAACAAGGCCATCGATATATTTAGCAGCCAAATCAAAATTAAAACTTTGGGATTTGACTGATAATCAAATTAAATCTATTGAAGAAAAAGGAGAACCTAAACTTTATTTCGACGTACTCTCTCCTATTTCTGGTACTGTTTCTATGCGTCATATTGCTTTAGGTGATTACATAAAAGAAGGTGAAGCCCTTTTCAAAGTAATTGATTTAACTAAGGTATGGGTTATGTTTGATGCCTATGAAAGTGATTTGCCGTGGATTAAGCTTAATGATAAAGTTCGTTTTACAATTCAATCCTTGCCAGGTAAAAATTTTACAGCAAATATTACTTATATAGATCCATTTATTGATGGCACAACCAGAGTTGCAAAAGTTAGAGTAGAACTAGATAATTCGTCTTTACAAGTTAAACCAGAAATGTTTGCAAAAGGAATTTCAGAATCTAAAATTGCCGCAAATACACAAAAGATTCTAATTCCAAAATCGGCAGTATTATGGACAGGAAAAAGATCTGTAGTTTATGTAAAAGTTCCCAATAGAGAAACTCCATCGTTTATATATCGAGAAATTGTTCTAGGTCCTGAAGCCGGATCATATTATGTTATCGAAGATGGATTGCAGATTGGCGAAGAATTAGCTGTAAATGGAGTCTTCAAGATTGATGCATCAGCTCAGTTAATGGGACTACCAAGCATGATGAATCCTGATGGTGGAATGGTTTCCACAGGTCATAATCATGGTGATAAGGAATCTAACCAAGATCATTCAGGTCATTCACAAACTTCTGATAATCTGAATCATGAAATGTTTGAAGTTGGTGGTGCCTGCGAAATGTGTAAAGCAAGAATTGAAGATGCTGCTCTTTCTGTAAATGGAGTTGAACATGCCGAATGGAGTACAGACGATCATATCTTGCACCTTTCATTCGATTCTAAAAAAGTTAAAATAACTGATGTGCATAAAGCAATTGCAAAAGCAGGTCATGATACAAAAATGGTAAAAGCTAACGATGATGTTTACAATGCCTTACCAGGATGTTGTTTATATAGAAAAGAAAATTAATAATTAACTAAATATTTAATATTATGAAAAAAGCGATTAATTTAACAATTGGACTATTACTTATAGCAAGTTTTAGTGTTTTTAGTCAAGAAGTAAAAACTGAAAAAATCAAAATCTTCGGAAATTGTGGTATGTGCAAGAGTCGAATTGAAAAAGCTGTTTCCAGTTTAGAGGGTGTCACTAAAGCAGATTGGGATAAAGAAACTAAAATGTTAGAAGTTTCTTTTGATGAAAGCAAACTGAAATTAGATGATGTTCACAAAGCGGTTGCTGCGGTTGGTCACGATACTGAAAAAGAAAAAGCAAGTGACGAAGTTTACAATGCATTAGCAGGCTGTTGTAAATATGAAAGAAAATCAAAATAGAATTAAGTATACTAATTTAATAAGGGGCTTTCATCCCCTTATTTTTATTTGAATGTTATATTAATTATAACAACAAATTATTTTAATTATCTGTTTTCTTGCTTTTAAATATTGGTGTAGTAATATTAACAGAAATAGCCGGATCTTTACTTTCAATCATCATAATACCAGCCGTAAACCAATCATTCACAGTCCACATTACTCCTTCATGAAAACTTATACCATCAAAGTTTACGAATGTGGTAATCTTTTCCATGAAAATAAAAGAAACATTACCAATACCATAAATTTTTTCTATATCAGAAGTTAGACTAGCTACACCGCCAGAAACACTTATTGCAAAATTTTCAGAAAACTCTTTTGATTTAAGTATATTCAGATAAATTGACTGATCAGTACCATCGGTTCGAATACTTCCTGTACCTAAAATAACACTTGGTTGCCAATTAGATTCATTTTGTTTTATTGCTTGTAATCGAGCATTCCAAATTATTTTTTCAGTTTTAAAAGTATATGCAATTCCTAAATCAAACCAATCGAATGCACCATATTTAAGACCTAAAACGCCAAATTCTTCTTCGCCTGTTGGCATATACAATCCTTGAATTGATATTGATTTTGTTGGAGTAAGATTACCATCTGTTGTTCCTGAACAAGCAGGACAATTAGGTCCGCAACCTTGAGCTAATATAAAACTATTAGTAGTTAAGAATAGTGCTAAAACAATTAAAATACTTCTTATCATTATATGGTTTCTAATTTGGCGGTTAATAGATTATAAACAATTTTATGTGGGCAAAAATAAAGACTTTGTTCGATATTTCAGATTTAAGTATCTTTATTTCTTT
>DAOUTQ010000037.1 GCA_030668615.1 Bacteroidales bacterium | reverse complement strand
TTTTGCTTTTGCTTCTTCTGTTTTAGGTTTAGCAGCTGGTTTTTTTGTAGTAACAGGTTTCTTCTTTACAGCAACCTTTTCTGTTTTTGCTTTTTCTTTAACAAAAACTTTTTTGACTGTATTAAAATTTAAAACAGCCCAAATGAATACAGCGGCAAGGGGTAATCCAATTGCAATTGCCCAAACCAAACCTTTGTTAACTGGTTTCTTTTCCTTTTTATGACTATAAATAGATTTAGCTTGAGTAGTTGGTATAGCTTTTTCTTCTTTGGTTGTTGGAGCAACCTCTTTCTCGGGTTTGAACTCTTTAAGAGTTGAATCTTTTTTAGGTTCTGCAACTTCTTTCGCCGGTTTAACTTCAACTTTTGGTTTCTCTTCTACCTTTTCTGTTTTAGCAACAGCTTTTACTTCTTCTATCTTTGGCTCAACTGCTTTTGTTTTTTTAGCTGCAGGTGCTTTTTTTGTTTCTTCAGCCTTTTTCTCAGGAGTTTTTGCTTTGGTCGTTTTTTCTTTTACAGGCTCAGCCTCTCCTTTTGAAACAGTTAAGAATTGAACTTTTCCTTGTTTATCTGCAGTGAAACTACCAAAACCTTTTATTTCATAAGGTTTTTCTTGTTCCAGCACTTTCTTTACTTCATCAATGAATTCTTTGATTTTCTGAGCTGCTTCCTCTTTGGTAATACTTTCTTTTTTAATGATATGTTTTTCAAGAAGTTCATCATTAAACTTAAGAAAGGGACTAAAATAAATATCTTTTAGTTTTTCTTCCAAAGTATTTGCGTCCTTGCTTTTTGATGTTGCTCTAACCAGAAAAGCTCCGTAATTTGGAACAATTACTCTGTTGTTTGTAGCAAGTAGCTCCTGGATATAAGTTGAGATCATGATGATTATTTTTTGTTATTAGCTTTAACGTCATAAATGTAAGTATTTTAATATAAAAATTATAAAAGCACTTACCGGTTTTTTTACATTTGAACAAATGTAATAAAAAATTAAGATATTAAAACACAGATAAATAGTGATTTTGATCAAATCAGGCGTAATTGGGAGTTAATTTTTAGAAAAAACTTGATCAATGCTTTCAAGCAATGATTCAATTTTTATAGGCTTAGAAATATAATTGTCAAATCCTGCATTTAAACATTTTTCGCGATCATTATCGTGAGCATAAGCGGTTTGTCCAATAATTTTCAATTCACTTTTATGTTCCTTGATTTTCTGAGTAGCTTCCAGACCATTCATTACAGGCATTTTAATATCCATCAAGACAAGATCGATATTGTCATTTGTTAAGCATAAATCAACAGCTTCCTGACCGTCTTTTGCCCACAGTATTTTTGCCTTGGTTGGAGAAAGCATTTCCTGAATTAATTGGTAATTTATATTAATGTCATCGGCAACTAAAACGACTTTATTTTGCCAATCGTATTGAACTTTGGTATTTAACTCTGGTTTTTCAAATTTTGGTTCCTGTTCTTTAAGAGGTAAAGTAAAATATATATTTGTACCTTGTTTTGGAGTTGATTGAATCCAAATATCACCATTTAGGTGATCAACAAGCGTTTTAGCTATTGTAAGTCCGATGCCAGTTCCGCCGTGCTCTCTTGTGAAAGACTCATCAGCCTGTCTGAATAGGTCGTAAATCATGTCAAACTTTTCATTTGAAATACCTATTCCGGAATCAACAACATAAAACTGAACTTTATTTTCTTCTTCAATTATAGAGTAACCAAATTCAACAAATCCGTTCGAAGTAAATTTAATTGCGTTCTCAATCAGGTTGAATAGGATTTGTTTCAGTCTTAACGGATCGGTTACAAATGAAAAATCATTTAATCCGGTGTCCTTTTGTAATGATAAATGAATATCTTTTTTAGCATCATTTTCAACTTTAATGCTAAATGAGACATAAAGGTCCAGCAAAAGTTTATTTATGTTGCAATCAGTTTTATTAAGCTCAATATTTCCTGCCTGAATTTTGGAAATATCAATTACATCGTCAATTAATTTAAGAAGATTCTGACTATTATCGTTTATCAGATTATTCAGTTTTACTTTTTCTTCAAAAGACATATCTTCATCAAGAAGCAGATTTGAAAAACCAATAATAGCGTTCATTGGAGTTCTGATCTCATGCGAAAGGTTTGCAAGGAAAGCTGTTTTCAGACGATTAGATTCTTCGGCTTTTTCTTTAGCATCAATAAGCTCTTTTTCGCTTTGCTTTCTTGATGTAATATCTTCAGAGATTACTACAAAATGAGATATTTCACCTTTGCTATTTTTAACAGAAGAAATAGAAGCTAATTCCCAGTATTTTTCACCGCTTTTCTTTTGATGATGAAACTCGCCCTGCCAGTCTTTCCCTGATAAAACACAGCTCATAGCTTCTTCATAAACACTGTTTGAGTGATTATCAATATTTAAAAGACTAATTTCTTTGTTTATTACATCTTCAGGATTATATCCTGTAATTTGAGTAAAGCTTGGATTTACAAACTGAATTTCTCTTTTAAGATTTGTAATAACAACACAAGCTGGTGAATGATGAATTGCGTTGGAAAGAATTTTTAAATCTTGTTCTGTTTTTATCTTTTCGGTAATATCAAGAGAAACACCTCCTATTTGCCATGTATTATCTGTTCCCTTATATCTGAACTTATGTGTCTGATATGTTTTTAAATTTCCCGATTTATCCGGCAATTGATCTTCAACAATAAGAACCTCACCGTTTAAAACCTGTTTATCTTCCTGCATTACTCTTTTTGCATACTCTTCAGGGAAAATTTCTTGTGGTGTCTTATCCTGGCAGTCATCATTAGAATAAATATTATCCATGTATTTATTTAAATACACGGATTTCAGATTTTCATCCTTAATAAAAACTCCAAGCGGAAGATTATCCATAAAAACGGAAAATTGTTGCTCTGTTCTTTTTAAGGCATCTTCTGCTTCAACACGCTTAGAAATATCTTTAAAATCTTCAATTATACCTAAAATTTCTCCATTCGGACCTTTAAATGCAACAGAGTTTAATAATCCGGGAATAACTTTACCTTGAGTGTTCTTTTTCAAAACATCCACTTCAACTCGATCTTCTCCATTCTTAATTTTATTAAGAGGGCATTCGGATGTATGGCATTGAGCTCCGGGAAAAACAGTATAACATTTTTTACCTTCAGCATCTTCTTTGCTTATTCCGGAAAGCATTGTAAAAGCACGGTTAACTCGGATGATATTATGATCAATATCAATTAAACGCATGCTGTTTCCTGTTGTATTAAAAATCTGATTTAATTCTGCATTCTTATTTACAATCTCATTTGTCTTTTGTGCCAATCTTTTATCAATTGAATCTTGAAGATTAAATATTTTATGAATAAGCGTATTAAAAGAAAAATGTAAAATGATAAAGGTTGATACCAGAATTAAAAAGATAATTAAAATGGATCTGTAAACGGTAGCTAAGAATTTATTTTGTAATGCAGAGATATCTCTGAAATATATAACACCTTCAAAACCTTCTTTCAGAAAGGTGTTTTCAACTTTAATAACATCAAGATAATAATAGCTCTCATTGTAAGAGAATTTTCCCGGAATTAAAGATTCGTTATTTGATACAATTTCAGAAAAAATATCAGTCTTTAATAGGGAATGAATAAGAAAATATTCATTTGAAACTGATGATTTAAAACCCTCTGTCAAATCGTTAAGATTTTTAGGATTAAACACACTTGCAATGGTTACATCAAAATCTTTTGTAATTCTGTCAACAATTTCATTTTCACGAATACCAAACTCTATGCAGCCAATGTATTCACCTTTAAATATTACAGGCTCAACTACTTTATAATATAGATATGTATTATTAAATTCAAATCCGGTTTTCTTTCTCTTTTCAATATTAACTTTAGCTACAACTGAATTTACCCCAGCTTTTATATCAACTCCGCTTCCAGTTTCCATATTTAAGACTAAGCTATTATCTTTTGAATAGAAATTTATGGTAAAATAATATGGATCTTCAGATTTTAAGATGGTATAAAAAGGAAAAACTTTTTGGTATAATTCTTTGGTACTATTTGAACTAAATTTCTCTTTTACTTCAGGATTATTTACAAAATATTGAATTTTATCTCTGTAAACCTGATTTGTTGTATTAAGAAGATTTTTAATTTCGAGATTTACAATATCGTTTTCTTTCTGAATTTGCCAATCGATATATTGTTTTTGATTTTTTATTCCGAGCGAAAAGTAAATAGTACATAATACAAGCAGCACGATCATAACTGCAAACATTGTTTTGTTTTTTAGTTTCCTTTCGAAATTCATTCCGTCCGTTCTCTCCTAAATCAATAAAATTTAAAGTTGCAAATAAAGTAAAAATTTTGGAACTAAAAAATTACGGTTCGTAGGTTTGTAAACTTTTTTTAAAGATTTTAGTCAAAATTTTATTTCTTAATTGTTAATAAAGCATATGTTGGCATTGTAACACTCATAAATACAGACAGATAACACGAAAGGGCTGGCGAGGATGTATAATATGAAAATAAAATAATTGTTAAGTTTTTGATTTGGTGATATTATAAGTAATTTGCAAGACAAATCTTAAATATTTTAAAAATGAAGGCTAAAAAACAGTTTGTCAGGAAAATATGTATTGCATTTTTCGTCTTGTTCTCTACAAGTATTTATGCTCAGCAAAACAAGCTAAACTTCGAAGTTATTAAGGATTTGCCAACAACATCTGTTAAGGATCAGGCAAATACAGGAACTTGCTGGAGCTTTGGAACAACTTCATTTATTGAAACAGAATTAATGCGTTTGGGAAAGGGCGAATTTGATCTCTCAGAGATGTTTACTATTCGTTGTACATATGAAGATCACGCATCTTTATATATACGTTATCACGGAAAACTTAACTTTAGCTCAGGTGCAGAAGGCTGGGATATGCTTAATGTAATTGACAAATACGGAATTATTCCTCAGGATGCATATCCTGGAATGAAAGTAAACTCTGAAATGCATGACCATAGAGAAATGGATAAGGTGTTAAAAGCTATGGTGGATGCTTTGGTTAATGAAGATAAAATATCTACAGTTTGGGATGATGCTATTTCAGGAGTGTTAGATGCATATTTAGGTAAATTGCCAAAAGAATTTGATTATAAAAGCAAAACTTATACAGCAAAAAGTTTTCGCGACTTTTTAGAAATAAAAACTTCTGATTATATGACTTTTACCTCATATACACATCATCCTTATTATACAGATTTTATTTTTGAATCGCCAGACAACTGGTCTAACGGTTATGTTAAAAATGTTAATCCTGATGATTTAATTTCTATAATGAACAATGCAATTCTAAACGGATATTCTGTTGTATGGGCAAGTGATGTAAGCGATATTGGTTTTAAGCATAAAAAAGGTTTGGCGATAGTACCTGAAAAAGATTGGGAAGATATGACAGAAGACCAATTTGATGAAGCGTTTATTAATTCCGGAAAGCAAAGAATGATAACGCCAGAAATGAGACAGGCAGGATATGATAATTATGAAACTACTGATGATCATTTAATGCATATTGTAGGTCTTGTTAAAGATCAAAGCGGGACAAAATATTATAAAGTAAAAAACTCGTGGGGACAAGATGGAAATGAGTACGGCGGATATTTTTACGCATCAGAGGCTTATGTTCGATTAAAAACAATGACTATAATGGTTCATAAAGATGCTGTACCTGTGCAAATTAAATCTAATTTTAAATATTGATATAGATGATCAGGAATCAATTTCTGATTTTATTGTTTTTAACAATTATTTTTTTGAACGTAAGAGGACAAGTTGAACCTAAAAATCCGGTTAATCTTGCTCTCAAACCGCAATACGGAATAATTCTACCTCATTCAAGTAAAGTTGAACATTTAACATACTCTAATCCCGTTGGTCTGGAATTAGAATATTCATGGTTATTACTTAAAGATAAAAACTGGCAACAATGTAACTGTTATTCAAAGGCTGGTATGTCTTTCTTATATGTGAATTACGATAATCCAGAAATTGTTGGGAGTTCTTATAACCTAATTGGTTTTGCAGAACCTTTTTTTATACGGTACAGACGATTTTTATTTTCGGTAAGAATAGGGTTTGGCGTGAGTTATTTAGATAAGATCTATGATTCGGCTGACAACCCGGAAAATACTTTTTTTTCCACTCATATAAGTTTTATTGCCCATGTTGATCTTAATGCATATTATCAGATAAGTAATAAATATAGCCTGATGAGCTATGCAAAATATAATCACATTTCAAATGGAGGAGTAAAACAACCCAACTATGGAATGAATTTTCCTATGTTTGGATTAGGATTAAGTTATTATCCATCAGGGAAGGTCGTTTTTCCTGATCGTGAGAAACAGGAATTTGTAGGAGAATATTTTTTCAATATTTACACTTTTGGAATGATTAAAAAGATTAAAGAGAATGAATATTTTCCCGAAAAAACAACATATGTATTTGGATTTTATAGTTTGGCAGGTCGCACAATTAGCAAAGTGAACGGGTTTAGTATTGGTGTTGAATATATAAACGACGGTGGCGCAAAGGAAGAAATCTCAAGAAAAGAATTAACTCTTGATCATCAAAAAGTATCGGGATTAATTGGTCATCACTTGCTTTTCGGAAAATTCGATTTTTCACAATACTGGGGGACATATATTTACGCGCCGTATAAACCCATGAATTTTTACCAACGATATTCATTAAGCTATAGCTTAGGCTCACATGTTTTAGGCGGAGTAACCCTAAAAGCTCATGGCGATGTTGCGGATAGTTTTCACATACTTTTTGGATTATCTTTTTAATTAACGGCAAGTTACTTTTTGACTTCTCTTTTTTCTAAATTTGTATAACATTAACAAAACTGAAATGCAGGAAAGAACTTTTAGCCCCGACCAGATTAAATTAATCAAACAATTTCAGAAAAACGAAATTACGGAATATTACATTTATTCAAGGTTATCAAGGATAATAAAAAGCAAGAAAAATGCTGAAACCCTTCAACGGATTGGCGATGATGAAATGCGTCATTATGTATTTTGGAAAAAACATAGTGGAGCGGAAGTAAAACCAAATAAATGGAAGATTTTTAAATTTTATTGGATTGCCAGAATCCTTGGAATAACCTTTGGAATTAAATTAATGGAAAAGGGCGAAGAAGGAGCACAGGAAGCATACAAGATTGCCTGCAAATTTATTCCGGAAGCTAAACAAATTGTTGATGATGAAGATGCTCATGAAAAAGAGCTAATTGGCATGCTTGAAGAAAAAAAGCTTGAGTATGTTGGTTCTATTGTTTTAGGATTAAACGATGCTCTGGTTGAGCTAACAGGCACTTTAGCCGGCTTAACTTTTGCTTTGCAAAATACTCGCTTAATTGCTATTGCCGGATTAATTACAGGAATCGCCGCATCATTTTCCATGGCCGCATCAGAATATTTGTCGACAAAATCGGAAGGCAACGGAGCCAATGCTTTAGCTTCATCGTTTTACACAGGATTAGCCTATATTTTTACTGTAATCATTTTAATTCTGCCATATTTTTTATTTGCAAATTATTTTGTGTGTCTGGCATTGACAATGGTTTTTGCAGTTCTGGTAATTCTGATCTTTAATTATTACATTTCAGTAGCAAAAGATCTTAATTTCGGAAAACGATTCCGCGAAATGTTTTTTATTAGCATGGGAGTTGCAGCCTTTACATTTGGCATTGGTTATTTAATTAGAATCTTTTTGGGTATTGATATTTAATTAGTCTCAATACTTAAATCTTAATACTTAATTATGAACTGGGATAAATTACTTTCTGCAAAAAGACTTGGGACAGAAAACCGCGAATATAAAAATACCGATGAAATTCGTTCACAATTTCAGCGTGATTACGATCGTATTATATTTTCATCGCCATTCAGACGATTACAAAATAAAACACAGGTTTTTCCTTTACCAGGAAGCATTTTTGTGCACAATCGCTTAACTCATAGTCTGGAAGTAGCAAGTGTTGGTCGTTCATTAGCCAATCTGGTTGCGCAGGATCTTCGACAAAAAAACGATATTAAAAATAAAGAGATATTAAATGACTTAGGATCAATTGTTTCGGCCGCCTGTTTAGCTCATGATATGGGTAATCCTCCATTCGGTCATGCAGGAGAAGAAGCCATTTCAAAATATTTTAAAGAAGGGAATGGTAAAAAAATTCAAAATGTTGTTACTGAGGAGGAATGGATTGACCTTACCAATTTTGAAGGAAATGCAAATGCCCTTAGACTTTTAACGCATCAATTTAAGGGTCGTAGATCAGGAGGTTTTGCACTTACATATTCAACTCTGGCAACATTAATTAAATATCCGTACGGTTCGGATGCGATGCTGCAAGGGAAAAAGAAATTCGGATATTTTCAGGCAGAAAAAGAAACATTTTTAAAAATTGCAAATGAGCTGGGATTAAAAAAACTAAGCGATGAACCATTGACTTATGCACGTCATCCATTGGTTTTTCTTGTTGAAGCGGCAGATGATATTTGTTACGAAATTATGGATATTGAAGATGCTCATAAATTAAAAATTCTGGATACCCCAAAAACCTTTGATTTGTTATTAGAGTTTTTCGATGAAGAAGCAGACAAAAAGTTCTATAAAAACAAAGAAGAAATTTTTAGAGAAGTAACTGATATTAATGAACAAGTAGCTTATTTGCGTGCTTCAGTAATAGGTAAACTTATAAGAGAGACTGCTCAGGTATTTATTGATAATCACGATAAAATAATTAATGGAGATTATAATCAAAGTTTAATAAAAGGCTTAACTGGTAAAAGCGAAGAGGCTTTTGAGAGTTGTAAAAAACTGGCCATTCGCCAAATATACAATCATAAATCTGTGGTTAAAATTGAGCTTACAGGATTTAATGTTCTCGGAACACTTTTAGATGAGTTTATAACCGCAATTTTTAGTCCTGACAGCGATTATTCAAAAAAAATACTTTCAATCTTGCCTTCGCAGTTTGATGTCGAAGAGCATAGTTTTTACAAAAAAGCAATGTCCATCGTAGATTTTGTTTCAGGAATGACAGATTTATATGCAGTTGATTTATATAAAGATATTAAGGGAATAAATTTATAGATTGAGTAAAAATAGTTACTAAAAAAGATAATTATTTAAAACAACTAAAAATTATTATTTGCCGATAAGAATAAAAGGCGACCAGTAAAATGGATGAGCATATTTCCCCTCATCTATCATTTTTATTTTTGCTTTTTGTAATGCTTGTGAAAATTCCTGTTTTTCTTGTTCATCCTCCAGTAGATTTTTATAAAAATCGATCATTAAATCCGATGTAGATTCATCGGCTACTTTCCATAGCGAAACAATTATGTTTTTACTGCCTGCATAAAGTAAAGCTCTTGTTAATCCTATTAAACCTTCGCCTTTTTTTATTTCACCCAAGCCTGTTTCACATGCAGACAGAACTGTTAAGTCGGCATTTAATTTCAGATTATAAATTTCGCCGGAATATAAAATCCCATCTTCACTAAGCGTTGAGTCTTGTGCTAAAAATATTCCTGAGAGTTCTGGTTTTTCAGTATTTACAAATCCATGTGTGGCAAAATGCAAATATTTATATTTTTCTATTTCCCTGGATTTTAAAAATTCCTCATTCGCTCTTTGTTTTATTTGTACTAAAGCTTTTCTCCCTTTTTCTTCAAATTGCTCGAAAATTGCTTGTACTTCGCTTTCAGTTCCAGGCAGAGGACTTATATATCCTCCATCGATAAGTCTACCTCTTGTTTCGAGAGTGTCGTCTATTTCGGAATCAAATTCTTGTAACAATTCTCTTGTTCTTAAAGTTAAGCCAGCAGTTTCGGAATCGTCGAATACAGGGGCAAAAGCAAGCCAATCGTTTAAGTCCGTAGATTCAATTTTACTTGTTGGCTCTTTAGGAAAGGTTTTATAAAATAAGTTAGCCGAATATGAATACGAGATATTATATTTTTTTACCAGGTAAGGCAAATCTTTCCAGTCTCTATTCTCAGGATTTTCTGTTAACAGCGTTTCGAAAGGTATCATGCTTAACTCGGCATCAGGAATAATTATTAGATTTTTAATTTCTGCACCAACATCTTTGGGGATTAACAGATCATGCATTTTACATGCATATTTTTTATAGAAATCAGCAAATCTTGGACTGCTGGTATAAATAAGACCCTTACGAAAATACCTTATAGTGTCGGTAAGGTTTTCAATTACAGGTACAATTTTAATATCCAGATTTTTCTTCGTTACCATGAAAACTGTAATAGTACTATCGCCCATGAAATAGTTTATTATTGCGGTTTTATTGTCAAGTGTTTTTTGGATTTCGTTTACATTCACAGGCTTATGATTGTATTTTAATTCGAAATATTTAGAATAGTTACTTTCAAAATTTATTATCAATTCATCATATTCACGGTTCGCTGTAAAAAGTTTGTCTTTGAATAATGTTTCTTTCGCACTATCGGGTTGTTCGGCAAGTATTTTCTTGTACAAAGCAATATCAATTTGTAGTTTATGTTCTTTTTTGAGTAAGGTATCAGGAATTCCGGCAAATTTTTGAGCTTCTGCTCCTGCAAGGGCTTCTAATAAAACGGATGATTTGTTTTTTTCGGAGAAATAAAAGGCTTGTTCATAGTAGTTGAGCGTAGTCTCCAGACTGCGCTCAGCATCTGCAAGATTCATACATACATTAATAGCACCTTCATATACCTGACTGGCTTTTTCGCCAAGAGCAATTTTATCCGACTTTGTTTTTATTTCTTTACGGACTTGTGATATTAATGTGTCGCAGGCCTGATAGTGATTCAGAGCAAGTTTGAGACCTAACCGGTTTTCAAAACCTGTTAGGTCATTGCTGTGGTTTGCAAATATTTTAGCTTTTTCTTGTAAGGCTTGTAATAAATAATTCCAATTCAAATAATCCTTAATTTGTGTAGCTGTATATATATTTGCAGTATCATTTATGTTTTTTGAACTACTTACTGTTCCTTTATGAAAATATTTTAGCGCAGAACTAAATTTATTCTTTTTATAATAAACAAATCCTATATTATTATAAGTCATTGCCACATCAGAATGTTTTTCGCCAAACAGTTCTTTAAATATTTGTAAAGATTTAAAATAATATTGTAGAGCTAAATTATATTCTCCTTTATCATAATAAATATTTCCTATATTATTATTAGTTATTGCCACCAAAGTATGTTTTTCACTAACCAGTTCTTTATAAATTTGTTTAGCTTGAAATAAATATTCCAAAGCCAATTCATATTCGTTCTTATCAAAATAAACAAGCCCAATATTATTATAACACATTGCTACATCAGTATGTTTTTCGCCAACTAAGGCTTTAAATATTTGTAATGCTTTAAAATAATATTGTAGTGCCAAATCGTATTGTTTTGTATCAAAATAAACACTGCCGATATTATTGTAAGACCATGCTATATCGGTATGTTTTTCACCAAGCAATTCTTTTCTTATTTGTAATGCTTTAAAATTATATTGCAGAGCCAGATCGTATTCGTTTTTTTTATAATAAGCGTATCCAATATTATTGTATGACCATGCCACATCAATATGTTTTTCGCCAAGTAATTCTTTTCTTATTTGCAATGCCTTAAAATGATTTTGCAATGCCAGATCGTATTCGTTATCTTCATAAATAATTCCAATATTATTGTATAACCATGCTATATCTATGTTATTGTTGCCAAATAGCTCTTTTTTTATTTGTAACGATTTAGAATAATATTGTAGTGCCAGATCGTATTCTTGTTTAGCATAATAAATTTGTCCAATATTATTATAACCACTTGCCACTTGATTATTTTTTTCTCCGAGTAGCTCTTTTTTTATTTCTAATGCCTTAAATAGATATTTCAACGCCAAATCGTATTTAGATAAAAATTTATATATTATCCCAATATCATTATAACATGTTGCCACATCAATGTGTTTTTCTCCTAATAATTCTTTTTTAATTTGTAATGTTTTTTTCCAATAAAATATTACTGTATCTAAGTCTGATTTGTAATAGAACATAAAACCAAGCCTATTATATGCATCAGCAACAATGGTTTCATTTTCATTAATATATTGTAATGATTTTTTAATTGCAGGTTTTATAGTGGCTATTGCTTTTTCAAGCTGCCTCTGTTTTTGGTAACATTGTCCATGATTTGTTTCGCTTTGTAAATATTTTCTCCATAGTTGATGTTTTTTGTATAGTAAGCTTGCTTTTTCAAAATGCACAATGGCAGTGTCGTAGCTTTTATTTTTGTAATATTCTTTAGCAGTTTCAATATAATTGTTTGCCAAAGTTGTATCTGTTGTAATATCTTGCCCTATAGAAAATTGGGAAGAAAGCATTAGAACAAAAAGGACTGTTATTATTTTGATTGCTTTCATTGTATGATTTATTATATCATTACGAATTTACAAGAATTTAAAATGCGAGAATTAAAATATTAATCTGGCAAACGCACGATTTTAATTTATAATTATTTCTAAGAAATAATTAGGTAAGTTACAAAAAATGAAAGCTTAAGCAATAATTTTTTATTATGATTCTGTTAAATCATTATCTTTATCTTTATGAATATTAAAAAGGATGTTCTGATTGCTATAATAATACTTCTGATTATTGTCCCTTTCGGATTTTACACAAAACTATACTCCGGACCGGAACATGAATGGGTAAATAATAAAGCCGGAGGAATTTTATATGAGATTTTCTGGTGCCTCGTTTTTTATATTCTTTTACCAAAATCAAAACCACTTAAAATAGTTGTTTGGGTATTTTCGATAACTTGCTTGCTGGAGTTTACGCAGTTTTTAAATTATGAGTTTTTAGAAATAATCAGGTCAAATTTTATTGGACAAACCCTTATTGGCAATTCATTTTCATGGAGCGATTTTCAGTATTATTTTATAGGTAGTTTAATAGGATATTTTATACTAAAGTTTTGTAAGAAGTTTAGCAAATAAAAAAGCTGTTCCACAAAAAAGGGGAACAGCTCTATATAATAAATGTTAACTTCTATTTAATTTTAGCAAGTTTCTTTTTCATTTTTTCAATTTTCTTTGGAAGGTTTTCTTTCATATCAACATAAAGCTCTACAGAACCTTCTTTTAGCATACTTGGAATCTCATCTCTATTTGAAGTAATTTGTTGCATAACAACCTTTAAGCTTGATTCGCTCATACCCATTGCACCTACATACATAATTCTTTTTCCAGTTTTATGATATAAAGAAATTTGAGCTTTAGCTTTACCTCCTGCTGCACCATTTCCACCAATCATAGTTTTTGCAGCAATAGTATAATTAAGTTCAACTACCATAAAAGCATCTGCTTCAGGAAAAATCTCGCTTAATTGTTCAGTTGTCTTTTTGTAAAGGCCTAAATAATTAGAATAACCTTCATAAGTAAGCCTTTTTGAGAGTTTTGCTCCTGCAGTTTCTGCATAAGCATCTTTCCATGCAATAAATTTTTCGTTGTTAATTACTGTAGCTTCATCCATAAATTCAAATGGGAACTCTTTAGCTAACTCAGCATAAAGATAAGCTTGGAATGCTTCTAACTCTTCAGTAATATTAAAATCCTGACCCATAAAAAGATCAGACATTGTATTAATTGCAACATCTTCAAATCCTTCAGTTCTTAGTCCGTCATTTGCAGATAATGATACAACAGCTACTTTATTAACTTGAGAATTAGCATAAAAAACTGAAAGTGCTAGTGTAAGCACCAAAAATAACTTTTTCATAAAATTGTTTTAAGATTAATAAATTGATTAATAACAAAGCGCAAAGATATTAATCAAAACTTGTTAAACAACAGTTAAATTAATTTGAGTGAATTATTATTATTTATTAAAACTTGAAAGTAGTTTTTAATTCAATTTCATTGGAATTTCCATTAATAAGATTTGAGAATCTTCGATAACTTCAATTTTAAATTCTTTTGTTTTATATATTCTTATTCCATCTCGTTTATTTAATTCCTGGCTCTCAATATTTACCTTACCTTCAATAAGAAAAGCATAAACGGCATGATTATTTCCCTTAAGAGTATAATTGTCAGTCCATCCTTTTTTTAGGTTTCCCATATGAAACCATGCATCTTGATGTATCCAAGAACCATTATCATCTTTATTGGGAGATAGAATTTGAAACAGTTCATTCTCTTTTTCAAGATCTTTTAGCGATAATTGATCATATCTTGGTGTTACATTTTTTTTATTTGGGAATACCCAAATTTGAAGCACTTTTACTTCTTTATCAGCATTTGCATTAAATTCGCTATGATGAATACCTGTTCCTGCACTCATCACCTGAATTTCACCCTGAGTAATTACACCAGAATTACCCATGCTGTCTTTATGTTCCAAATCTCCAGATAATGGAATTGTAATAATTTCCATATTATCATGAGGATGCGTGCTAAAACCTTTGCCTCCAGCGATAGTATCGTCATTTAAAACACGTAAAGCACCAAAATGAATTCTTTCAGGATTATAATAATCGGCAAAACTAAATGTGTGGTTTACTTTGAGCCAACCATGATCTGCCTTACCTCTTGAGTCGGCTTTATGAATTATTGTTTTCATATTCTTCCTTTAGTTTAATATTAATAAACAAAAGGAAGAATGAATAGTTTATTCCTTTATCATAGTAAGCAACATTTTAAACTTGGATGTGGCTTTAACTGCATGAGGAATATTTGCTGGCATAATAATAGACTGTCCGGCAGGAACCTCATAAGGTTTTCTGTCGATAAATATTTGAGCAGATCCTTCTAAAACCTGAATTAGAGCATCGAATGGAGCTGAATGCTCACTTAGTTCTTGTCCTTCATCAAAAGCAAAAAGTGTAATGTTTCCAACAGATTTTTGAATAATTCTTTTGCTTACAATGCCATCACTTGAATAGTCCACTTTATTTGCAAATCCGAAAACTTCTGAATGTGTTATTTTATCTTCCATC
The DNA here is from genome assembly GCA_030668615.1 of Bacteroidales bacterium. Lineage (GTDB taxonomy): Bacteria > Bacteroidota > Bacteroidia > Bacteroidales > UBA12077 > UBA12077. The sequence goes on along the minus strand of DAOUTQ010000037.1, from coordinate 8,861 downwards.
GTATTTTAATTTACATGAAAATTATTGCTAATTGTAGATTTTATAACAATAAGAATAGATAAATGTTTTCGCGATTTAGAGAATTAATCCCGACCCTTGATTATACTACCATCTTTCGATAACAAAATAGCAATTCCTCTGGTTGATGGGAATTCAGAAAAGATAACAATCATCATAACAGTTATTGGAACACTTAAAATCATTCCAATTATTCCCCAAATTGCGCCCCAGAATGCTAATCCAATTAAAACAACTAAAGGACTCACGTTTAATGAACTGCCAGTTAGTTTAGGATCAATAAAGTTTCCAACTACTAATTGAATAGCACCAACAATAATTAATACCCAAACTCCGGGCATGAGTTCACCAAACTGAAGCATTGTAAACATTGATGGGAAAACTGTTGCGATAAGTGACCCAACTGTAGGAATATAGTTCATCAAGAAAATAAGAAACGCCCAGAAAAGCGGCGCATCTATTCCAATAAAAATTAATGCAATGTAGCTTAGAACTCCCGTTAGTAAACTAATAAGTGTTTTTAAAGAAAGGTAACGACCAATGGATTTGTCAATTTGTACAAGTACATCATTAACTTCGTTAAGGTCTTCTTTTTTAACATAAATAGCTTTGATCTTCTTAGAAAAGAATGGTTCTTCTAATAACAGAAATAAAGTATAAATAATTATAAGAAATGCATCGCCAAATAAATCGGTTAATGATTTGAAAAGACCAGAAAGAATGTTAGTATACTCATATTCACCTAGGAATTCCTTAACCGAACTAATAACATCAATATTAAAGTTTGTATTTATTGCTTGTGTAACTTTAGTAATATTGTTTTGGTATACAGGAAGTTCTGCTGATAGTTGCTGTATATTCAAAGCCAGTATTTTTGCAACTCCTCCAATAATTGCGAAAATAGCTGCAAATCCAAGTATGTTTAGAATTGTATTTGGAATCTTTTCATCGATAAATTTAACTTTATTAAGAACGTCACGAATTTCTTTTATCAGAAACCAAAATATCAATGCAACAACAAAAGGTTGAATTAGATTCTTACCATAGATGAATATTAGTACAACAGCAAATGCAATTAATAAACTATTTGTAATTCTTGAAGCTTTCATAGTATCATTGTTTAAAAGAACTATAAAAATAGTGAATCTTTATTTAAAAGACATCAGACAAAGTCCGAATTGATTTGACAGTTTTATATTGATTTAAACTGTAATTTTAGACAATCTTAAAATCGAAATGGACGAACTGGAAATCATATATAGAGACGATAATTTGATTGCAATTAATAAACCTCATGGATTATTGGTTCACCGATCGGAATATTCGGGCATTGCAGATGAATATGCAGTTCAGAAACTAAGAAATCAGCTTGGGCAGCGTGTGCATCCTTGTCATAGAATTGACCGAAAAACAGGAGGTGTTTTATTGTTTTCATTAAATTCAGAATATAATAGTTTAATGCAACAACAATTTGCTACAAACGAGATAAAGAAAAAATATTTGGCAATTGTCCGTGGATTTACTGAAGATTCAGGAATTATTGATTATCCGCTTACAAACGATAGTGGTAAAACGCAAGAAGCTATAACAGAATATAAAACTTTACAAAGAGCTGAGCTCAATATCCCTTTTGGTAAATTTGAAACCTCACGTTATTCTTTAGTTGAGGTTTTTCCGCAAACAGGTCGAATGCACCAGATACGAAAGCATTTTGCACATATTTTACATCCTATCATTGGCGACCGACCACATGGTTGCAATAAGCAGAATCGCATGTTTAAAGAAAAATTTAATATGACTACCATGATGTTGCATGCACAGGAAATTTCATTTAAGTATCCGGCAACTAATGAAGAAATAAAAATACAAGCAGATTTACAATCCGAATTTCAGCGCATGATTCAGATGATGGGATGGGAGTATTAATTTAAAAGCAAATTTTAAAACTCCCGTTAACCTAAAAAGGATTTAGTCTGTAAACTTTACTTTTATTAATATATCTTCCTTCTTCTTTTTGTATGCCTCCAATATAAATTCATTATTATCCAGAATAACTATTCTGTCTGTATAGAATTGTTTAATAGACATACCATTAATATATTCGGTGTTTAATATTGGGATTCTAGTAATAGTCCCATCAATATCAGATATTTTACAGGCAATTAAAACACCTTCTTTTTTATCTTTATAAGCATAAAAGTCAGATTCTGATGAAGCATCAATATTAAATGGATTATCAAAAAATAGGATATAATGGTAACGTTCATTATGAAGATATTTAAACGACATAGTTTTCTTTCCTGTACTACCAACTTGTTCTTTAGGTATTTTAGTCATCCATTTCATTTTCCCTTCTGTATCTATTTTAGTAATAAGGATATCATTATAATGATAAGTATGAGTTTCATGTCTGCCACTTTTGGAATAGGTTGTAAAGGTTTCAATATACCTTTGCTCACTTAAAATAGTTACACTGCCATCATCGTTGATTAGCTTTTGGATTATCTTGTAATCTGCCTCAGGTCTTGATAATACATCATAGAATATATCTGTATTATAATCATGGTTAGATGTTTTTTCAAAAAATTCACTAGGATATTCAAAAAAGGTAACTTTTTTAGACATACCATTCTTATCCATATCTAATATGAAAAGACCGTTAGGCTGAAATTCAATAGGATCTTCACTATAGAATCCAGTAAAAGAGATTTGATTTTCAACTGACTCAGAAAACTTTATACTGGTAATAAATTTTTCATTTGCATCCATGCCGGATAAACTAAACAATGTATCTGAATTAGCTTGGTATTTTAAGATTTTTAATTCAGGAATAGCTCTTTCATTTCTATTATCTCCATAAATTGTAGCCAGAATATATACATTTCCTTCATGATCAATCATGTTATCGTGGAAATCCATATGCTTTTCAGTATAAGGCATTTTTACTTCTTTATTCCACAATAACTGTACATCCTGATTAAAAACATTTATACCGATTATGTCATAATTTATTGCATCAATTCTTTTTTCGCGCAAATAGCGGTATTGAATTAGTAGTTTAGAATTATTGTCAGAGAATTTAAAGTGAAATTTATTACTTATTCCATGCCCCCAAAAACCAACAATATTATCCATAGGTATTCTAGACAGATGATGATTTACTTTAATAATGTTTGATGTGTTAGCTTCAAGAGTTCCCTGATCAAAATTTATTTCTTTGTAAAATAATTGTTCGTTTTTATTGGGTTTATCCCACAAGGAATAAAACAGATAATACTTTTTGTTAAGTTCTATAATGCTTTCTACTACAGAACCTGAGGGAAGATCTACTTTATTGGTATTTAACAACTCAAGTGAAAGAGAATTTGTTTTTTGAAGAAATACAGTTTCTCCAAGTACTTTTATACTTAGTATTTGATTTTCTTTATAAAAGTAAACCTTTCTGCCATCAATAACTTTATAAGGATTGCTTACCTGATAAGAAAAGTCATTTGAAGGTTCTATCTGTGCAAATATTAGAATTGGGAACAAAACAAAAAAAGACATTAAAAAAATTCTCATAAATACTTATTTTAGGTTGATTATAAGGTCCTCAAAAGTATTTATTTTTATTTGAATTTAGTTAGAAATTTGTTTTAAAGCTTTTTCTATTTCAGTAACTGGTAATTTTAAAAGTATCATTTACCGTGTCAGTTGGAATGGCATACACATTTTAAATTTTTTTCAAACCATCTGTTTAGCATAGATTTGTTCTATCTGATCCCGATATTTTTCGTTAATAAATTTCCTTTTCAATTTTAAGGTTGGTGATAATTCGCCTGAAACCGGAGACCATTCATCTGCTACCAGTCTGAATTTTAAAATATGCTCGGTCTTTGCAATATTCTTATTGAAATCTTTAATATCTTGTTGGATTAATGAGTATACTTCGGGGATTTGAATAATATCTTCTTTAGAGTTATATTTAAGATTATTCTGATTGCACCAATCTTTAATGTGTGGAAAATTAGGTGATATTAATGCACTGGCAAATTTTTCGTGCTCACCTATTACCATAACCTGATCGACACAAATTGACTCTTTTATTTTATTTTCGATTATCTGGGGTGCAATAAATTTTCCGGTTGACAACTTAAATATTTCTTTTTTTCGATCGGTAATTACAAGGAATTTATTTTTATCTAAATAACCAATATCTCCAGTACAGAACCATCCATCCGCATCAAAAACTTGTTCGGTCAATTCTTCATTTTTGTAATAGCCGAGCATTACATTATGACCTTTACAAAGTATTTCCCCATCTTCGGCAATTTTAATCTCAACACCATTGATTAGTGCGCCCACTGTTCCCAACTTCAGGTCGGGTTTTGCTTGTCTGTTTATTGTAATTATTGGCGATGTTTCTGTTAGCCCATACATATTGATAATTTTAATATCGGCAGCCCAAAATATCCTTTCCAATCTGGGTTGCAAAGCAGCTCCACCACAACCTACAATTCGGGTTTTTCCACCTAATGCCTCGCGCCACTTAGAAAAAATCAATTTATCTGCAATTTTTAATTTCTTTTTATACCACCAACTGCTTTCTCCTTCAAGTTTGAATTTTAAGCCAATTTTAACTGCCCAAAAGAAAATGGTTTTTTTCAAGCCTTTTAGTTTTTTTCCTTTTGCAATTATGGTATCAAAAACTTTTTCGAGAAGGCGTGGTACGGTATCAAAACCATCGGGCTTGATTTCTTTCATGTTAGCAGCAATAGTTCCCATATTCTCTGCGTAATAAACACTACAACCACTATACTGTGTTTGATAATTACCCATTCGTCCACCAACATGACAAAGAGGGAGTATGCTCAGGAATTTATCATTTTCAGTGAGTTGAAAAACATTAGCTGCAGCGATAAAATTTTGAACCATATTTTTATGCGATAACATAACACCTTTTGATGTTCCTGTTGTTCCTGAAGTATATATCAATGTTGCAAAATCATTTTCGTGAATGTTATTTTTAAGATTCTCTACATCTTCTTTATAATAAACTGCACTTTCTTTACCGCTTTCAAGAATCTCTTTCCAGTTTTTAACATCATCAATAATATCAAATGAATAAGTAATGTCATCTTTATTGACTTTTTTTACCACTGGGGCTATTTTATTATAAATGATTTTGTCAGATACAAAAATGAGCTTAGAATCAGAATGCTCAAAAATAAATTCATATTCATCTGTACTTAAAGATGTGAAAATTGGAACATGAACAACACCAATCATAGCCATTCCCATATCAATAAAATTCCATTCCGGACGATTGTTTGTAATACTTACAACCTTATCTCCTTTTTGAATTCCCAACGATAACAAGCCATAACTAATTTGATAGGCCAATTCGACATATTCTTTTGTACTGTATTTAATCCACTTTCCATTTTGCTTAACACCAAATGCATCTTCTTTTTCAGGAAATTTTTGTTTGTATCGATCTAATAAATCAAAAGTGCGGGTTATATTCATAACTTTTTATTTATAATTCTTAAACGAAAAAATAATTTACAAGATAACTATAAATTACTTATTCAGATTAAATTGAATTTGAATTTTTAGAAGAATATCAGAATAGTGAGCTATAACATTCTCTGAAAGTTCATATAAGAACTTTCATCAAATAATTATGCATTTACAGAGTTAATCGTAATTGGCTCTCCCTGACCGGGATAAATTATGTCAATGAAAAGGTTTTTCATGTTTTTAACAAACCTTAGATTGTCTTTTTCATTAATGATTTGAGGCATGTTATGAATAAAAACATCATCACAAAATAACTCACCGTTTTCAGTTAAAATTCCTATTGAACTATCAGAAAAGCCCGGCATGTAAATAACCCGTGCATTTAATCCATATTCAGATAGATTATAGCCCTCATCAATAATGAGATCTGGTATAAACTCTTTTATTTTGGATAGGTTTAAAATCATTTTTATGAAAAAATCTTTTATTTTTTGAAATAGAGTTTTGTTTTCAAAATTGATTGATCTGCTTAATACATGTATAGCAGTTTTTGTATTAAATTTTTCACACAAACGGGCATATTTATAACATACAGAAAGATTACAATGCGTGAAAATTATAAGATTCAAGTTTTCAGAGCATATGTCTAATTCCCTAAGTTCTTCTTCCAGATTTCGATGTTTGCTTTTTTCTCCTGTGATAATAAGTATATAACCATTTGAGGTTTTTATCAGATAGCAGTTACCTTCTGATCCTCCAAGTTTTATGGTTGTTATATACTTTTTCATTTTTTTCGGGATTAAATAGATCTTGCACTCAGATCTTTGTTTATAAGATTTATATTTGCATATAAACCCTATAACAATTCTCCTGATTTTTATTTAATACATATACTATCGTTCATTTATTGTGCGTTTTAATATTTGTTCCTGTTTAATTATTTATAACTTGGATTTTCGTTTTAGAACAAAGATTTACAAAATGAAGTTTTGTCGAACCGTAATTTTATTCTTAATAAGCATTTTAATATTCTCTTGTATTAAAGAGGAACCCGATGAGGAATCAAAATGGAATCCTGAATTCTCTCTTGCAATTGGTTATACTTCATTAGGGATGAATGACGACAGTGGATTTGATACCGCTTTATTATTAATAAATACTTTTACAGGACTACCTTACTGGACAGAAGAAATAGATATTCCGTTAAGTTATACCATGCCTTTTGATATGGGACAACTTAGCGACTTTTCAGAAGAAATTATTAGTATTATGTTCAGACTAAATACGTATAATGGATTTCCAAACGAGGCATTAGGTCAGGTTTATTTTCTTGATGCTAGCAACAATATTGTTGATTCTTTATTTTCAACCGGTCCTATAACATTGGACCCAGGAACCGTAAATGGTGAAACTGTAAACTCTACTCATAATCAAACAGATATTGTTTTTGAACAAAGCAAAATTGATGATCTAACTACAGTTCGAAATATTTTAATAAAAGGTGAAATTAGTAATGTATCACTTGATACAACATTGGTATATTATTATCCAAATTATACGCTTGGAATACAACTTGGTCTTCAGGCTGAATTGAGCATGAGTATTTCTGACGAGTTTTCAAATCAAAATAATCAGTAAAATTTAATGGAATAATATTGAAAAAAGCTTCTAAAATAAAAAATAAAATGTCATTCCCGCGAAGGCGGGAATCTGTCGTTTTTATTGTAATAATTATTCTATTAAGCTTTTATAGCGGTTTCTCGCAGCAGAATAGTACTTTTTATTTAATGCACGATGTACCTCAGTCAAATTTATTAAATCCTGCAGTACAGATAAAATGTAAATGGTTTGTTGGTATTCCTTTGCTAACATCAACACAACTAAATTACAGTAATTCAACTTTTTCTTATAACGAGATACTTTCTACAAGCGGAGGAACATCGTCGCTTGATATGGAAAGCTTTTATAATAATATTAAGAAAACAAACCTGATAAGCACAGAGCTTCATCTCGATTTATTATCAATAGGTTACCGTAGAGATGATTATTATATTACATTTAATATTGCTGAAAAAATAAATGCCGGATTAACTTACCCCGGAAGTATTTTTGATTTGGCATGGAAAGGCAATACTCAGTTCTTAGGAGAAACTGTTGAGTTTAATAATCTGCGTACAAATTCGGTGTATTATCGTGAATATTCTTTAGGTGTGTCGAAAGTCTGGGACGCATTTAATATTTTTGGTGTAAGAGCAAAATTGCTGTTTGGTAAAGCAAATGTATATTCAGGAAAATCTGAAATGAGTTTATATACCGATCCTAACACTTTTAATTTGCAGGTTGAGGGAGATATCAATATAAATTCTTCTTTCCCGATTACAATAAATCAGAATGCTGACGGTAATATTACTGGAATTTCAACAGGCGATATCGATTATGTTAGTTTTTTAATGAATGGCAAAAATAAAGGATTTGCTTTGGATTTGGGATGGATTCATAAATATAGCGAAGACATTACTTTGTCGGCAAGCTTGCTTGACTTAGGATTTATTCGCTGGAAAACAGATGTAAACAACATTCAGTTAACGGGTTCATTCGATTATTCAGGTGTAGGTTTGGGAACAGGTTTTGATGATGCCGGATATGTTTTAGATATTAGAGATTCTTTATTTAACAGCTATACTCAAACAGTAACACAGGATAAATACTACTCATGGTTACCAACACAAATTTACTTGGGAGGAATGTATCAATATATTCCAAAACTTGGAATAGGAGTTGTAAATCGCAATGTAATTTATCGAAATAAACTTCATTCGTCAATTACATTATCTGCTAATACTACAATTTGGGACAAGCTTTCAGGAAGTCTTAGCTGGTCGTATTTAAATAATACTTACAAAAATGTTGGTTTGGCTTTGGCCTGGCATGGTCGTGGATTACAGTTCCATATGGTTAGCGATAATTTGCTTGGTATAATAAAACCAATGGATGCAAGAACTCTAAATCTTAGATTTGGTTTTGGTTTAATGCTTGGTTGCCCAAAGAATAAAGAAGAAGAAATGAAAATGAGTAACCCATATAATTCAATGAATAAAGGAAACTGTTACTGGTCGAAAAGAATGGATAAGAGTTATAAAAAGAAGAAAAGAAAAAAATAGGAAACTGTATAAAACAAAAAACCCAGCTTAGTAGCTGGGTTTTGTTGTCCGACCAGGGCTCGAACCTGGACTCTTCTGAACCAAAATCAGATGTGTTGCCAATTACACCATCGGACAATTGATTGAGTGTGCAAATTTAAAAAAAAATTGTTGTCTGCAAATATTTTTGAAAGTTTTTTT
>DAOUTQ010000113.1 GCA_030668615.1 Bacteroidales bacterium | reverse complement strand
TTACTTTTAACTGGCCTGGTTTTTATACTTTTTAATCCGTATGAATCAGCTAACAAGTTTGATTCTTTGCATTGCTTAAATTGAATTTCTCCCTTTGCTGTTTGTGATAAAATTCCAATTTCTGGGAAATCAATTTTTTCTCCTTTATTTAATTCTGATTTAAGTTCTTTTACAAAATCGTTTAGAATTTCTTTCGCTTGATCCTTATCTATTTTTTCTTTTTTAGATATAAATTCAATTAATAAATTATCCTGAAAAGAATAATCAGAGTTAAAAGTGATTTTTTTTGAAGGAGGCAGGAATTTGTTTTCGTTTACATCAAAAGCAGCAGGTTCATATTCAGATACAAATCCTCCTAATCCGGGAATAACAACTCCCTGATTTGTAAACAGTAACTCCTTTATGTAATCCTTTATTTTCAATGCTTTCAAATATCAGAAACAAATATATAGAAAATTCTGAATTGATCAATAGCATCTAACGCCCGAAAAATGAACAATTCATTAACGATTGTTTAACTTTTTTTAATTATTGATTTAAAAATTATATGATTAAATTAGCAAACCATTAAAAATGAATTCACTAAATGAATAAATTAATACTGGTTACGGGAGGTACAGGTTACATTGGTTCACATACTGTTGTTGAACTTATGAACAACGGATTTGATGTGGTTATTATTGATAATCTTTCAAATTCTGAAAAATCTGTTTTGGATGGTATTGCAGAAATAACTGGAAGAAGACCTTACTTTGAGCAATTTGATATATGCGATAAAGAAAAGCTCGAAAACTTTTTTAAAGTGTATAAAAAGCTCGATGCTGTTATTCATTTTGCAGCTTATAAGTCAGTTGGAGAATCGGTTGAAAAGCCATTAAAATATTATCAGAATAATCTGACATCTCTTATGAATTTGTTGGAAAGTATGGTTAATTTCAACATTCCTCATTTTGTTTTCTCATCTTCAGCAACAGTTTATGGTCAGCCAGATCAGTTGCCTGTAACAGAAAAAGCTTTATTCAAACCAGCTGATTCACCTTATGGAAATACAAAACAAATAGCCGAAGAAATTATTCGTGATACTGTAAGTGTAAATCCGAATCTTAAGGCAATATCGCTTCGGTATTTTAATCCTATTGGAGCACATTCATCTGCCTTGATAGGAGAATTGCCAACCGGAATCCCGGACAACCTCGTTCCGTTTATTACTCAGACTGCGGCAGGTATGCGCACTGAACTAAAAGTCTTTGGAGATGATTATAATACTCCAGATGGTTCTGCAGTTCGTGATTATATAAATGTGGTTGATCTTGCAAAAGCTCATGTTGTTTCAATTAAGAGAATGATTGAAAATAAATGTGAAAGTAATCCTGAAGTATTTAATCTTGGAACTGGAAAAGGAACTTCGGTGCTTGAAATTGTAAAGGCTTTTGAAAATGTAACTGGAGAAAAATTAAATTATAAAATAGTTGATCGCAGAGATGGTGATGTTGAATCTGTTTTTGCTGATACTAAATTAGCAAATGAAGAATTAGGATGGAAAGCTGAAACAAAATTAGAAGACACTCTTATTTCAGCATGGAATTGGGAGAAATACATTAGAAAAATATAAGAAATATGAATAATAAAACACTTTTAATAACCGGAGGAGCTGGATTTATTGGCTCTCATGTTATTCGGTTGTTTGTAAATAAATATCCTGATTATAAGATTGTAAATATTGATAAACTTACTTATGCCGGAAATTTAGAAAACTTAAAGGATATTGAAAATGCTCCAAATTATGAGTTTGTTAAAGGAGATATCGTAGATGATTCATTTATTTTTGATTTATTTAATAAATATCAGTTTGATGGAGTAATTCATTTGGCAGCAGAATCACATGTTGATAGATCTATAGCAAATCCTAATGAGTTTATACAAACAAATATTGTTGGAACAGTTAATTTACTGAATGCTGCGCGAAATATTTGGAATGATAATTCTGATAATAAATTGTTTTATCATATTTCAACTGATGAAGTATATGGTTCTTTAGGTGATGAAGGTTTGTTTGTTGAAGAAACTTCTTATGACCCACGAAGTCCGTATTCAGCTTCCAAAGCAAGTTCAGATCATTTGGTTAGAGCTTATTTTCACACATTTAATTTACCCATTGTTATAACTAATTGTTCAAATAATTACGGGCCAAATCAGTTTCCTGAAAAACTTATTCCTTTAGCTATAAATAATATCAAGAAAAATAAATCAATTCCAATTTATGGCAAAGGTGAAAATGTTCGCGACTGGCTTTTTGTAGAGGATCATGCAAATGCAATCGATTTGGTATTTCATAAAGGAAATGTAGGGGAGACATATAACATTGGAGGAAATAATGAATGGCAAAATATTCAATTAATCCATGCAATGTGTAAAATAATGGATCGGAAACTGGGAAGAGAAGAAGGCGAATCTGCTCAGTTAATAACATTTGTAAAAGATCGTGCTGGTCATGACCTTAGATATGCAATTGACTCTTCTAAAATACAAAATGAATTAGGTTGGAGTCCTTCACTTCAATTCGAAGAAGGATTAGAAAAAACTGTTGATTGGTATTTGGCAAATTCGGAATGGCTCGATCATATTTTAAGTGGCGATTACGAGAAATATTATCAGGAACAATATCATAAGAGATAAAAAAAGGAGATCAAATTTTTGATCTCCTTTTTAAATATAATAAGTTCAGATTTTTATTCAACAGTAACTGATTTTGCTAAATTTCTTGGTTGATCTACATTACAATTTCTTAATACAGCAATATGGTATGATAAAAGTTGTAAAGGAATTACAGTAAGTAAAGCAGATAATTCTTCTTTACATTCCGGTATTTCCAAAACATGATCTGCCATATTTCTAATAACAGTATCACCTTCGTTAACAATAGCAATTACAATTCCTTTTCTGGCCTTAACTTCTTGAATATTACTTACAATCTTTTCGTATGATTTATCCTTAGTTGCAACAACAACAACAGGCATTTTTTCATCGATTAATGCAATAGGTCCATGCTTCATTTCTGCAGCTGGATAACCTTCAGCATGTATGTAAGAAATTTCCTTTAGTTTAAGAGCACCTTCAAGGGCAACAGGGAATAGATATCCACGGCCCAAATAAAGGAAGTTAGTTGCATCTTTATATAAATTACCAACTTTTAAATATTGATCGTTATAAGTTAGAATTTTTTCTATTTTTGCTGGAATATCGTGTAAATCGGCAATTAATTCTTTATAATTTTCAGGTGTAATAGCCTTTTTTTCATATCCTAAAGCCATAGCTATCATTATAAGAACGGTTACCTGAGCTGTAAAAGCTTTTGTTGAAGCAACACCAATTTCAGGACCTGCATGAGTATAAACTCCGGCATCGGTTTCTCTTGGAATACTTGAGCCTACAACATTACAAATTCCCAAGACAGTTGCTCCAGCTTGTTTTGCCAATTTAATAGCAGCAAGCGTATCTGCAGTTTCACCGCTTTGGCTAATTGCAATTACAATATCGTCTTCATTAATAACAGGATTACGGTATCGGAATTCAGAAGCATATTCAACTTCAACCGGAATTCTTGCAAGGTCTTCAATTAAATACTCACCAACTAAACCTGCATGCCATGATGTGCCGCAACCAATTATAATAATTCTTTTTGCATCTATAAGCTTTGGAAAAATTGCGTGTAAACCACCAAGGTGTATTTCATTCTTATCAATTGAAACGCGTCCTCTGAAAGTATCTAAAATAGATCGTGGTTGCTCAAAAATTTCTTTAAGCATAAAATGATCAAAACCATTCTTTTCAATTTCACCTATATCCAAATCGATTTTTTGGATTTTTGGAGTAAGGTTGTCATTTTTAATTGTTTTTAGTGTAAGTCCATCGCTTCCTAAAATTGCAACATCATCATCGTTTAAATAGATCACACTTTTAGTATGTTCAACAATTGGAGTAGCATCGGATGCTATGTAATATTCTCCTTCACCAACACCAATAACTAAAGGACTTCCTTTTCTTGCAGCTATTAATTTATCTGGTTCGTCCTTACACATAATAGCAAGGCCGTAAGCTCCAACTACTTTTGAAAGGGCAAGTCGTACAGCGATTTCTGCGCTTACATTACCTTTTAAATAAATATATTCAATGAGGTTTGCCAGAACTTCGGTATCTGTTTCAGTTTGAAATTTATATCCTCTGTCTGTTAATTTATCTTTTAATCTGCTATAGTTTTCAATTATTCCATTATGAATTAACACAAAATGTCCATTCATTGAAGCATGAGGATGTGCATTTAAATCATTAGGTTCACCGTGGGTTGCCCATCTTGTATGACCAATACCTATATTCCCAGAAACATCATCTTTTGCTACATGCTTTTCTAAATCAGAAACTTTCCCTTTTTTCTTAAAGATATTAACTTCTTTATTTAACAAAGCAATTCCGGCTGAATCGTAGCCTCTGTACTCAAGCCTTTTTAATCCATTTACTAAAATTGGATAAGCTTGCTTATCACCAATATAACCAACTATTCCACACATAAACTCTTAATGTTTAGTATATGTTACACGTAATTTAATATTTTCTCCGGTTTTTAAAATAACTCTGTTTGGATATAAAATATAGTTACTAATTGTAAAGTGTAAAGAAGGATCATCTATGTTACTATTTAAAAGATCTTTCAAATATTTCGAAATATTAAATGTATATTCATTACTTTCTTCATTAAAGTAACCATTAAAAAGAGCGGAGTTTTCTACATCTTCAATTACAGTATAATTTGTGTCTGTATAAAAAAACAGTCTTTCAGGTGGCGGGCATAAATCAAATAACTCATCTTGGTATACTGGAATTGTAAGTTCTGCATTATGAATAGAATAAGAAAACGAGGGGTCAAAAACAGAGCTGTAATTTGAGAAAATAAGTTTTGATTGTGTTCCCCCAAGCCCCTGCAGAAAAATTAATTCTGTTGGTGTTTCTGGATCGTTATAATTGTTTATTTCGGCACTTTCATAATCAATAGAATATTGCCCAAACCTTTGTCCTGCATTTAATAGAAAAGTAAACTCATGTGTTGAATCTTCTTCTTGATAGTACATCTTAATATTTGATGCTGCAACATTAAAATTGTATAACCCACCAATATCAGCAGGCTGTTCCGGAATAATCGCAATTCCATCAAATTTATCAACAAAATTCTCTATTGAGTCGTAGAAATTATTGCCTATATCTATTAGTTCACTATAAAAAGCTTCATTTAAAGAAATTATAAGAGTGTCATCGCCTTGCATACTCATGCCTGAACTTATAAGATCAGCTTCAGAAAAATATTCACTAATATCTGAGTTTGATTTAAACTCAGTTTCAGAAGATATAGGGCTATTTAATTCATAAACATTGAAATCAAATTCATCTTTAGGAGAACCATATAAATCATTTATGCTTATAAAGATTTTGGCAGAGTCAATAGTTTTTCCACTGAACTTATCTATAAGCTCAACTTCAGTAAAAAATTCTGAAGGAATAAACTGACCAGCGTAACTTCCAACTAATTCCCCAAAATAAGGATCCTGAAAATTCCCGATTGAATAATCCGATAAATTCTTTGTGTTAAAATGATTGGTGTCTGTTAAATAACTATCAAAAGTAAGTAAAGTATCATATTTAACTCCTACACTATCTTCGGTTGGAATTAAATTAGCTCCAATTGCGCTTGGGTTTTCTTCACATGATAATGCTATTAAAACTATTGCAAATAGCAGTAGTACTGAAAAAAATCGAGAAATTTTTTCAGGATTTGAGGTTTTTTTATTTTTGTTCATAAAATTTTTACTAAAGAATGGTGTCATAAAATTTTGAGTACGCTTCAATATATTCTTCTTCATTTTGATATTCAAGGTAAGGTTTTTCGGAATTTTTAATAAAACTTGATAATTCAGAATTTATTGTTTCGCTACCGATAATTGTTGCATCTGAATTTTCAATAGCAAGTTTACTCAAATTAACAAAATTAGGATCTTTTAAAATCTTGGTATCATCTTTTGTTATGCTTTCGTATAATAATTTATCGTTAAAACTTTTGTTTAAAGGTTTGTCAAATTCATTTTCGTAGACAGAATATACAATTTTAGAATTTGCAAATAACGGATCTTCATTATATGCTTTCTTAATATATAATGGTACCAAGCCTGTAAACCAGCCATGGCAATGTATAATATCAGGAGCCCATCGTAATTTTTTAACAGTCTCTAGCACACCTCTGGCAAAAAAGATTGTTCTTTCATCGTTATCTTCAAAGAAATTGCCATTCTCGTCCTGTAAAGTATGTTTTCTTTGAAAATAGTCTTCATTGTCAATGAAATAAACCTGCATGCGCGCAGCTTGAATTGAAGCAACCTTAATAATTAACGGGTGGTCCGTATCATTAATAATTAAGTTCATTCCTGACAATCGGATAACTTCGTGCAATTGATTGCGCCGCTCGTTTATCAATCCGAATTTTGGCATGAATGTTCTGATTTCTTTTCCCCTCTCCTGTATACCTTGTGGTAGATTGCGTCCAATTAACGACATCTTACTTTCAGGTAAATAAGGCGTAATCTCTTGCGAAATAAATAAAACCTTCGTATTCTCCATCTGGAAATTTAAATTAATTTAAACCACCGCAAAATTAGTAAAAATTATATTAATCATCAACAAATTAGAGATTACATAAACTATAAGTATATTATGATTGTTAATAATTGAAATATTATTTTTTACTTTGCCCCTCGGTTAACGAATTAAATATTGAATATGGAAATTGTTGACAGCAGAAATGTTCTGCAAAGCATTGTGAAGGAATTTAGGCTACAAGGGGTTTCTGTTGGTTTTGTTCCAACTATGGGAGCTTTGCACGAAGGACATTTATCTCTTATTCGGCGTTCAAACAAAGAAAATGAGATTACAATAGTGAGCATTTTTGTTAACCCTACTCAATTTAATGATCAAGATGATTATAAAAGATATCCAAGAATTATTTCTGATGATATTGAAAAGTTAAAGAGTATTAATTGTGATTTTCTTTTTACACCTTCTAAGGAAGAAATGTATCCCGAAGAGGATAAAAGAGAATTTGATTTTGGAAATACCGATAAGGTTATGGAGGGTGCTCATAGACCGGGACATTTTAGAGGTGTAGCACTTATTGTAAGTAAATTATTTGAAATTGTTAGTCCTCACAAAGCATATTTTGGAGAAAAGGACTTTCAGCAAGTTGCTGTTATAAAGCATTTAACAAAATTACTTGATTTAGATATTGAAATTGTTCCTTGTCCAATAATCAGGGAAAAAGACGGTTTGGCAATGAGCTCCAGAAATATTTTGTTATCAGAAGATCAACGTAAAAATGTATCTCTGATATCAAAAACATTGTTTGAATCAGTAAATATGATGAAATTATTAAATCTTATAGAAACAAAAGAGTGGGTGATGCGTAAAATAAATGAAAATCCATTTTTAAAGGTTGAGTATTTTGAAATAGTTGATTCTGAAACTCTTGAGTCTGTAATAGAATGGACTCAATCCCAAAATATTACCGGATGTATTGCTGTTCATGTTGGCAATATAAGACTGATAGATAATATTAGATTTTATTCTTAAATTTGTACAAAATCTTAAGCTTGTTATGAACATCGAAGTTGTAAAATCGAAAATACATAAAGTAACTGTTACAGAAGCCAATCTTCAGTATGTTGGAAGTATTACTATTGATGAAGATTTAATGGAGGCTTCAAACATTATTGAAAATGAAAAGGTTCAGGTTGTTAATATAAATAATGGTGAACGGCTGGAAACGTATGTAATAAAAGGAGAAAGAGGATCATGTGAAATTTGCTTAAACGGACCAGCAGCAAGAAAAGCAACTGTAGGTGATGTTATTATAATTATTTCATATGCTTCGATGGATTTTGAAGATGCTAAAAATTTCAAACCAACCTTGCTTTTCCCGGATACCGCAACTAATAAATTAATCTAAATTCTTGAAACGCAAAATAATAAGAATATTAAATTTTTTTATTTTTTTAGCTTTAGGAATACTTCTGCTTTATCTTGCTTTTAGAGATATCGAATTCGATACATTAGTTCATGATTTAAAAAATGCAAATTATTATTGGGTCCTGTTATCGTTGTTATTTGCCCTAATAGGATATATAAGTAGAGCTTACAGATGGAAATTGCTGATTGAGCCCTTGAATTACAATCCTCCTGTAAAAAATGTTTTTTACGCTCTTATGCTTGGCTATCTTGCAAATATGGCATTCCCACGGATTGGGGAAATAAGTAGGTGTGGATCTTTAACTAAATCGGATAAAATTCCAATGGATTCTTTAATTGGAACCGTAATAATTGAACGCGCAATTGATTTGGTTGTTCTTTTATTTTTATTGTTTATTATTTTTATTGCTAAAATTGAATCATTCGGATTTTTTATTAAGGAGAATGTTTTTATTCCAATTTCCCAAAAATTTATTGATACTGTAGATTTTTCAATATATTATTGGTTAATAATAGTTGTTGTAATAGGGGCAACAATTAGTTTAATATATTATTTCAGGAAAAAATTCAAAAGGGTAAAGATTATTCTTAAAATAAGAAAAATAATTAGGGGAGTAATCTCAGGAATTAAAACTGTTACAAAAATGCGAAGTCGCTCGGCATTCTTTTTTCATACGGTTTTAATATGGCTAATGTATTTTTTAATGACCTACGTGGTTGTTTTTTCAATTCCTGCAACGCAGGGCTTAAAACCCATCGATGCATTATTTTTGCTGGTAATCGGAGGGCTTGGAATGGCAGCTCCGGTTCAGGGTGGAATAGGTGCATTTCATTGGATAATATCTTCAGGTCTTCTATTGTACGGTATTTCAAAAGCTGACGGATTGGTTTTTGCAACAATACAGCATGAATCACAGGTTGTATTGGTATTAATAACAGGCACATTTTCTGTGTTAATGTTATTTTTTAATTCCCGCCGTAAAAGGAAAAATAATATTTAACTTTACGTTTTGTCATCAAAATTAATTTTATGAATAAACTGGATGTTGTTAAATCTAAGATCATTGATATTGATAATATCATACCTTACCTCACATATTGGAAACTAAAGAATCAGAAGATTGTTTTTACTAACGGTTGTTTTGATATATTGCATCGCGGCCATGTGGAATATCTTGCAAAAGCTGCAAGTTCAGGAAATGTTTTGGTTATTGGATTAAACACTGATAGTTCTGTAAGAAGAATTAAAGGAGAAAACCGACCTATTCAGGATGAATATGCAAGAGCCATTTTACTTGCTTCTTTAAGTTTTGTATCTGCAATTATTTTATTTAATGAAGACACTCCTTACGAACTAATTAAAAAAGTAAATCCAGATGTTTTAGTTAAAGGTAGCGATTATAAAGCAGAAGATATTGTTGGATACGATATTGTTAAGGAGAATGGAGGAGAGGTTGTTACGATAGATTTTATTGAAGGATATTCTACTACATCAATTCTTGAAAAACTGAAAGATTAAAAATGGCGAAATCTAAAAGCGTATATTTTTGTCAGAATTGTGGTGCAGAATCAGCAAAGTGGATTGGCAGATGTCCTGCATGTAATGAGTGGAATACATATGTAGAGCAGGTTGTTTCGAAAACGAAAACACAAACACAGGTTAATTTCACAGAAGAAAAACAATTGCCTCAAAAAATATCTGATATTAAATCAGAAAAAAAAGGTAGAATATCAACTGGAATTGGAGAGTTGGACAGAATATTAGGTGGCGGACTTGTATATGGTTCATTAATTCTGATTGGTGGAGAGCCTGGGATAGGCAAATCGACTCTTGCTTTGCAAGTTGCATTAAAATTAAATCAGCATAAAGTTCTTTATATTTCTGGAGAGGAGAGCCCGCAGCAAATTAAATTACGTGCAGAAAGATTAAAACTTAACAATGATAACTGTTTTATACTTAGTGAAACATTACTTGAAAATATCTATACTCATGCATTAAATATCAAACCTGATATTATTATTGTTGATTCAATTCAGACATTGTATACCGACAAACTTGAGTCATCGGCTGGAACAGTTTCACAAATAAAAGAAACCGCAGCTTCGTTGTTAAAATATGCAAAGGAAACCGGAACTCCAGTTTTTCTGATCGGTCATATAAATAAAGAAGGCAATTTGGCAGGACCAAAGGTTCTGGAGCATGTTGTTGATACGGTTTTACAGTTCGAAGGTGACCATAATAACATGTACAGAATTTTAAGGACTACTAAAAATCGGTTTGGATCAACTTCTGAATTAGGAATATTTGAGATGAATAATAATGGTTTGGTTGAAGTTGCTGATCCTTCGCAAGTTTTAATAACACAAACAGATGAAAATTTAAGCGGAACAACAGTTGCTTCAACAATAAATGGAGTTAGACCCTTATTGCTTGAAATTCAGGCGTTGGTTAGTTCTGCAGCTTACGGTACTCCTCAAAGATCATCTACTGGATTGGATAATAGAAGACTTGGAATGTTATTAGCTGTTTTGGAAAAAAGGGCTGGTTTCAGATTAGGGCAAAAAGATGTTTTTTTAAATGTTGCAGGAGGAATTAAGATTGATGATCCGGCTTCTGACTTGGCTGTAATTGCTTCTGTTTTATCTTCTAATCTGGATATTCCAATTGAAAAAACTGTTTGCTTTGCTGGAGAGGTTGGACTAACAGGTGAAATAAGACCTGCAAACAGGATTGAACAAAGAATAGGAGAAGCGAATAAATTAGGATTTAAAAAGATTTATATTTCAGGATATAATTCTAAAAGTGTTGATATGTCAAAATATAAAATTCAGATTGTTAAGGTTGCAAAAGTGGAAGAACTCTTTAGATCTCTATTTAAAAAGAACTAACAGGTGAATATCCTTGAAATAAAAAATTTATCGTTATCCTTCAAAAGTAATTCAGGAAATAAAACTGTCCTGAAAAACATATCATTCAATCTTAAAGAAGCAAAAACACTTGGAGTAGTTGGTGAGTCTGGCTCAGGAAAATCTTTAACTGCGCTGTCTGTACTTAAATTATTACCTGTAAATGCCTGTGTTGATAGCGGTAATATTTCCTTTTTTAACGATGAATCTAAAATTGATCTCTTTTCTCTAAGTGAAAAAGAACTTGTAAAAATCAGGGGAAATGAAATTTCAATGATTTTTCAGGAACCAATGACCTCTCTTAATCCTTCTTTAAAATGTGGGATGCAGGTTCTGGAATTAATAACGAATCATACTCGTATAAGCAAAGCAAAGGCGAAATCAAAAGTTTTAGAATTGTTCGATGAGGTTAAACTTCCTGATCCAGTAAGAATATTTAACAGTTATCCCCATGAAATTTCTGGTGGGCAAAAGCAACGTGTGATGATTGCAATGGCGATTGCACTTAAACCTAAAATATTAATT
>DAOUTQ010000202.1 GCA_030668615.1 Bacteroidales bacterium | reverse complement strand
TTAATAAGTTGAATCAACTCCTCAACAGCGATAGCAGAACTTTCCTTCGTGACGAAAGTCACAAGGAAACGTTCGTGCCATTGTGAGTTTATATTAAATTATTCAAAAACCAAATCATTAAAACTATCCTCATTATCAATACAATTATGAATAAATTTAAAATTCTCCAGGTTATCAAAGTAGTTTATCACATCAAGCCTTTTTAAATTAGTTGGTTCTTCTAAAATGATTGTATGGTAAGATGTCCAAGAATATTCATTAACATGTTGCACAAAACCATGCTTTACCGGATTGTTATGAATATATAAGATTAGGTTTATTAACTGTTTTTGGTTATTAACAATTTTTCTTTCATAATTCTTTTCAAATAATGATCCTCTTCTCCCATGTCTAATATTAAACCAGCGGGAATAAGCATTAAAAAGATGTTTAAACTGTTGTGTTGGATCAGGTTTTTTATAAAATTCTTTGGAAGGTTCATCTTTAATATGTGTTTTCCACTTGATTTCAGAATCTTCAGATTTTGCATTTGAAGAACTTAAATATCCTGTTTCCTTTTCTTCTTTTATCCGAACTAAAATATGAAAGTGATTTTTCATTAAACACCAGGCAAAAATATCAGCTACAGGGTCAATGTAAATATGAACTAACTTTAAAAAGTGTTGGTGATCTTTTTCATCAATAAAAATATTTTCATAATTATTTCCTCTGTTATAAATATGATAGTAATTACCATACTCCAGCAATAGTTTCATAATTAAATTTCTTTCTATTTTTGACGTTTCCTTGTCCGTTGGACAAAAGAAAGTCCTTTAATATTTTTATTTAAACTTTCTCCTTATTAATCCAATCCTGTTTTTAACTTTCTATCGTGATCTCAATCACATAGCGTTAAAATAATTTCTTTCTCTTTCTGACGTTTCGTTGTCCTACGGACGAAGGAAAGTCTTCTAATTTAACTATATTGTTAACCTTTCATCGTGACGACAAGTCACATTAAAAACGTTAAAAACAATTAATCCATCCAGTCTCCAGAATCCTTAATAAGCTGTATTAATTCCTCAACAGCATTTCCTTCTGGAATGTTCTTTTTAACAACTTCCTTATTTTTATACAAAGTAATTTTTCCGGGACCTGCTCCTACATATCCATAATCGGCATCGGCCATTTCGCCAGGGCCATTTACAATACATCCCATTATTCCTATTTTCAGACTTTTTAAATGTGATGTACGTTCTCTAATTTCTTTGGTAGTTTTTTGCAGATCAAAAAGCGTTCGTCCACATCCCGGACATGAAATATATTCTGTTTTTGAAGTACGTACTCGACTTGCCTGTAATATTCCGAACGAAGCATTTATGATATCTTGTCCATTGATATCTCCTATATTTTCAATCCAGATTCCGTCACCAAAACCATCTAAAAACAAACCGCCTAAATCACATGATGATTTTAATTGCAAATCCTCTAAAGTATTTTCCTTATACGATTTTTTTATAATAACCGGCAGGTTGTTTCCTGAATTCATCAATTTAAAAAATGCAGCACGCTGATCAGCAAAACTATTTTTATTATTAGATTCCAGGATTAAAACAATATTTTTAAAATTTCTAATCTTTAAAAGATTTTCATCATTAATCTCATTACAATTCAGTTGTAAAAAATTTAGTTTATTCGATTGATTTTCTGCAAAATAAAAATCATTTACCGATTTAAACATGGGAACAACATTGTCGTTGTGAAAAATCCCCTGATCCCAACCACTTTCATCAATAATAAAAATAGAATTTGCATTACTTGAATCAATCACAAATCTGTCACCAACATAAATAAATTCAGGGATTAAATCATTCTTACTTTCTATTTTAGAAATTACAACCGGCAGGCTTTCACCTCCAATATTAAAAATCTGATTCGTTTTTCTTTTTGAGTATTCAAAAAAATCAACAGGTGCAGTATTTACTGACTTAATTTCTTTATGATCTTTTTTTTCTGCAATATAGTTTACCAGTTTTTGCGCTACAGGAATTTCATTTTCAGGTGCTTCTGTTAATGAAACACGAATAGTATCTCCTATTCCATCTGAAAGTAAAGTTCCTATTCCAACAGCCGATTTTATTCTACCATCTTCGCCCTCACCGGCCTCTGTAACCCCAAGATGTAATGGAAAATCCATTCCTTCATCTGTCATTTGTGTAATGAGTAAACGATTCGACTGAACCATTACTCTTGTATTGCTCGATTTTAAAGACACAACAATATTCAAAAAACTTTCCTTCACACAAATTCTAAGAAATTCCAATGCCGATTCAACCATTCCTTCCGGTGTATCTCCGAACCTACTCATAATTCTGTCGGATAATGAACCATGATTTACACCAATACGAAGTACAGTTTTATTTTTTTTACAAATTTCAAGTAAAGGAATCAAGCTATCTTCTATTTTTTTAAGTTCTTTTTGATATTCTTCTGTCGAAAATTCTCCTTTTGATACATCAGATCTTTTATCAACAAAATTTCCAGGATTGATACGCACTTTTTCAACTAATTCGGCTGCTGTAAAGGCAGCTTTTGGATTAAAATGAATATCTGCTGCCACGGGAGTTTTAAATCCAGCTTCACGAATTCCCTTTTTTATATTTTCAAGATTCTCTGCCTCTTTAACACCTTGTGCTGTTATGCGAACAATTTCACCTCCGGCCTCGATAATTCTGAGCGACTGGTCAATTGTTTCTGATGTATTTAGCGTGTTCGTACTTGTCATGGATTGAATCTGAATTGGATTATTTCCTCCCATTTCAATGTTGCCAATCTGAACCGAACGAGTTTTTAATCGTTTGTATTGAAATAAATTGATATATTCTTCGTATTTCATTTGATTTTATTCTGATAATGAATGTAAAAGTAATAAAAAGCTGCTCAGAATCACAAAAAGAAATATGTCATTCCCTTGCAAAAGGGAATCTCAATGTGGAGAAAATATAGATCTCCGATCAGGCCGGAGATGACAGAATACCATAAACAGGAGATTAAAAAATTTATTTTTGTCATGCTGAGCCTATCGAAGCATGAGAGCTAAAGCTTGCTACTTGAAGCTAAATTAATTATTTTCGTATCATCTAAAAAAACAATATTATGTCGATACAAGTTAAAAACTTAACCAAAATATACGGGCAACAAAAAGCCTTAGACCAAATAAGCTTTGAAATAAAAACAGGTGAAATTGTAGGATTTGTTGGTCCAAACGGTGCAGGGAAATCAACTACTATGAAGATCCTTACAGGATTTATTCCTCCTTCATCAGGCGAAGCTAAAATTAACGATCTTGATTTGATTGACAAATCACTTGAAATAAGAAAACATATTGGATACTTACCTGAACACAATCCTCTTTACCTTGATATGTATGTAAAAGAATATCTTGAGTTTGTTGCAGGAATTTACAAGCTTGGGAAAAATACAAAATCAAGAATAAAAGAAATTATTGAGCAAACAGGATTAAGTATTGAGCAAAAGAAAAAAATTGGTGCTCTTTCGAAAGGATTCAGACAAAGGGTTGGTCTTGCACAAGCACTTATTCACGACCCTGAAATTTTAATTTTAGATGAGCCTACCTCGGGATTAGATCCAAACCAAATTATTGAAATTCGTAATTTAATTTCTGCTGTTGGAAAAGAAAAAACGGTTATGCTTTCAACACATATTATGCAGGAAGTTGAGGCTATCTGTGATCGTATCATTATCATAAATAAAGGAAAAATTGTCGCTGACGATTCTATCGATTCTATTTACTCACACACTCAGGATCAATTAATTACTATTATTGTAGAATTTGACAAAGCACCAGATCAGAAACAACTCGAAAATATTGAGTTGGTAGATAAAGTTGCTAAAATAGATGATAAAAATTGGTTAATACAAAGCACTTCAATAGAAGATATTCGTCCAAAGATTTTCAATTTTGCTGTTAAATCTGATTTAGCTGTACTTTCCATGCAGAAAAAAGAAAAAAGCTTAGAGGAAGTTTTTCAAGAACTAACACGACAATAGACAATTCTTCAATTATCAATGAACAATAATCAGTTAACAATTATCAATTAATAAAATATGCAAAAAGAAAATCCTGCTTTAGACAAATCTTTCGATTTTGCGAAGAAGATAGTGTTTTTGTATAAAAAGATTGTTGCTGATCACAAAGAATATATTTTATCAAAACAGATTTTGCGAAGCGGAACGTCAATTGGCGCGAATATTTCTGAAGCGAATGGAGCAATATCAAAAGCTGACTTCTCCAATAAAATATCAATTGCTTATAATAAGAATGTCTTGAAACAAAGTATTGGCTCAAATTATTAAAAGAAACCAATTATATATCTGATTCAACATTTAATACCAATTCTTCTTCAAAATGTCGCATATAATGTGGTGCCTTGAAGATTAGAACGGTTCCCCGAAATTCGGGATGTAAACAAATGCCGTTATATATTCAATCCATATTTGTTTTTCACAAATATGACAACTTGAATAATAAACGGTATAATCCATTATTTGAAAAAGCAGATGAATTAGGAAAAATATTATTTTCTATCCTTAAAAAAACCCGACTCAAAAAATAAATTGAAAATTGATCATTGGTAATTGATAATTGTTAATTGATCATTGGTAATTGTAAATTGATAATTGATCATTGGTAATTGTAAATTGTTAATTGAACATTGGTAATTGTTAATTGAAAACATTATTTTTGGCCTTTATTATTTTTAATCATTATAAATAAATTTTATTATGGGATATTTATTTACATCTGAATCTGTCTCTGAAGGACATCCTGACAAGGT
>DAOUTQ010000145.1 GCA_030668615.1 Bacteroidales bacterium | reverse complement strand
TTTTATGTTGCCTGTAAATCAAAATAAATATAGATATTGTTAGAAATAATATTCCTACAATTATAATTACTACCTGTTTACTTTTGCTTAATTTATAGTCCTGAATTTCATGCTCTTTAAGTAACAGCTCATATTCCTGTAGTTTCTTTTCAGTTTCGTATTTAGTAATAAATTCATTAATCGCATTACTATTTTCTTCGTTTAAAAGACTATCCTTTAAACGGTTATTTAATTTCATATACTTTAAAGCATTCTCAAAATCATTTAAACCCTTATAGGCATCAGATAAGTTTAAACTGGCTTCTTTTTCCTGGGCTAATGCACCAATTTCACGGGCAACCTGAAGTGCTTGCAACGCATATTCAACTGCTTTATAATGATTGTTTTGCTTATTATATAGGAAAGATATATTCGATAAAGTTATTGAAATACCTGGTTTATTTTTAATAGCCTGGTTTATTTCTAACGATTCAGTAACATATTCTAATGCTTTTGAAGTGTTATTCATATCAATATAAATTCCGGCTATATTACTTAAGGTATTTGCAATTGTTAAACTATCCTTTAGTATTTTAGCTGATTCTAACGATTTGGAATAATACTCCATCCCTTTTTTATTATTACCTTGTTCAATAAATGTTGCTCCTAAATTGTTATAAATAACACATACACGTTTTTGATCATCAAGTTTTTTATAAATATATAATGCCTTTTCGAAATAATATATTGCCTTTTCGAAATTTTCTATTTCATAGTAAACAAGACTTATATTGTTATACAATGAAGCCATTTCATATTCATTTCCGTATTCATCGTAGATTTTTAATGATTTTTCATTTTGTTTTATAGCTTTTTCGTATTTCCCTTGACGATAATAAATAGTACCAATACCATTATAAACTGAGGCCATTTTCTCCTGATCATTAAGAATTTCATACTTTTCTAATGATTTAGCAAAATATTCTAACGCTTTAGTATATATGTTTTGTTGCCTATATGTATATCCCAACCTATTATAAAGAACAGCTATCATTTTATTATTTTCCAGTTCTTTACTTAGGGTAAGTGCCTTTTCGAAATAATCAATCGATTTGTTATACTGGCATTGATAATAGTACATTAAGCCTATTTTATCAAAGGCTACGGCCTTTTTTAATAGAAGCGTATTCTGTAATTCTTCTGAATTATCATTACTGTAAGAATCTTGCAAACTCCTTTCTGTAATATCTAACGCTTTTGTATAATAACATATAGCTGAGTCCTCGTTTAACAACTGGTATTTATCACCTGTATCCAAATAATGATTAATAAATGTTGTATCATCAAAAGCGCTATAAATTTCTTTTCCTGAATTATTATTTTCTATTTGGTTCTGGGCAATGACCAGTTCGGAACAAATAACCAGCAGCAGTAGAACATAACTCGCCCTCCTGCTAAAAAAACATTTTAATTTTCTCATACCCAATATAGTACCTTCAATGTAAGATGCCACAAAAATAATGGAAAATATTAATCCAACAAGAGAAAAACTAAAATAAAGATTTTAGACGACCGTAATCAATTATTTAATAGTTATTTCGTTGATAAAATTCCCCCTCTATGCACACTAATTATTATTTGTTAGATAGGTTCTCAAATAATTTTAAAAGATTTTCCTTTTTACGGTACGAAACAGGAACACTCGCTCCATCTTTCATAATAAGTGTTCCACCTTGCCTTTTGTCAAATCTCTCAACGTAATTTATATTGATCAAATGAGATTGATGGACTCTAAAGAAACCATGGTCCTGCAATAATTCATCATATTCTTTTAACAACTTCGAAATTGTTATTTTTTTTCCATCGTTTAAATAAAAAAAAGTATATGCTCCACCGCTTTCACAACGCACTATATTTTGAATATCTACAAGATATATACTTTCAAAAGTTTTTAATACAATCTTTTTTGCTTTATTCTGTTTGTTTTGGATATTGTTACGCAATGTATTTATCTGCATCTCGGTACTTTCATCTTGTATCATTTCTGTTGCTTGATTCACTGCATCGACCAACTCTTTTGGATCGATTGGTTTAAGAAGATAATCCAAGGCACTTAATTTAATTGCCTTTAAAGCATATTTATCATAGGCGGTAATAAATATGATTTTAAAATTAATATCGTCAAGTTTTTGAATAATATCAAAGCTGGTACCTCCCGGAAGATTAATATCAAATAGGACTAAATCAGGAGAATTTTCCTGAATTACAGACAATCCAGTATCTATATCATGTGCTAAACCAACGACTTTTACATCTTTGCAAAATGAGCTTAAGATCTCGTTTATAGTTTCAATTGTTTGTACATCGTCTTCAACAATAACAACTTTTATCATTACGCTATAAATTTAATATACAATAATAACAATTTATTGTTAGACTGATTGTATATAATTTAACCTAAAATTTTAGTTGGCAAATAGTAAGGGAAACGCAAAAATTAAAATTTAATAAACTCCTTGTAAAAAGGATAACAAATAACGGTTAAGACCTTATGCTTTTAAAAGTGAACTTTCGGAATAAGTAATTCTACAGTGGCTCCACCAAAAATATTATTCTTAATTTCAACTTTGCCTGAATGAGCTTTTATAATTAGACTGATTAAATATAGTCCAAGACCTATGCTTTTATCATTATAGTTCTTATCTATGCTAAATGGTTTAAACTTATTATTAAGAATTGCTTCCGAAAATCCCTGACCTTGATCCATAAATTCAATAACAACTGAATTATTAGTATAATTCCCCTTAATATCAATTATTCCATGGTTCTTTGAAAAAGTAATAGCATTGGTTAAAACATTATTGATACATTTTTGTAACAATTTTTTATCCGCTTTTACAGATACGTAATCGAGAATATCAATGTTTATTTTTATATTTTTACTCCTGATTTCCTTTTTTAAATCACAAATACAATCTTCTATTTCATTATATAATATAAACTCCTGTATATTTAATCTGTACTTCCCTAATCTTAATTCAGTAGCTAACATTGTTTTTTGTAAAAATTCTTCTAATCGCGTTATGGAGTTTTCTAATATACACATTATGTTTCCCATAGGCTCTGTCATTGGAAAGCTTTTCAATAATTGAACCGGACCTACTATCCCATTTAATGGTGTCCAAATCCCATGACATATTATTTTTAAAAATTCGGTTTTTGCAGTTTCTAAATTTAAAAGTTCAGTTTTAATTTTTTCTAATTCAGTGCATCCATCCTTTTCTTCTAACAAAAGATCTATATTTTCCATAATTTAAGAGATTCACTTTAATTCAAATAAACAAAAGCATTTTTTTGTAATTTCCATCATTTCACTACGGCTACAAATTACAAATTGATATTTAGAATTTAGATACATAAAATCTACAGATTTATATTAGTAGTCATCATTCTTATATTCGCTAATATTTTGCAAATAACCGTAAAAAGAAAAATGAATTCTGAAATGCACTTTTTGTCCGATATTGTATTCAGTAATATTACACCCTTATAAATAAATAAAATTTAGATGTCATATTGAGCTTGTCGAAATATCTCATTTTGAAAAGCATAGATTCTTCGATTAACTTAGAATGACAGTTGTTTGGTCTTTTTGGACAATCTCTTCTTTTTATTACTTTGTTTCATCCAAAAACCCTCCTGTTAAACGAGTTAAAGTAGTATTTGCATAAATCAGGTTATAAATCGATTGTAACTGATTTAAAGCTGAGTTTAAGTAGCTTAATTGTATATCGCGATAATTAAATGAATTAATTGCTCCTGATTTAAATTTTTCATCGGCAATTTGCAGATTCATTTCTGCTGCTTCTAAGCTTTCATTTGCAACATTTACAAGCACTTTGCGCAAATTGTACACATCATATTCATTAAAAAGCTGATTGGTTAAACTGTGTTTCATTTCATTAGTTTCAACCTGAGTAATTTGCTCATTTATTTTAGCTATATCAATTGCATCTTTTCTGTTTCCTCCAGTAAAAATATCGTACGATAAAGTTACGTTTCCGTAAGGTGTAAGACCTTCGTTATACGTTTCTGGTAACGCATCAGGCTTTATCCATGAATATGAATTATCTACTCCTGCAGCCACACTTAAGCGCGGATATAAAGAACTGCGCTGTATATCGATTTCGTTTTTCTGCAATAAAAGATTTGCGTATTGGTTTTGCAATATTTGATTGCTTCCCATCATTTTATCCAATAAATCTCCCAATATATATTCAGTAGTATCTGAATTAAATTCTTCGGTAAAAGTCCATTTAATGTTTGGATCTTCACCTAATAGAAAGTTCAAATTCCGCACTGCATTTCTAACAATAACTTCCTGATTTAGATACGAAGCTTTATCGTTTAAATAAATATTTTTTGCTAATAAAACATTATATGTTCCTGAGCCTCCAATTTCATATCGAGTTTGTTCGTAGTCGTAACGATCTTTTGATAATATCATTACTTTGTTTAGCACTTCTAAACGTTCTTTTTGTAGTAGGATATTGTAATAGCTCATAATAATATCCTGAATTGTATTTTCGACAACAACAGCAGAACGTCCTTTTGAGAGACTTTCAAGCTTTTCCAATTTGTTTTTGGTAAGATTTACACGAAAACCATTAAAAATTGTCCAATTTAAACCAATCCCTCCCGTTACTATATTAGATTTAGTATTATTTAATAACTCCTGATTATTTGCAGATGTTGCATTAAATCCAATCGTTGGATATCTTCCGGCAGTACCCCAACTATTATTTATAGCTGCAATATCAATATCTGATTTTGAGATAATAATTCCGTAATTATTTGTAAGTGCTTTTTCTAAAGCATCGGAAACGCTCAATGTTGTTTCCTGAGATTTCACTGATACAGCGGAAAAAACAATAGCTGCAAGTATAATATATATTATTATGCCTTTTTTATTCATCTTCACCTCGTGTATTTGATTCGTATTTCAATTTACGTTTATTTAAGATTATAGCTACCTCAACATCTTCTCTTTCAGGACGAACTCCTGTCCATAAGTATTTTAGGAATACCCTAAAATCATTTAAAAGCATAATAAGTACAGGGAAAAATATCAATATAAATATAGTACCAATAGCAACTCCGTAAGCTAAACTAATTGCCATTGGAATAAGAAACTGTGCTTGTATACTTTTTTCAAGGATTATTGGAAATAACCCGGCAGCAGTTGTTACAGTAGTAAGAATTATTGGTCGTAATCTTAATTTACCCGCACCAACTATCGCATCATGAACTTTTTTCCCTTCCAACAAATTTCCATCATACTTGGCAAGAAATACAATAGCATCATTAATAATTACACCCATTAAAGCTACCATGCCCCACAAGCTCATTATTGATAAAGGCTTTCCGTGAATTCCGTGCCCCCAAAATACGCCAAGCATTGATAAAGGTATCATAACCAATATTATCAGGGTTTGATTAAAGCTTTTAAAATGCAAAACCATTATAAAAATGATTAATAAAAATGCGATCAGGAAATATGGCAGTATTTTCGACATAGCCTCATTCCCAGCTTTTTGCTGACCCTGATATTCATAACGTATACCTGCAAACTGAGCTTCAACATCAGGCATAATTTCACGTGTAATTTGATCTAATATTTCAGGAACAGGAGCCATAGGATTTATAGTTTCTGCTTCAACTCTTATTTCTCTTGATCCATTATAACGATTAATAGCAACAGGACCTCTTTCCATATCATAATCAACCAATTCAGTTAAAGGATATTCTCCCATAGCCGTTTTTATTTTCATGTTTTCCATTTGTCCGATAGTTAGTCTATCCGACTTTGGATAACGTACCCAAACACGTAATTCATCTCGACCTTCCTGCAAGCGCTGTGCCTGTCCACCGTAAAATCCCTGACGAACTTGTTGTACTATTGTGCTTTCATCTAAGCCAAGAAAATATGCTTTCGGTTTTAATTTTAGTCTTATCTCCTGCTTTCCTAAAGCAACATTCTCATTAATATCTTTTAATTGAGGAAGTTCTGTTAAACGGCTCATTAAATATTCCTTTGCTTCGTCTAATTCCTGTAAATTCTTAGACATTAAACTTATCGAAATAGGTGATCCCCAACGATTTCTACCTGCTACAGTAAACTTTCGGGCTTCCGGAATTTTTCCTATCTTCTGTCTAACACGATTAGCAATCTCGTGTCCACTAATATCTATTCCTTCCAGATTTATTGGATAAATCCTGAGATTTCCGGCATGCGATCCAATCTCCTGACCACTAAATGAATTTCCAATCGATTTCATAACAAAATCAATAATATCTTCATCCAGATTAAACTCTTTTGTTAGCTCTTGATTCACTTCCTGAACAGAAATTTCAAACTTATCCAAATACTCTTTTGTTTGTTTTTCACCATCGCCAGGAGTAAAAGCTATATTTACTTCAAAATTATCAAAATCGACCATCGGAAAGAAGGTGTTCTTTATATGACCACCAGCAACTAAACCAACTGTAATTAAAAATAGTGCAACAGGAATTCCGATAACTGCATGTCGCCATTTTAACAACCAAATTAAAACGTAATGGTAAATATCATCGCGCAGCCACGAAATAAATCGCTCAAAATATTTTTTTATTCCTCTTTTTTTATTTGCTAAACTTTTACGACTAAGTATCATATTGCTACTTAGATGTGCAGGCAAAACAAAAAATGCCTCGAATAACGAAAAGAATAAACTTGCTACAACCACTATTGCCATATGGTACATCATTTCCATTCGCGTACCGGTAAGTAATAATAATGGTATAAACGCTATAATAGTTGTAGTCACCGATGTTAAAACAGCAGGCATAACTTCCATAGTTCCATCAACAGCAGCTTTCATCGGTGTTTTTCCTTTTTCGAAATGCAGGTATATGTTTTCTGCTATTACTATTCCATCATCAACCAAAATCCCAATTACTAATATCATTCCAAACAGAGATATCATATTTATGGTTATTCCGGCAAGGTTTGCATAAATAAACATCGCCAAAAAACTAAACGGAATACCCCATGAAACCCAAAGTGATAATCTCACATTCAGGAACATGGATAATACAAGAATTACTAAAACTAAACCTATAATACCATTCTTTGTAAGCAGATCTAAGCGGCTATTTAAAATTTCTAAAAAAGAAAATGAAGTTTCTAACCTTACTCCCTGATTTTCTGCATTAAATTCTTCAGCATATTTATCAGCGTATTTAGTAATTTCTTCGAGATCCTCCTCGGGTAACTTATCAACACTAATAAAAACGGCATTTCTACCATTAATCCATGATTTGTTAGATGTATCGGCAAATTTCTTTTTTACTTCGGCTATATCCCGAATTCTAATAAATCCTCCATCAGGTTTTCCCCGAACAATAATATTCCCTATTTTAATAGGATCGGTACTTCTGGAGCGAAGACGAATTAACAACTCTTCTTCTTCAGATTTAATTTGACCACCGGAAATATCCTGATTATTTAGCTGTATTGCTCTTATAATCTCACTTATGGTAATATTATAACGAAGCAATTCTTCTTCTTTAACTTCAACCGAAATTTCAGGTGGTGGAAACCCAGAAACGGATACCTGACTCATAACTCCGGAATTCATAAGATCTTCCTCAATGCGCTGACCATATTCTTTTAAAGTCATTAGATCAACATCAGTTTCTCCTGCAGCAACCAAAGTCATATAAAGCGCTCCTGATCTTGATCTACGCTTTGCAACAACCGGTCGTTCAGCGGCTGTAGGTAACGAAGAAATTCCATCAACTGCTGTTTTAATCTCCATTAATACTTCATCAATAGGATATTTCCCTGTTGTTTCGATTGTTACTCTTGCACTGTTTTCTACAGATGTCGAATTTATTTCTTTAATGCCCACTAAGCCCCTTATAGCTTCCTCAATACGAGAAGTAACGCCTTCTTCCATTTCGACAGGCGAAGCTCCCGGGTAATAAACCGATACAACAATTATCCTGCTTTCTGATTCCGGAAAAAAGGCTTTATTCATAGAAAACAAACTCGCTAATCCGGCAATTAACACAAAAACTATAATAAGATTAGCATATATTGGATATTCAACAAAACGTTCTATTAGTTTCCTCATCATCTTAATTTATTAAAGGTAAACTCTGAAAATTCAAACTTCTTCGTTACTTCAAAATTTTAAATCCCTCATTTACAATAGCAAACTCAGGTTTTAAAATTTCTTGCTCCTCGAATTTTACTATTTTTAGAGATTACCTAAAGAGAACTTGTATATATTTTAATATTAATCTTTTTTAGATTTTGCGCCTTTTTTTGATGGTTTCCCTTCTTTTTGTTGTCCCAGAATTTCAACTA